>NZ_JARAUO010000029.1:0-108192 GCF_033792105.1 Streptomyces sp. WI03-4A
GGGTGTGAAGGGGGGAGGGGGGGGGGTGGGGGGGGGTGGGGTTTGTCGCGCAGTTCCCCGCGCCCCAGAGTGGGGGGCGTCCGCCGGTGTCTGTCGGGGCCCTGGGTCGACCTTGGGGCTGTCGCGGTCGCTTTGGCTGCCGGCCGGTGGGGGTTGGTCGCGCAGTTCCCCGCGCCCCTGAGTGGGGGCGGCGGGCGTGTGGCTGCCCTCCCGGAGGGGGCCGGGAGGGCGGGTGAGGGGGGTGGGCGGTGCCGGTCAGCCGTTACGGGGGGCCGGGAAGGCCGCGGGGCGCGGGTCCTCGCGGAGGGTGGGGCTGCCCGCGGTGGGCTGGGTGGGCATGGAGCGGGCGGCGGGCACCGTCGGGACCGCGGGCAGGGCGGGCAGGGCGGGCAGCGCGGCGTTGAGCGTGCGGGTGCCGGACGGCTCGGTCGCCCGCTCGGTCTCGGCGGCGGCCTGGGTGGCGGCGCGGCGGGCTCCGTAACGGCGGTGCACCGCCTGCTTGGTGACCCCGAGCGCCGAGCCCACCGCGTCCCAGGAGAAGCCCAGCGAGCGGTCGAAGTCCACGGCGGCCGTGACCAGCGTCTCGACGCTGTCCCGCAGCTCCTGGGCGAGGCGGACCGTCGGGGCGGGTGCCCGTCCGTAGACGACGAAGCCCGTGGAGGGGCCGGAGCGGCGGGGACGGTAGACGTTGCCCAGCTGGGCGGTGAGCGTGCGCAGTGCGTCCACCTGCCGGCGGACCCGCTCGATGTCCCGCACCAGCAAGTGCAGGCTGGCCCGGGCCTGGGCGTCGTGGGTTGCGTGGTCGGCCATGAACAAGCCTCTCGAACCGGCGTTGAAAGGAACTGGGCCCGCGAAAGCGGCCCGATGTGGTCAACTCTTTCTTGACCAACGCGTAGGCGCTCCGCTGGTCACGGGCTGGGGGCGTACAGGCATATGCGTACGCCGTCCTCCTCCGCGTGCACCACCGCTCCCGGGCGGGCGCCCGTCCGTGGCCGGCGGGGCGGCGGTCCGGCCCGGGCCATAGACTGGTGCGCTGCCCGTCCAACCCCCGCCCGAGAGGCCCGATCCCGCCCATGAAGCTGGTCTTCGCCGGTACCCCCGAGGTCGCCGTTCCCGCCCTGGACGCCCTCATCGCCTCCGGGCGGCACGAGGTCGCCGCCGTCGTCACGCGGCCCGACGCACCGGCCGGACGCGGACGCAGGCTGGTCGCCTCGCCCGTGGCCGAACGGGCGGCGGAGGCCGGCATCGAGGTGCTGAAGCCGGCCAGGCCGCGGGACCCCGAATTCCTGGAGCGGCTGCGGGAGATCGCCCCGGACTGCTGCCCGGTCGTCGCCTACGGCGCGCTGCTGCCCAAGGTCGCCCTGGACATCCCGGCGCACGGCTGGGTCAACCTGCACTTCTCGCTGCTGCCCGCCTGGCGTGGCGCCGCGCCCGTGCAGCACGCCCTGATGGCGGGCGACGAGATCACCGGTGCCGCCACCTTCCTCATCGAGGAGGGCCTCGACTCCGGCCCCGTCTACGGCACGGTCACCGAGGAGATCCGGCCCACCGACACCAGCGGTGACCTGCTCACCCGGCTCGCCTTCGCCGGCGCCGGGCTGCTGGCCGCCACCATGGACGGCATCGAGGACGGCACCCTGAAGGCGGTGCCGCAGCCGGCGGAGGGCATCACCCTCGCACCCAAGATCACCGTCGAGGACGCCCAGGTGGACTGGGCCACGCCCGCGCTGCGCGTGGACCGGGTGGTGCGCGGCTGCACCCCGGCCCCCGGCGCCTGGACCACCTTCCGCGGCGAGCGGCTCAAGATCGTCCAGGCCGCGCCGGTGCCCGAGCGCACCGACCTCGCCCCCGGGCAGCTCGCCGTCGGCAAGAACAACGTGCACGTCGGCACCGGCTCCTACGCCGTCGAGCTGCTGTGGGTGCAGGCGCAGGGCAAGAAGCCGATGCGGGCGGCGGACTGGGCGCGCGGGGTGCGCATCACCGAGGGCGAGCGCGTCGGCGGCTGAGCGCCCGCCGCGGCGGCGGCCGCCCCGCTCCGCCCCGGGCGGCGGGGGTGACCGCGTCGCGACGTAGGCTGGGAACCGCACCCCCTTCTTCCCATCCGGAGCACCTTTTTCGTGAGCGAGCAGTCCCGGCGGCCGCACCGGCCCGCCAAGCCCTACCGCCGTCCCCAGAAGGACCCCGTCCGCATCCTCGCCTTCGAGGCGCTGCGCGCCGTGGACGAGCGGGACGCGTACGCCAACCTCGTGCTGCCCCCGCTGCTGCGCAAGGCGCGAGAGAAGGAGGGGCCGGAGAAGTTCGACGCGCGGGACGCCGCTCTCGCCACCGAGCTGGTGTACGGAACGCTGCGCAGGCAGGGCACGTACGACGCCGTCATCGCGGCCTGTGTGGACCGGCCGCTGCGCGAGGTCGACCCGCCGGTGCTCGACGTGCTGAGCCTCGGCGCGCACCAGCTGCTCGGGACCCGGATCCCGACCCACGCGGCGGTGTCCGCCTCCGTCGAGCTGGCACGGGTCGTGCTCGGCGACGGGCGGGCCAAGTTCGTCAACGCCGTGCTCCGCAAGGTCGCGCAGAACGACCTGGACGGCTGGCTGGAGAAGGTCGCGCCGCCCTACGACGAGGACCCCGAGGACCACCTCGCCGTCGTGCACTCGCACCCCCGCTGGGTCGTCTCCGCGCTGTGGGACTCCCTGGGCGGCGGCCGGGCCGGCATCGAGGACCTGCTGGAGGCGGACAACGAGCGGCCCGAGGTGACCCTGGTGGCCCGGCCGGGCCGGGCCACGACGGACGAGCTGCTCCTGGAGGAGGCCGCGGTACCGGGGCGCTGGTCCCCGTACGCCGTGCGGCTCACCGAGGGCGGCGAGCCCGGTGCCGTCGAGGCGGTCCGTGAGGGGCGGGCCGGGGTGCAGGACGAGGGCAGCCAGCTGGTCGCCCTCGCGCTCGCGAACGCCCCGCTCGACGGCCCGGACCGCGCGTGGCTCGACGGGTGCGCGGGCCCCGGGGGCAAGGCGGCACTGCTCGGCGCCCTGGCCGCCGAGCGCGGCGCCGTGCTGCTCGCGTCCGAGAAGCAGCCGCACCGGGCGGGCCTGGTGGCCAAGGCCCTGGACGGCAACCCGGGGCCGTACCAGGTGATCGCCGCCGACGGGACCCGGCCGCCGTGGCGGCCCGGCACCTTCGACCGGGTGCTGATGGACGTGCCCTGCACCGGCCTGGGGGCCCTGCGCAGGCGGCCCGAGGCCAGATGGCGGCGGCGCCCGGAGGACCTGGAGAACTTCGCCCCGCTCCAGCGCGCCCTGCTGCGCACCGCGCTCGACTCGGTGCGGGTCGGCGGTGTCGTCGGCTACGCCACCTGCTCCCCGCACCTCGCCGAGACCAGGGCGGTCGTCGCCGACGTGCTCAAGCAGTACCCGGACACCGAACTCATCGACGCCCGCCCCCTGCTCCCGCACGTGCCCGCCCTGGGCGACGGCCCGGACATCCAGCTCTGGCCCCACATGCACGGCACAGACGCGATGTACCTGTCCCTGATCCGCCGCACCGCCTGACCCGTGGAGGGGCGCGGGGAACCGCGCGACCGGCCCCCGCACGCCCGCAGCCGAAGGACGACCGCGACGGACCCGACATGTGCCCAGGGCGCCGACGGACACCGGTCGGCCGTCCCCGGCTGAGGGGCGCGGGGAACCGCGCGACCGGCCCCCGCACGCCCGCAGCCGAAGGACGACCGCGACGGACCCGACATGTGCCCAGGGCGCCGATGGACACCGGTCGGCCGTCCCGGCTGAGGGGCGCGGGGAACCGCGCGACCGGCCCTCACCGGCCGGCAGCCGTGGCGCAACCGGGACAGATCCCCGACGCCCCCGCCGCACCGATCGACACCGGCCGGCGTCCCCAAGGGGCGCGGGGAACCGCGCGACCGGCCCCCACCGGCCGGCAGCCGAAGCGCGACCGAGAAGGACGCCCGACGCCCACGCGCCCGCAGCCGTAGCGCAACCGCGACAGACCACCGTTACTGCCAAGCGCAGCGACATGGCAGGCTTGGGGCATGGCCGCGCAGATCAACCCCAGCATCCTGTCCGCCGACTTCGCCCGCCTAGCGGACGAGGCGCGGGCGGTCGAGGGAGCCGACTGGCTCCACGTCGACGTCATGGACAACCATTTCGTCCCGAACCTCACGCTCGGCGTGCCGGTCGTGGAGTCACTGGCCCGCGCCACGGGCACCCCGCTGGACTGCCACCTGATGATCGAGGACCCGGACCGCTGGGCCCCCCAGTACGTCGAGGCGGGCGCCTCCTCCGTCACCTTCCACGTGGAGGCGGCGGCCGCGCCCGTGCGGCTCGCCCGGGAGATCCGCGCCAAGGGCGCCCGCGCCTCCATGGCGCTCAAGCCCGCGACGCCGATCGAGCCGTACGAGGACCTGCTCCCCGAGCTCGACATGCTGCTGATCATGACGGTCGAGCCGGGCTTCGGCGGCCAGGCCTTCCTCGACATCATGCTCCCCAAGATCCGCCGCACCCGCGAGCTGATCGGCAAGCACGGCCTCGAACTGTGGCTGCAGGTCGACGGAGGTGTGTCGGCCTCCACGATCGAGCGCTGCGCGGACGCGGGGGCGGACGTGTTCGTCGCCGGGTCGGCGGTCTACGGGGCGAAGGACCCGGCCGAGGCGGTACGTGCACTGCGCAACCAGGCGGACGCGGCCACCGCCCAGGCATCCTGGGCATGCGACCACTGAGCCACGGCTACGTGAACGGTTGAATGTACGGCGCCCATCAGGGCGGAGCAGTCGCGCCGGATCTGCAAGGATGAACGGCGAATCCAGAGTGTGAACAGCAGTGAGGAGATCGCCGTGTCGGGTATGTCGGCGGGCCGGTCAGCCATGCGGATGGGACCCGCTGAGCTGGTGCAGGCGGCGGCCATGGCCCGCCGCTTCTACCTCGAGGGCAAGTCCAAGATCCAGATCGCCGAGGAGTTCGGCGTCAGCCGCTTCAAGGTGGCCCGGGTCCTGGAGACCGCCCTCGAACGGGATCTCGTACGGATCGAGATCCGCGTCCCGGCCGAGCTGGACGCAGAGCGCTCCGACGCGCTCCGCGCCCGCTACGGCCTCAGGCACGCCGTCGTGGTCGAGTCCCCGGCCGAGGCGGAGGAGACCCCCGACCCGGAGAACCTGGGCGAGGTCGCGGCCGACCTGCTCGGTGAACTCGTCAACGAGGGGGACGTGCTCGGCCTGGCCTGGGGCCGCTCCACCATCCACATGGCGGCGGCGCTCGACCGGCTGCCGCCGTGCACGGTGGTGCAGCTGACGGGCGTGTACGACGCCGGGACCGCCGAGCGCGGCTCGGTCGAGGCGGTGCGCCGCGCCGCCCAGGTCTCGGGCGGCGACGCCCACCCCATCTACGCGCCCATGCTGCTGCCGGACGCGGCCACCGCCGGGGCGCTGCGTCACCAGACCGGTATCGCCCGGGCCTTCGAGTACTTCGACAAGGTCACGGTCGCCTGCGTCTCCATCGGCTCCTGGGAGCCCGGCATCTCGACCGTGCACGACATGCTCAGCGACGAGGAGCGCGCGCACTACGCCTCGCTCGGTGTCGCCGCCGAGATGTCCGCGCACCTCTTCGACGCCGAGGGCCGCCGGATCGGGCGCGACCTGGGGGAGCGGTGCATCACGGTCAAGACCGACCAGCTGCGCCGCATCCCGGAGGTCGTGGCGATCGCCGGCGGGCAGCGCAAGGCGTCCGCGATCGACGCGGTGCTGCGCTCCGGCCTGGTCACCAGCCTGGTGACCGACACCTCGGCCGCCGACTACCTGATGACGGCGGGCCCGACCCCGAAGCCCGCCCTCAGCCGGGCGGACCCGGACGGTCACTGAGACACCCCCGCGGCGGGTCGCGGGGCGTACGTGACGGGACGGGCGTGGCAGCATCGGCGGCATGCTGCCCCCGCTCGTCCCCCGACCGTTCCCGCGGCTCCTGCGCGCCCTCGCGAGCCTGCTGGTCTGCCTCTGCGCCCTGCTGGCGGGATGCTCACCCGGCACGCACCCGGGCACGAACGCGGGCGCGGGCACCACGCCGGCCTCCGGCGCGTCCACACCCGCCTGGGCCCGCGGCACCGCCACCGTGCAGGAGTCCCGGCTCCCGGCCGAGGCCCGGCGGACCCTCGCCCTCATCGACCGGGGCGGCCCCTTCCCGTACGCCAGGGACGGCATCGTCTTCGGCAACCTGGAGGGGCTGCTGCCGGGCCACCCGCGCGGTTACTACCACGAGTACACGGTGCCGACCCCAGGCGCGCACGACCGCGGCGCGCGGCGGCTCGTCACCGGCCAGGGCGGGGAGATCTACTACACGGATGACCACTACACCTCGTTCCGGGCGGTGCTGAGATGAGCGAAGACCTGACGGACCGGCTCGTGGTCACCCTCGACCTCACGGGCGTCACCGACAAGGCCGGCCTGATGGACCGGGCCGCCCGGGCGCTGGCGCTGCCCGACTGGTTCGGCCGCAACTGGGACGCGCTCGCGGACTCCCTCGGCGACCACACGGTGTGGCCCGAGACCGCCGTCGAGCGCGGGATGCTGGTCGTCGTGCGGGGCTGGCGGCCGTACGCGGACGCGGCCCCCGGCGAGTGGCTGACGGCGCAGGACGTGTTCGCCGAGGCAGTCGACCGCACGCCCCGGCTCGCCGTCGTGCTGGCCCTTGGAGGATCCTCCTAGACCCTCTCCGCCGGGCCTGGAGGTTCTGTGGGGGCCGGGCAGCGCGCCCGTCATGGGAGAATGAAGTACGTGCTTCTTTCCCCCTGGCGCACCCGTCGGGGGGTCACCTCTGATCGACTGGGATGTGCGGCACGTGCGTTTCCTCAATGACATCCAGCCCGCGTACGACCTGACGTACGACGACGTCTTCATGGTGCCGAGCCGCTCAGCGGTCGGCTCGCGTCAGGGAGTGGACCTCTCCTCGCCGGACGGCACGGGCACCACCATCCCGCTCGTCGTCGCCAACATGACCGCCATCGCCGGCCGCCGCATGGCCGAGACGGTGGCCCGGCGCGGCGGCCTGGTGGTCATTCCGCAGGACATCCCGATCGACGTGGTCACCGACGTCGTCTCCTGGGTCAAGAGCCGCCACCTGGTGCTGGACACCCCGATCGTGCTGGCCCCGCACCAGACCGTCGCCGACGCCCTCGCGCTGCTGCCCAAGCGGTCCCACAACGCCGGTGTCGTCGTCGACGACCAGCAGCGCCCCGTCGGCGTGGTCACGGACGCCGACCTGAGCGGCGTCGACCGCTTCACCCAGCTCGAAGTGGTCATGTCCAAGGACCTGCTCCTCCTGGACGCGGACATCGACCCGCGCGAGGCGTTCACCACCCTGGACACCCACAACCGCCGCTACGCCCCCGCCGTGGACAAGGACGGCAGGCTCGCCGGCATCCTGACCCGCAAGGGCGCGCTGCGCGCCACGCTCTACACCCCGGCCGTCGACAGCCGGGGCAAGCTGCGCGTCGCCGCCGCCGTCGGCATCAACGGCGACGTGGCCGGCAAGGCCAAGCAGCTGCTCGACGCGGGCGTGGACACGCTCGTCATCGACACCGCGCACGGCCACCAGGAGTCGATGATCAGCGCGATCAAGCTGGTCCGCGCGCTCGACCCGCACGTGCCGATCGCGGCGGGCAACATCGTCTCCGCCGAGGGCGTCAAGGACCTGATCGACGCCGGCGCGGACATCATCAAGGTCGGTGTCGGCCCGGGCGCCATGTGCACCACCCGCATGATGACCGGCGTGGGCCGGCCGCAGTTCTCGGCCGTCCTGGAGTGTGCCGCCGAAGCGCGCAAGCACGGCAAGCACGTGTGGGCCGACGGCGGTGTCCGCCACCCGCGCGACGTGGCCATGGCCCTCGCGGCCGGCGCGTCCAACGTGATGGTCGGCTCCTGGTTCGCGGGCACCTACGAGTCCCCGGGCGACCTCCAGCAGGACGCGGGCGGCCGCCTGTACAAGGAGTCGTTCGGCATGGCCTCCGCGCGCGCCGTGGCCAACCGCACCTCTGAGGAGTCGTCGTACGACCGGGCCCGCAAGGCGCTGTTCGAGGAGGGCATCTCCACCTCGCGCATGTTCCTCGACCCGGCCCGTCCCGGTGTGGAGGACCTGATCGACTCGATCATCGCGGGTGTCCGCTCGTCCTGCACCTACGCGGGCGCCGGCTCCCTGGAGGAGTTCGCCGAGAAGGCCATCGTCGGCATCCAGAGCGCCGCGGGCTACGCCGAGGGCAAGCCGCTGCACGCCAGCTGGAGCTGAGCCGCCGCGGGCCGGCTCCGGCCGTCCCGTGACGCCCTGACCGACGGCCCCCGTCCCTCCCCGACCGGGAGGGCGGGGGCCGTCGGCGTACCCGGGCCGGGACGCCGGACCAAGACTCCGTAAAAGGCGCTGGTGAGGGGGGGTGCGCAACGGTCGAAAGCGTGAGCGCAACGAATCGGCGTTTCGGGCGGATGAACGCAAGGATGGTGCCCGGGCGCGCAAGGTTGCTGCATTACGCCCGTGAAGCTGTCCCCCGTAGTGTGCTGCGCTGTACGTGGCGTGGCGGGAACTCCGCTCGGCGGGTCCCTGCCCCTGCGGGGCTCCCGCCCGTTCCCGCGCCCATCGACCGGCAGCGATAAGGAGCCCGCGCGTGCTCGACCAAGGCGCACCCCCGCAGAACGAGAGAACGGCCGCCCCCGCGTCCCCGGGCGTCGCCGCGCGCCTCATGCGCCGCAAGCCCGTCGAACGCCTGGTCGCTGAGGGCGGCCAGGGCGAGGGAGGGTCGCTGCGCCGCTCCCTCGGGCTGTGGCAGCTGACGATGATCAGCATCGGTGCCACGCTCGGCACCGGCATCTTCGTCGTCCTCGGCGAGGCCGTGCCGAAGGCGGGCCCGGCCGTCACCCTCTCCTTCGTGATCGCCGGTCTCACCGCGCTCTTCTCGGCGCTGTCCTACGCCGAGCTGGCGGGCACCATCCCGGTCGCCGGTTCCTCGTACTCGTACGCGTACGCGACCATGGGCGAACTCATCGCCTGGGTCTGCGGCTGGTGCCTGCTGCTGGAGTACGGCGTCTCGGTGGCCGCCGTGGCGGTCGGCTGGGGCGAGTACCTCAACGAGCTGCTGGACGGCACCATCGGCGTCACCATTCCGAACGCCCTGGCCAACCCGCCCGGCGTCGACGGCGGTATCTTCAACCTGCCGGCCCTGATCGTCGTGATCCTCGCCATGGTGTTCCTGCTCGGCGGCGCCAAGGAGTCCGCGCGGGCCAACACCATCATGGTGTGCGTGAAGATCGCCGCGCTGGTGCTGTTCTGCACCATCGGCTTCATGGGCTTCAAGTCCGGCAACTACGCGCACTTCATGCCGCTCGGCATGGCGGGCGTCAGCGCCGCCGGTGCCACGCTGTTCTTCTCCTACATCGGCTTCGACGCCGCCTCCACCGCCGGTGAGGAGGCCAAGAACGCCCAGCGCGACCTGCCCCGCGCCATCATGCTGTCCCTGGTCATCGTGACCGCCCTGTACGTGCTGGTCGCGGCGGTCGCCGTCGGCGCGAAGCCGTGGCGGCAGTTCAACGACTCCGAGGCCGCGCTCGCCCAGATCATGAAGGACGTCACCGGCCAGACCTTCTGGGGCACCCTGCTGGCCTTCTGCGCCGTCATCGCCATCGCCAGCGTCGTCCTCACCGTGCTCTACGGCCAGACCCGCATCCTCTTCGCGATGTCGCGCGACGGCCTGGTACCCAAGATCTTCGCCAAGGTGCACCCGAAGACCGGCGCCCCGCGCGCCAACACGGTGATCGTCTCCCTGTTCTGCGGCGTCCTGGCCGCCGCTGTCCCGCTGGGCCAGCTCGCCGACGCCACCAGCATCGGCACGCTGTTCGCCTTCGCTCTGGTCAACGTCGCCGTCGTGGTGCTGCGCCGGACCCGCCCGGGCATGAAACGCACCTTCCGCGTCCCGCTGTCGCCGGTGCTGCCCGCGCTGGGCTTCGCCTTCTGCGTGTGGATGATGGGCAGCCTCTCCGCCGTGACCTGGGTCGTGTTCGGTGTCTGGATGGCCGTCGGGCTCGTGTTCTACTTCGGTTACGGCTATCGCCGTTCCCGCCTCGCGACCGCCGACCCGGACGTCGCGCCGGCGGCAGAGAAGTGACCGAACCGGAGAAGTGAACCACCGCCCGTGCTGAACGATCTCGACGAACGCATCGTGCACGCCCTCGCCGAGGACGCCCGCCGCTCCTACGCGGACATCGGGCAGATGGTCGGCCTGTCGGCCCCCGCCGTCAAACGGCGGGTGGACCGGCTGCGGGCCACCGGCGCCATCACCGGCTTCACCGTCCGGGTGGACCCGGCGGCCCTCGGCTGGGAGACCGAGGGGTTCGTCGAGATCTACTGCCGGCGCAACACCTCGCCGGAGACGATCCAGCGCGGGCTGGAGCGCTACCAGGAGGTCGTGGCCGCGTCGACGGTCACCGGCGAGGCGGACGCCGTCGTGCAGGTCTTCGCCTCCGACATGCGCCACTTCGAACGCGTCCTGGAGCGCATCGCGGGCGAGCCCTTCGTGGAACGCACCAAGTCGGTCCTGGTCCTGTCCCCCCTCCTGCGCCGCTTCTCCTCCGGAGCGCCGGGATAGGGACGGGCAGGCAGGGGCGCGGGGAACTGCGCGAGCGACCACCGCGGACCCGCACCCGGCGACGAGCGCGCCCCCGCCCGCTACTCCGCCGTCTTCCGCGCGAGCGGATTGTTCCCGATCGAGTTGTGCACGCTGAAGCTCACCGCGTCCGGCCGGTAGCGGTCGTCCGACCACTCCACCGGGCGCCCCTCGCGCGTCGTCGTCACGCGCCGCACCCGCAGCAGCGGACTCGTCCGGCGCACCCCGAGCAGCTCGGCGTCCAGCGCGCCGGCGGCCACCGCGTCGATGACGTGCTCGCCGTAGGCGAAGACCAGACCGGTGTCGTCGTACAGGCGCTGGGTGACCGAGGCGCAGCCGGGCTCGATCGCCTCGACCGCGGGTGAGATCCAGTCGGCGTACACCGTCCGCTCCAGCAGCACCGGCTCGCCGTCCAGGCCGCGTACCCGCAGCACGTGCAGCACCGGGACACCGACGGCCAGTTGCAGACGTACGGCGTCCTCGTGGCCGGCCGGACGGTACTCCTGGGTCACCACACGGCCGGTCGCCTCCCGGCCCATGGCCCGCGCCCACTGGGCGAAGCTGCGCAGCTCCTCGAAGCTCTGGTTGGGACGGCCGGCCAGGACCACCCGGCGCGCGCCCTGCCGGGACCCGATGAGCCCCTCGGCGGTCAGCGCCGCGACGGCCTGCCGGACGGTACCGCGCGAGACGCCGTAGTGCGCGGCCAGTTCCGACTCCGAGGGCAGCCGGCTGCCGACCGTGTACTCCTCCCGGTCGATCGCGCGGCGCAACTCGTCCGCGATCTCCTCGTGTCGCGCCGTCATGCTTCCCCTCTGCGTAGGCCGCTGTGCACAGCGTGACCAGCCTAATCGACGTTCGAGCATGATCCGTGGCAGCCGGAAGTGTGCAGGGAAACAGGGGCCGGTGTTTCACCGGCGTTCACGGACGGGACACCGGCGCCGGGCGTACTGAGGCCAACTTGTTCAGACAAGTTCCCCGCATCACTCCACCCTCGTGCGCCCCCTGGAGAGACCGTGACCGTGTCCCTGCCGAGAAACGCCGTCCTCGGCGGCTCCCTCGCCGTCGTCGCCGCGCTCGCGCTGAGCGCCTGCGGCGCCGCCCCCGACAACGCGGCCAGCACCACCAAGACCGGCAAGAACGCCGCCACCGCCACCTCGGCGGCCGACTTCGGCGGCCTGGACGCCCTGGTCGCGGCGGCCAAGAAGGAGGGGAAGCTGCACATCATCGCGGTGCCCCGCGACTGGGCCAACTACGGCGCGATCATCGACGGCTTCCAGAAGAAGTACGGCATCAAGATCGAGGACGAGAGCCCCGACGGCTCCAGCCAGGACGAGATCAACGCCGTCACCTCCAGGAAGGGCCAGGACCGCGCGCCCGACGTCCTCGACCTCGGCAGCTCCTTCGCCCTCAGCGCCGCCCAGCAGGGCCTGCTCGCGCCGTACAAGGTGGCCGCCTACGGTGACATCGCCGAGGCGCAGAAGGACCCACAGGCCCGCTGGTACAACGACTACGGCGGCTACATCTCCATCGGCTGCGACGCCAAGCGGGTGAAGACCTGCCCCACCACCTTCAAGGACCTGCTCAAGCCGCAGTACAAGGGCCAGGTCGCCCTCAACGGCAACCCCACCAAGTCCGGCTCGGCCTTCGGCGGCGTCTACGCGGCCGCCCTCGCCGACGGCGGCTCCTTCGACGACATCAAGCCCGGCCTGGACTTCTTCGCCAAGCTGAAGAAGAACGGCAACTACACGCCCGTCGAGTCCACCCCGGCCACCGTGGAGAAGGGCGAGACCCCGATCTCCATCGACTGGGACTACCTGAACGCCGGTTACGCCGACGAGTTCCGGTCCAAGGGCGTGGACTGGAAGGTCTCCATCCCGGCCGACGGCCAGTACGCCCAGTACTACTCCCAGGCGGTCAACAAGGACGCCCCGCACCCGGCGGCCGCCCGCCTGTGGCAGGAGTACCTCTACAGCGCCGAGGGCCAGAACCTGTGGCTCAAGGGCTACGCCCGCCCCGCCCTGATGACCGCCATGGACAGGGCCGGCACCCTCGACAAGACGGCCGCCGCCAAGCTCCCGAAGGTCACCGGCACGCCCGCCTTCCCGACCGAGGACCAGCAGAGCAAGGCCAAGACGGCCCTCGCGCAGGGCTGGGGCAAGGCCGTCTCCGGATGACCGCCGCCCTCCCGCGCGCGGACGTGGCGCCCGTCGCTCCGGCGAAGCGGCGGCGCCACGCCCCCGGCTGGCTCGCCGTGGTGCCGCTGCTGGTGTTCACGGCGATCGCCTTCGGGCTGCCGGCCCTCGCCGTCCTGGACGGCGCCTTCACGGTCAGGGACCCGGCCACCGGCGCCACCTCCCACACCACCGGGAACCTCACCACCTCGCTCCAGGGCCCGTACCTCACCGCGCTGCTCGGCAGCGTCAAGCTGTCGGCGGTCTCCGCCACGCTCGGCGCCCTGCTCGGGCTGCCGCTCGCGCAGGCCGTGGTCGGCTCCCGCTCCCGCGCGCTGCGCGAGGCCGTGCTGACCGCGTCCGGTGTGCTCGCCAACTTCGGCGGGGTCCCGCTCGCCTTCGCCTTCGTCGCCACCCTCGGCAACGCCGGCGTGCTGACCGTGCACCTCGGCCTGAAGGACAGCGGCTGGGACCTGTACAGCTTCTGGGGCCTGGTCCTGGTCTACCTGTACTTCCTGATCCCGCTCATGGTCCTCACCATCACCCCGGCCCTGGAGGGCCTGCGCTCCCAGTGGCGGGAGGCCGCGCTGAACAACGGCGCCACCGGGGCGCAGTACTGGCGGCACGTGGCCCTGCCCGTGCTGGCGCCCTCCCTGCTCGGCGGCCTGGTGCTGCTCTTCGGCAGTGCCTTCGCCGCCTACGCCACCGCCGCCGCGATGGTCGGCAGCGCGGTCCCGCTGGTCACCCTCCAGATCGCCGACGCCCTGTCCGGCAACGTCCTGGTCGGCCAGGAGAACGTCGCCCTCGCCCTCAGCCTCGACATGGTGCTGGTGGCGGCCCTGGTGATGGCCGTGTACCTGCCCCTGCAACGACGGAGCGCCCGATGGCTCGACGCCTGACCCCGTGGCGGTGGGCCGTCCTCGGCCTGGCCGCCCTGTACTTCCTCGTGCCGCTCACCGCCTCCGTGATCTTCACGGTGGACGTGCCGGGACAGGGCGTCACCCTCGACGCCTACACCAGGATCCTGTCCACCGAGGGCTTCGTCTCCAGCCTGCTGCTCTCGCTGGAGCTGGCCGTCGCCACCATCGCGGTCGTCCTGCTGCTGATGGTGCCCGCCACGGTCGCGCTCAGGCTCGGCACGCCCCGGCTGCGGCCGGTGGTCGAGGTGGTGTGCTCGCTGCCGCTGGTGGTGCCGCCGATCGCGTTCGTCGCCGGCATCGTCACCGTGCTGAAGTGGGGGCCGGAGCACCTGTCCCGGACCCCGCTGTTCCAGACGTTCGTGGCGATCCAGAACGAGAACTTCCCGGTGGTCCTCCTCCTCGCCTACGTCGTGATGGCGCTGCCCTTCGTCCACCGCGCCCTGGACGCCGGACTGCGCTCCGTCGACGTACGGACCCTGGTCGAGGCCGCCCGCAGCTGCGGTGCCTCCTGGCCGCGGGCGCTCGTCCGGGCCGTGCTGCCGAACCTGCGCGGCGCCCTGCTGAACGCGTCCTTCCTCACCCTGGCGCTGGTCCTCGGCGAGTTCACCGTCGCCCAGCTCCTCGGCTTCCGGCCCTTCGCCGTCTGGATCTACGACGTCGGCGGCTCGCAGGCCCAGATGTCCGTCGCCGTGTCCGTGCTCAGCCTGCTCGTCACCTGGGCCCTGCTCCTCGCGCTCGCCGGTGCCGGCGGCGGACGCGCCCGAACCGCTTCCGACCGGGGATGAACCGCCATGACCGTCACCACGCCCGAGAAGGCAACGGCCGCCAAGGCCGCCACCGTCGAATTCCGCTCTCTGAGGCGGGAGTTCGGATCCACCGTCGCCCTCGACGGACTCGACCTGAGCGTCCGGCCCGGCGAGTTCCTGGCCCTGCTCGGCCCGTCCGGCTGCGGCAAGACCACCGCGCTGCGCATGCTCGCCGGGTTCGAGCACCCCGACTCCGGCGCCGTCCTGGTGGACGGTGAGGACGTCACCCGGGTCCCGGCCCACCGCCGCGACGCGGGGATGGTCTTCCAGTCGTACAGCCTCTTCCCGCACCTGGACGCCCTCGACAACGTCGCCTTCGGGCTGCGGATGCGCAAGGTCCGTACCGCCGAACGCCGTTCCCGCGCAGCCGAGTTGCTCGAACTGGTCGGCCTCGGCGACAAGGGCGGCCGCTACCCGCACCAGCTCTCCGGCGGCCAGCAGCAGCGCATCGCGCTCGCCCGCGCCCTCGCGCTGCGCCCGCGGGTGCTGCTGCTCGACGAGCCGCTGTCCGCGCTGGACGCCAAGGTACGCCTCACGCTGCGCGAGGAGATCCGCCGGCTCCAGCAGGAGCTCGGCATCACCACCCTGTTCGTCACCCACGACCAGGAGGAGGCCCTGTCCGTCGCCGACCGGGTCGCCGTCATGCGGGACGGACGGCTCGAACAGTGCGCCGAGCCCGCCGAGCTGTACGGGCGGCCCGCCACCGCCTTCGTCGCCGAGTTCGTGGGCACCATGAGCCGGCTGCCGGGCGTGCTGAAGGACGGCACCGCCGACGTGCTCGGGCAGCGGCTGCCGGCCGAGGGCGAGGTGCCCGACGGCCCGGTGGACGTGCTGGTGCGGCCCGAGGCCGTACGGCTGGCTGCCGACGAGCGGGGCGGCGCCCGGGTGGTCGCCACCGCCTTCCTCGGCGCGGTCGTCCGGGTCACCGTACGACTGGCCGACGGCACCGAGGCCAAGGCCGACCTGCCCGCGCACGAGGCCGCCGGCCTCGGCGCCGGAACCGCCGTCACCGTGTCGCTGCCCGAGCGGCCGGTGCTGGTGGCCGAACGTATCCAGAAGTGAGGAAAGACCCCGCCGTGACCCCCCACACCCCCGACCGCCCCCACGCCCGGCTGCGTGCCGTCCTGTTCGACATGGACGGCACCCTCGTGGACACCGAACGCCTGTGGTGGGAGGCGGTCGAGCAGGTCGCCGGACGCGCGCTGACCGAAGCCGACCAGCCGGAGGTGCTCGGCCGCCCCGTCGAGCACACCGCCGGCTGGCTCGCCGCGGCCACCGGCAGGCCCGCCGCCGGGCTCGCCGCCGACCTGCACCGCGAGTTCGCCGAGCGCGTCCGCACCGGCATCGTGCCCCGCCCCGGCGCCGTCGAGCTGCTGGACGCCCTCGCCGCCGACGGCATCCCGGCCGCCCTGGTCACCGCGTCCCCGCGCGCGGTCGCCGACGTCGTCCTCGACGCCCTGGGTGCCCACCGGTTCGTCACGTCCGTCACCGCCGACGACACCGCCCGCACCAAGCCCGCCCCCGACCCCTACCTCGCCGCCTGCCGGGACCTCGGCGTCGACCCCGCGGCCTGTGTCGCCGTGGAGGACACCGGGACCGGCGTGGCCTCCGCCGAGGCGGCCGGGTGCGCGGTGCTCGCCGTGCCCTCGCTCGCGCCGATCGCCGAGGCGCCCGGCCGGACCGTCCGGGACAGCCTGACCGGGGTCACGGCCGCAGGTCTGGAACGCATGGTCGTACCCCGGCTCCGCGTGATGAGCTGGAACCTGTGGCTCGGCGGCAGCCAGGTCGACGACCACCGCGCCAAGCAGGTCGAGGCGGTCCTCGGCAGCGGCGCCGACGTCGTCGGGCTCCAGGAGACCGGCGGGACGGCCGCCCAGGAGCTGGCCGAGGCCCTCGGCTGGCACCACCACCGGGCCGGCGAGAACCTCGGCGTCCTCAGCTGTCACCCCATCACCGCCCGCTTCGGTGACCCGGAGGTCGGCTTCTACGGCGCGGCAGGGGTCCGGATCGCGGTCGCCCCCGGCCACGAGGTCGACGTCTGGACCGCACACCTGCACCACGCGCCGTACGGGCCCTACGAGGCGGCCTTCGACGGACTGCCGGCGGACGAGCTGATCGCCCACGAGGAGCTGCGGCTCGGCCAGATGCGCGACGCCCTGGACCGTATCGCCGGGTCCGCGCGCGAAGGCGTCCCGGTCGTGCTCGTCGGCGACTTCAACTGCCCCTCGCACCTGGACTGGCCGGACGTCCGGTGGCCGGTGACCGAGGCGGCCGAGAAGGCGGGGTTCGCCGACTCCTTCCGCGAGGCCCACCCCGACCCCGCCGCCCGACCCGGGCACACCTGGTCGCCGGTCCACCCGGTGCACGAGGACGGCAGCGGGCGGCCCGAACCACAGGACCGGATCGACTACGTCCTGCACCGCGGCCTGACCGTGCTCGACTCCCGCACGCTGGTCACCGGCACCCCGCGGCCCTGGCCGGACGTGGCGGGCAACGAGTGGCCCTCCGACCACGCGGCGGTCGTCACGACCTTCGCCCTGCCGGCCGGGTGACCGGGGGTTACCGCAGGTCACCATTGCGTGGCCGGTTTTGATCCCGTAGGTTGTGCCGAACTTTCTACCGACTGGTAACACCGGCAGGTACCCATGCGCTGGCCCCTCGGCCGTCCCACCACCGTCCGCTCGCGGATCGTGGCGCTCGCGCTCGCCCCGGCCGTCGCGCTGATGGCCCTGTGGAGCTTCGCCATGGTGTCGGTCACGGCCGAACTGCGCGCGCTGATCCGGCTCCAGGGGGTGTACGAGGACTTCGGCACCCCCGTGGACACCGCGGTCGGGCAGATCCAGATCGAGCGCCGGATGTCCGCCGCCTACCTCGGGACCCGCCGCGACACGGCCGCCGCCGGTGACCTGCTCGGTCAGCAGCGCCGCACCGACCGGGCCGTCGACGCCCTGCGCCAGGCGGTCCGGGACGGGGACCGCGACCGGCTCACCGACCGCCAACGGCAGGCCCTGGACACCATGATCGCGGCCACCGGCAAGCTCGAAGGGCTGCGCGAACGCGTGCTCGCCCGGGACATCACCTGGGACCGGGCGGTCGACGCCTACAGCACGCTGGTCGAGCCCGGCTTCGACGTGCAGTCCACGCTCACCGCGCTCCAGGCCGGGCAGCTCGCCCGCGAGGCCCAGGTCGTCACCGAACTGGTCCGGGTCCGCGAGTTCGTCTCCCGTGAGGACGCCCTGGTCGCCGGGGCGCGCGCCGCCGGCACCCTCACCGACCGGCAGTACGACATGCTGACCTCGACGATCGAGGACCGGCGCGTCTTCGAGCGCACCTACGTGCCCGACCTGCCCGCCGACTCGCGCGCCCTGTTCGAGCGGTTCCAGCGCGACGGCACCTACCGCTCGCTGGTGCGCGGCGAGGACGCGCTGCTGCGGGCCGGTGCCGGACGGGCCGGGCAGGCCGTCGCCGCCGGCACCTGGCGGTCCACCACCGACCGGGCCGTCAAGCGCTACATGCGGCTGTGCACCCGCTCCGCCGAGAACTCCGCCGCGCGCGGGCGTGCCTTCGCCTACCACGAGCTGACCAAGGCCGCCGTCGTCGGCGCGGCCGGGCTCGCCGCCGTGACGCTGTCGCTGTGGCTCGCGGTACGCGGCGCCCGGCGCATCTCGCGCCGCCTGGAGACCCTGCGGGACGCTGCTGACGTGCTCACCACCCGGCAGCTCCCGGACGTCATGCGCAGGCTGAGCGCGGGGGAGCGGGTGGACGCGCTCGCCGAGGCGCCGCCGCTCGCCGCCGACGAGGCGGGGGACGACGAGATCGGGCAGGTCGGCCGCTCGTTCAACACCGCGCGGCACGCCGCGGTGGAGGCCGCCGTCACGCAGGCCGGGCTGCGCCGGGGCCTGTTCGCCGTGCTGCTCAACATCGCCCGGCGCAACCAGGCGCTGGTCCACCGCCAGCTCAAGCTGGTCGACACGCTGGAGCGGCGCACGGACGACCCCGACGTGCTGCGCCAGCTGTTCCGCATCGACCATCTGACCACCCGTATGCGCCGGCACGCGGAGAGCCTGATCATCCTCTCCGGGGCGGCCCCCGGCCGGCGCTGGCGCGGGCCGGTGCCGGTCGCGGACGTCGTCGCCTCGGCGGTGAGCGAGATCGAGGACTACACGCGCGTGGTGGTCCCGCCGATGCCCGAGACCGCCGTCGCGGCGGACGCCGTAGCCGACATCGCGCACCTGCTCGCGGAACTGCTGGAGAACGCCACGGTGTTCTCGCCGCCGCACACCCAGGTCACCCTGCGCCCGGGGCGGGTCGGCGGCGGCTTCGTCCTGGAGATCGACGACCGCGGCCTCGGCCTCGACGCCGAGCAGCGCGCCCACGCCGAGCGCACCCTCACCGACCCCGACGCCTTCGACCCCACCCGCCACGACCGGCTCGGCCTGTACGTCGTGGGCCGCCTCGCCGCCCGCCACGGCATCACCGTGACCCTCCGCGACTCCCCGTACGGCGGCACGACGGCGGTGGTACTGCTGCCCCTGGCCGTCCTGGCCGAGGCGGCGGGTGCCGGCGCGGGTGCGGGCGTCGGGCCGAGGGCGGTGGCCGGTGGCGTTGCGGTGGCCGGTGGCGGTGCCCGCGCGGGGAACGCGTCCGGCTCCGTCGCCGAGGTCGCGTCCGCTGCTGGTGCGGCGGGGGCGGGTGCCGGCTCGGCGCACGCCCCCGACTCCGTCGCCGGGGCCGGTCTCGGTGCGGGTACCGGTGCGGTGGCCGGGGACGGTGCCGGGGCGGGGACCGCGTCCGGCACCGGGGCAGGCGCAGGTGAAGGCTTGGCGCACACGTCCGTCCCAGTCGCCGGGGCCGACCTCGATACACGTGGGGGCGCCGACGCCGACGCCGTTGCCCGGCCCGGTGCGGAGCAGCCCTCTCCCGGGCAGCGGCCGAAGGCGGCCGAGCCGGCGACGGTGCTGCCATTGCGGCGGGGGCGCGTGCCCGACGCCGCTGACGCCTCTCCCCGGCCCGGTGCGGAGCAGCCGCTCCCCGGGCGGCGTCCCGAGGCGGGCGAGCCGGCGGCGGGGCTGCCGTCGCGGCGACGGAGCGCGCCCGAGCCTGGACCCGAGGCGCCCGGCGCCCCCGCGCTGCCCACCCGTACCCGTCAGGCATCCCTCGCCCGGGAGCTGCGTGAGGAGCCGCCGCCCCGGGCCGCGGCGCCCGCGCGCGAGATCGACGCCGACGAGATGCGCGCGATCTTCGGCGCCTTCCAGCGGGGCCTGGACCGCGGGCGCAAGGGCCTGCCCGCGGCCGGCGGCCCGGACGGACCCGACGCGAAGACCCCCCTCCCCGGCGGCGACTCGATCACCGGCAGCACCTACATCACCGACAGCGCCGACGTCACCGACGCGGACGCAGTGCCCACCCACGCCGACGAAGGGACGGACACCGACGATGCACGGTGACGACCAGAACCCCGAGAACCCGTCCCCGGTCGCCGGCGCACCGGGGACGGATCTCGGCTGGCTGCTCGACGACCTCGTGGCCCGCACGGACCACGTCCGCCAGGCCGTGCTGCTCACCGCCGACGGCCTTCCGCTGAGCAGCTCGGACGGCATGCGCAGACGGGACATCGAACACCTGGCCGCCGTCTGCTCCGGCTTCCACGGCCTCGCCCGCTCGGCGGGGGAGCGGTTCGAGGCGGGGGAGGTGCGCCAGACCATGGTCATGCTGGAGGACGCCTACCTCTTCATCACCCCCGCCGGGCACGGCAGCCGCCTCGCCGTGCTGAGCGAGGCGCGCACCGACGTCGGACAGCTCGCCCACGAGATGGCCCTGCTCGTCCGCCGCCTCGGCCGCCACCTGGACGCCGCCAACCGCTCGGCCTCCTGACCCGCCGGTGAGCGACGAGCACTGGTACGAGGACGAGACCGGGTCGATGGTCCGCCCCTACACGGTGACCCGCGGCCGCACCCGGCCCTCGGGCGCGCACCCCATCGACCTCATGTCCCCGGTCAGCGCGCTGGACACCGGCACTCGCGGACCGGACGTCGACCACGCCCGCGCCGCCCTGCTCGACCTGATCAGGCGCGGCCCGCGACCGGTCGTGGAGCTGGCGGCCGACGCCGATCTGCCGCTGACCGTCCTGCGAGTCCTGCTCGGCGACCTGGCCGAGGCGGGCCTGGTCCGCATCGGCGAGCCGCGCCGCGTCACGGCCGACGGCCCCGCCACCGATCCGGGCCTGCTGCGGGAGATCATGGAACGGCTGCGGGAGCTGTAGGCCGCCGGCCGTGTGGCAGGCGGGACGTTGCGGACACGGCCTGGAGCCGCGGCTGCCACGGCACCACCCGGAAGTCGCCGGTGCTCCCCGCCGCCGGCGGCCGGCGCCGCCCCCGCCCTGCCGGCGCTGAACAGCAGCGCGGTGGTGAGGCAGCCTGCGGCGATCTTCGTGCCACGCTGCATGAGAGACCTTTCCGCAGGTCAACGGCGTGAACTGAGCGCTCACCACTCTCCTGCCGCCGAGCCGCGCGCACATCGCCCCGCGGGCGGCACCCGGCCTCCCCCGTCCGGCGGGGAGCCTCGACCCCGGCTGTGTCCGGGGGAGGACGGGAACCGGCACCGGGGGCGCGCAACGAATCGCCGCCCGGCCCGGTCTCCACGCAACGAACCGCGCACAGGCGCGCAACGGCTCCTTCTTGTCCGGCCGAGCGCGCCGACCGTACCGTCTTCGTGGCCCCCGAAAATACGGCCGGGCCACCCAGAACCCCCGCTTCCCCGGTGAGGACCCCGCATGCGCACCGCCCTGCTCCAGAGCTCCGGCCGCCCCGGCTCCGTCGCCGAGAACCTCAAGGTCCTCGACGCCGCCGCGGGCCGGGCCGCCGCCTCGGGCGCCGCGCTGCTGGCCGCGCCGGAGATGTTCCTCACCGGGTACGCGATCGGCGACGACATCGCCCGCCTCGCCGAGCCCGCCGACGGCGACTCCGCCGACGCGGTCGCGGACATCGCCGGCCGGCACGGCCTGGCCGTCGTCTACGGCTACCCGGAGCGCGACGGCGGGACGGTGTACAACTCCGCCCAGCTGATCTCCGCCGACGGCACCCGGCTCGCGAACTACCGCAAGACCCACCTCTTCGGCTGCGCCGAGCGCGACCACTTCACCCCGGGCGAGCAGTCGCTCGTGCAGGCCCGGCTGGGCGGCATGACCGTCGGCATCATGATCTGCTACGACGTCGAGTTCCCGGAGAACGCGCGCGCCCACGCCCTGGCCGGCACCGACCTGCTCGTCGTGCCGACGGCGAACATGCACCCGTTCCAGTTCGTCGCCGAGTCCCTGGTGCCGGTGCGCGCCTGGGAGAACCAGATGTACGTCGCGTACGTCAACCGGGTGGGCCACGAGGGCGAGTTCGAGTTCTTCGGGCTCTCCGCCCTGGCCGGCCCCGACGGGATCGCCCGCAGCCGCGCCGGCCGCGGTGAGGAACTGATCGTCGCCGACGCCGACCCCGCCTTCCTCGCCGCCTCCCGCGAGGCCAACCCGTACCTGAAGGACCGCCGTCCCGGCCTGTACGGGTCCCTGGTCTGACCCCACCGGGGCCCTGACCCGGCCCCCCGGGGGCCCGTCCGCCCCCGACGAGCCCTCCCCGAACCACCCCCGCGCAAGGAGTCCGTACCCCATGACGTCCACGGTGCCCAACGCCGTCGAGCACGCAGACGAGCAGCAGCCGCCGATCACCATGTTCGGCCCGGACTTCCCCTACGCCTACGACGACTTCCTCGCCCACCCGGCGGGCCTCGGCCAGATACCCGCGACCGAGCACGGCACCGAGGTCGCCGTCATCGGCGGCGGTCTGTCCGGCATCGTGGCCGCCTACGAGCTGATGAAGATGGGCCTGAAGCCCGTCGTCTACGAGGCCGACCAGATCGGCGGCCGGCTGCGCACCGTCGGCTTCGAGGGCTGCGACGAGTCGCTGACCGCCGAGATGGGCGCCATGCGCTTCCCGCCGTCCTCCACCGCGCTCCAGCACTACATCGACATGGTGGGCCTGGAGACCCGCCCGTTCCCGAACCCGCTCGCCGAGGCGACCCCGTCGACCGTGGTCGACCTCAAGGGCGAGTCGCACTACGCCGAGACCATCGCCGACCTGCCCCAGGTGTACCGGGACGTCGCCGAGGCCTGGAACAAGTGCCTCGAAGAGGGCGCCGACTTCTCCGACATGAACCGCGCCATGCGGGAGCGGGACGTGCCGCGCATCCGCGAGATCTGGGCGAAGCTCGTCGAGAAGCTCGACAACCAGACCTTCTACGGCTTCCTCTGCGACTCCGAGTCGTTCAAGTCCTTCCGGCACCGCGAGATCTTCGGCCAGGTCGGCTTCGGCACCGGCGGCTGGGACACCGACTTCCCGAACTCCATCCTGGAGATCCTGCGGGTCGTCTACACCGAGGCCGACGACCACCACCGCGGCATCGTCGGCGGCTCCCAGCAGCTCCCGCTGCGCCTGTGGGAGCGCGAGCCGGAGAAGATCGTCCACTGGCCGTACGGCACCTCGCTGAAGACGCTGCACGCGGACGGCGAGCCGCGTCCCGCCGTGACCCGGCTGCACCGCACCGCGGGCAACCGGATCACCGTGACGGACGCGAACGGCGACATCCGCACGTACCAGGCGGCGATCTTCACCGCCCAGTCCTGGATGCTGCTGTCCAAGATCGCCTGCGACGACTCGCTCTTCCCGATCGACCACTGGACCGCCATCGAGCGCACCCACTACATGGAGTCCAGCAAGCTGTTCGTGCCGGTCGACCGGCCGTTCTGGCTCGACAAGGACGAGGAGACCGGCCGTGACGTCATGTCGATGACGCTCACCGACCGCATGACCCGCGGCACCTACCTGCTGGACGACGGCCCGGACAAGCCCGCCGTGATCTGCCTGTCGTACACCTGGTGCGACGACAGCCTGAAGTGGCTGCCGCTGTCCGCGAGCGAGCGGATGGAGGTCATGCTGAAGTCGCTCGGCGAGATCTACCCGAAGGTCGACATCAGGAAGCACGTCATCGGCAACCCGGTGACCGTCTCCTGGGAGAACGAGCCCTACTTCATGGGCGCGTTCAAGGCCAACCTGCCCGGTCACTACCGCTACCAGCGGCGCCTGTTCACGCACTTCATGCAGGACCGGCTGGCCGAGGACAAGCGGGGCATCTTCCTCGCCGGCGACGACATCTCCTGGACGGCCGGCTGGGCCGAGGGCGCGATCCAGACCGCGCTGAACGCGGTCTGGGGCGTCATGCATCACTTCGGCGGCGAGACCGACCCGACCAACCCGGGTCCCGGCGACGTCTACGACGAGATCGCCCCGGTGGAACTGCCCGAGGACTGACCGGTCCCCACCTGGGCACGCGGACCCGGGCGCGGGTGGCCGGCCGGATCAGACCCCGGCCGCCCGCGCCTTCTCGAACACCTCGGCGGCGACGTCCTTGAGCTCCTGGGCGTCCCGCGTGGTCGCCTGGAGATCGACGAGGATCTCGTCCAGACCCAGCTCCGCGTGCTGGGCCAGGTCCGCCACGATCTGGTCGGCGTCGCCCTGGAACGGGCGACGGTCGCCGCCTTCGTACGGCTTGGCCGAGTGGGCCGCGTTGACGCGCAGCACCGTCCGGATGGGCTGCTGACGGCCGCGCTCGGCGGCCAGGTCCTGCAACTCGGCCCAATGGGCGGCGATCTGCTCGACCCCCGCGCCCACCGGGAGCCACCCGTCGGCGTGGTCCACCAGCCGGCGCAGCGCCCGCTTGCCGGACCCGGCGAGGAGGATCGGGATGGGGCGGGCCGGCTTGGGCCCGACCACGGCCGAGTCGATCCTCGTGACCGGGCCGTCGTGCACCACCGGGTCCGGGCCCCAGACCGCCCGGCACACGTCGATCAGCTCGTCCATCACCTTGCCGCGCTCCTCGAAGGGGCGCACGCCCGTGGCCGCGTACTCGTCGTGGGACCAGCCGGTGCCGAATCCGGCGAGCACCCGGCCGCCGCTCGCCGCGTCCAGCGTGGCGAGGCCCTTGGCGAGCTGGAAGGGCAGGTGCAGCGGTGCGACCAGCACGCTGGAGCCGAGCTCGACGCGTTCGGTGGCGGCGGCCGCGAGCGTGAGGGTGACGAGCGGCTCGGCGACACCCCGGTAGGAGTCGGGCCAGGCCAGTCCCGGTACGCCGTACAGGCCCTGCGTGGCGGGCTCCGGGTAGAGGGCGCGCTCGTAGACCCAGAGGCTGTCGTAGCCGATCCGCTCGGCCGTGCGCGCCACGTCGGGCACGTCCTTGCCGAGGTCGTACTGCCGGTTCTGCGGGAGACCGAGTCCGAGCCGAGTAGCCATGTGACGTGAGCTCCTTCGTGATCGGTTGCCGCTTCAACCTACAGAGATCGGGGCGCGGTTCCAGGAGGCCCGGCGGAGGTTGGCCGGAACGGCCCGGTTCAGTCGCCGCACGGGGTCAGCAGCATGCGGCTCGCGAAGCCGACCGCCGCGTCCAGGCGCTCGGCGAACTCCTCGACGACGTCGTCGCAGTGGCGCAGCGCCCACAGGGCCCGGGCCGCGGCCCAGGTCGCGTCCCGCGCCCGGTCCAGGCTCCAGGAGCCGAGCAGATGGGTGACCGGGTCGGCGATCTGGAGCAGGTCGGGACCCGGCATCAGGTCCTCGCGGATGCGCTCCTCCAGCGCGCACAGGAGATCGCCCACGCGGTCGAACGCGTCCTCCAGATCGCCCGGTTCGCAGCCGAGCGCACGGCAGGCGTCCACCACGGCGAGCGCCAGGTCGTGCCCGACGTGGGCGTTGATGCCCGCCAGCGCGAACTGCAGCGGCCGTACGCCGGGATGGCGGCGGAACTGGAACAGGGGCCGCCAGCAGGCGGGCGGCCGGCGCCCCCGCTCCGCCGCGTCCACCGCCCACAGGTACCGCTCGGCGAACCGCACGTCCAGCGCGGTCGCCGCCTCCGGGTCCGGGAACGCCCCGGTATCCAGGAGCCGGCCGACCTCCACGGTGACGGCGAGGTAGACGCGATTGAACACGGCGACCCCGTCCCGCTCGGGCAGGTCGGCGTCGAGCGCGCGCATCCGCGCGAGCACGGCGTCGACGGGGGTGGTGAAGTGCTCCAACTGGGCCATGGGGGAAGGGTCCCAGCCGCGCACCGCCCCGCGGGCCGACCGGACCGCTGCTTCGCCGGAACGGGGTAACGCCGCCTGCGTGACTACGCGCCCGCGCGCTCGTCGCCCTCGTCGTCGTAGGTGGACGTGCCCTCGTCCAGCAGCGGCTCCTGCGGCTTGAGGTGGGCGGGTGCCAGGGCGCCCAGGGCGTGGTAGCCGGTGATGACGACCAGGGTGCCGAGCGCGATGCCGCTCAGGGTGAAGTTCTCGCTGAACTTCATGGAGACGTTGCCGACGCCGATGATGATGCCCGCGGCCGCCGGGACCAGGTTCAGCGGGTTGCGCAGGTCCACCTTGGCGTTGATCCAGATCTGCGCGCCCAGCAGGCCGATCATGCCGTAGAGGATGACCGTGATGCCGCCGAGCACGCCGCCCGGGATCGCGGCCACCACCGCGCCGAACTTCGGGCAGACGCCGAACAGCAGGGCGAAGCCGGCGGCCGCCCAGTAGGCGGCGGTGGAGTAGACGCGGGTCGCGGCCATCACGCCGATGTTCTCGGAGTACGTGGTGTTGGGCGGGCCGCCGACCGCGGTGGACAGCACCGAGGCGACGCCGTCGGCCGAGATCGCCGTGCCGAGCTGGTCGTCGAGGCGGGTGCCGGTCATCTCGCCGACCGCCTTGACGTGTCCGGCGTTCTCCGCGACCAGCGCGATGACCACGGGCAGCGCGACGAGGATCGCCGACCACTGGAAGGACGGGCCGTGGAAGGAGGGCAGCCCGATCCACTCGGCCTTCGAGACGCCGGAGAGGTCGAGCCGCAGGTGGTCGGTGACCTTGCCGCTCGCGCTCACCGAGTGGATCGGGCCGAAGACCTGGTCGAACACCCAGGAGATGCCGTAGCCGAAGACCAGGCCCAGGAAGATCGCGATCCTGGACCAGAAGCCGCGCAGCGCGACGACCGCCAGGCCGGTGAAGAGCATCACCAGCAGCGCCGTCCACTGGTCCTGCGGCCAGTAGGTGGAGGCGGTCACCGGGGCCAGGTTGAAGCCGATCAGCATGACCACGGCGCCGGTGACGATCGGCGGCATGACGGCGTGGATGATGTGCGCCCCGAAGCGCTGCACCGCGAGCCCCACGAGGAAGAGCGCAGCTCCGACCACCAGTACCGCGCCGGTCACCGTGGCGCTCGTACCGCCCTGGGCGCGGATGACGGCGGCCACCCCCACGAACGACAGGGAGCAGCCCAGGTAGCTCGGCACCCGGCCGCGGGTGGCGAGGAGGAAGATCACGGTTGCCACGCCCGACATCATGATCGCCAGGTTGGGGTCGAGGCCCATGAGCACGGGGGCCACGAAGGAGGCCCCGAACATCGCCACGACGTGCTGGGCGCCGAGGCCCACCGTGCGCGGCCAGGAGAGCCGTTCGTCGGGGCGTACCA
Organism: Streptomyces sp. WI03-4A; assembly: GCF_033792105.1. Taxonomy (NCBI): domain Bacteria; kingdom Bacillati; phylum Actinomycetota; class Actinomycetes; order Kitasatosporales; family Streptomycetaceae; genus Streptomyces; species Streptomyces sp. WI03-4A. Next base: position 27,069 of record NZ_JARAUO010000029.1, read on the forward strand.
CCGCTCCGGGCGCGGGGGTGCGCCCGTCACCGTGCAGCTTCCAGCGCACGCCGAGGTCCATGGTGGGGTTTCACTTTCTCTGTACGTGAAGACGGTCCGGACCATTGTCAGGGTTACCTGGCCGCTCTACGCTCACCTGGTCCCACTCATGAACTGCGTTCACATGTATGACTAGTGATCTAGTGATGATCGGAGAGCCCGATGAGTGGAAGATCCCGCGCGGCCATACTGCTGGCCGCGGTGGTGACCCTCGCGGCCGTGCTCGTTCCCGGCGCCCATGCCTCCGCCCGCGTCACGCCCGGGGCCCCGCGGACGGTCGTCCTGGACGGCGCCCGTCTGCAGGAGACCCGGGCGCGTCTGCCCCACGACCCCCGGCTGCGGCGCGCGCTGCGGGACCTGACCACCCGGGCCGACACCTGGCTGGACCAGGGCCCCTGGACGGTCGTCGACAAGCCGAGGCCCGCCCCCGGCGGCGACGTCCACGACTACCTGAGCCAGGCCCCCTACTGGTGGCCCACCACGGCGCCCACCGCCCAGAACCCGTGGGGCTGCCCCTACGTCCAGCGCGACGGGCAGCGCAATCCCGAGGTCGACACCGGCACCGACCGGCAGGACGCCGAGAAGGTCTTCGACTCCGCCTACGACCTCTCGCTCGCCTGGTACTACACCGGCAGGCGGAGCTACGCCGAGAAGGCCGGGCAGATCCTGCGCACCTGGTTCCTGGACCCGGCCACCCGTATGAACCCCGAGCTGGACCACGCCCAGTTCATCCCGTGCAAGTACGACGGCCGGGCCATCGGGATCATCGACTTCTCCCAGTCGTACACCAGCGTCCTCGACGCCCAGGCGATCCTCGCCGCCGGCGCACCCGGCTGGAGCCGAGCGGACCGGACCGCGATGAACCGGTGGAACACCGACTTCCTCGGCTGGCTGAAGGGCAGCGACTTCGGTCGGCAGGAGGGCGCGGCCGCCAACAACCACGGCACCTTCCACGACCTCCAGCTCGCCGCCCTCGCCCGCGCCACCGGTGACACCGGCCTCGCCCGGCGGACCGTGCTCGACGCCCGCGCCCGGCGCATCGACCCGCAGATCGCCGCCGACGGGAGCCAGCCGCAGGAACTCGCCCGCACCCGGAGCTGGCACTACTCGGCCTTCGACCTGGTCGCCTACACCCGGCTCGCGGCCGTCGGCAGGCATGTGGGCGTGGACCTCTGGGCCCACCGGGGGCCGGACGGGCAGAGCCTGTCCGGTGCGGTCGACTACCTGCTCCCCGCCGCGACCGGCGCCGCCGCGTGGCCGCACCCCGAGCTGGAGTTCCTGCGCTACGCGGCGAGCGACGTCGTGCACGCGGCGGCCGACGCGGGCGACGCGGCGGCGAAGGCGGCCCTGCCCCGGCTCCAGGCACCTCCCGGCGGTGACCTGTGGGCCCTGCGGCCCGCCGCCGAGCAGCTCGACTCGATCGCCGGCTGACCGCCTGACCAGGGGGCTTCCCGACCGAAGCTCCTGAGCGGTCGCTTAGTATGGGGTGTCCCCGCCGCCCCTACCGCCGCTCAGGAGCCCCTCCCGTGACCGCCGAAGCCCTGACCGCCCCCGCCCTCCCGTACGGCCGGCTGATCCCCGTCACCGTCCACTTCGACGACCTGGACGCGCTCGGGCTGCTGCACAACGCCCGCTACCCGCTGATGGTGGAGCGCGCCTGGACCGAGCTGTGGAACGGGCACGGCGTCCGCTTCGACGGGGACTGGGTGGCCGCGGGCGACGCCTGCAACGCGGTGCGCGAACTGACCATCGGCTACGAGGCGCCGGTCACCCGCCCTGGCACCTACGCCGTGCACCTGTGGCTGGAGCGGCTCGGCACCACCGGCCTGACCTACGGCTTCCGCTTCTGCTCGGCCGACGGGACGCAGACCTACGCGCGAGGCACCCGGGTGCTGGTCCGGCTGGACGCGACCACCCTGCGCCCCGCGCCGTGGAGCGAGGGGTTCAGGGCCGTGGGTCGGGAACTGCTGCGGCCCGCGGACTGACCTGGGGCGCGCCGCCGCGTTCGGCGGTGCGCAGCACGCCCGCGCACACCGCGAGTCCGCAGGCCAGCACGGTCACCACGCAGAACGAGACCATCAGGCTGGTCGCCTGGGCCACGCCGCCGATCAGGCTGGGCGCGATCAGGCCCGAGGTGTAGGTGATGGTGGCCACGCCCGCGATCGCCTGGCTGGGGTTGGGGCCCGCGTGTCCGGCCGCCGCGAAGCACAGCGGCACGACCACCGCGATCCCGAGCCCCATCAGCCCGAACCCGGCCATCGCCACCACCGGGTTTCCCGCGACGACGATCAGCAGACCGCCGAGGCCCGCCACGACACCGCCGGCCCGGACGGTGCGGACCGCGCCGAACCGGTTCACCACCGCGTCCCCGGCGATCCGGGCCACCGCCATGGTGAGCATGAAGCCGGTCGTGCAGGCCGCCGCCACCCCGGCCGAGCTGTCCAGCCGGTCCCGCAGGAACACCGCCGACCAGTCCAGGCTCGCCCCCTCGGCGAACACCGCGCAGAAGCCGACCGCGCCGATCAGCAGTGCCGAGCGGGGCGGCAGCGCGAACCGCGGCGGCGGCTCCTCGTCCTCGGCGGGCTGCAGGTCGAGCACCCAGGTGCAGGCCACCAGGCCGAGCACGGTGAGGGTCGCTGCGGCCAGCGCGAAGTGCAGGCGCGCGTCGGAGCCCAGATGGGCGGCGAGCGTGCCCGCGGCCGAGCCGACGAGCGCGCCGGCGCTCCACATGCCGTGCAGGCCGGACATGATCGACTTCTCCAGCAGCCGCTCGACCTCGACCCCCAGCGCGTTCATCGCCACGTCGGCCATGCCCGCGCTGGCGCCGTAGGTGAACATCGCCAGGCAGAGGGTGTACAGGTTCGGCGCGAGCCCCGGCAGGACCAGGGACAGCGTCCACAGCGTCAGCAGCCCACGCAGGGCGGTGCGGCTGCCGAAGCGGTGACTGATCCGGCCCGCCAGCGGCATCGCGCACGAGGCGCCGAACGCCGTGAACGCCAGCGCGAAGCCGAGCTGTCCCGCGCTCAGCGAGGCGTGGTCCTGGATCCACGGCACCCGGGTCGCGAAGGACCCGGTCACCGCTCCGTGTACGGCGAACACGGCCGCCACGGCGTACCGGGCGCGCCTGGCTTCCTCGCGCGTGCAGGCCACGTCACCCATGTTTCCAGCCCTCCCCGGAGACGCCCCACCGCGCCCCCGCTGTTCCGCCGTAAACTATCAGGGACCCTGCCTGATAGATAGTGAGCGTCGCGCCGTCCCGCGTCTGGGAGGATGCCCGTCATGCCCGCATCACCGAGCACCGCCCGGGCCATCAACGACCGGCTCGCCCTGCGGCTGCTCCAGCACGAAGGCCCGCTGACGGCGGGGCAGTTGAAGCAGCTCACCGGACTGTCCCGGCCCACGGTCGCGGACCTCGTCGAACGCCTCACCGCCTCCGGCCTGATCACGGTGGTCGGGGAGTCCGGCGAGCTGCGCCGGGGCCCGAACGCCCGGCTGTACGGCATCGTCGCCGAACGCGCGCAGCTCGCCGCGCTCGACGTCCGCACCGAGGGCGCCTTCGTGCTGGTGTCCGACCTGGTGGGACGGGTGCTGGCCGAGGTGTCCGTGCCGATCGGCGGCGACACCGGCACCGGGCCGGCCGTGGAGCAGGTGGTGACGGCGGTGGAGCGGACCGCGAAGCAGGCCGGCGCCGACCGGCTGCACACCGTCGGCATCGGGGCGCCCGGCCTCGTCGATCCCGCCACCGGCGACCTCCGCGACTCCGGCGGGCTGCCCGCCTGGCACCGGCGGCTGGCCGCCGCCCTCCAGGAACGCCTGCCCGAGGCGCGCGTGACGGTGGAGAACGAGACCAACCTGGCCGCCCTGGCCGAGCAGCGCGAGGGCGCCGCCCACGGCCGGGACACCTTCGTGCTGTTGTGGCTGGGCCACGGGGTGGGCGCGGCGGTCGTGCTGGACGGCGCCCTGCGCCGCGGCGCCTCCGGCGGCACCGGCGAGATCGGCTTCCTGCCGGTCCCGGGGACGGCCTCGCTGCCCTCGGCCAGGGACTGCGACGGAGGCTTCCACTCGCTGGCCGGGGCGGCCGCGATCGGCGCGCTGGCGCGCGAGCACGGTCTGCCGGCGGCGGACGACACGGACGGCCCCGGCGCAGCCGAGGCGGTGGGTGCCGCGGTGGCGCTGCTCACCGGTCCTCCGGCGGCGGCGAACGGTCCTGCGGACCGCTTCCTCGACGCCCTCGCCGACCGGATCGCCGTCGGCGCCGCCTCCGTGGTGGCCGTCCTCGACCCCGGTTGCGTGGTCCTCGGAGGAGAGGTCGGCCGGGCCGGGGGAGCGGTGCTCGCCGCCCGGGTCCAGGACCGCCTGCGGGGCATGTCCCCGCTGCTCACCGAAGTCCGCCCCAGCACCCTCGGCGGCACGGCGGTCCTGCGCGGAGCTCTCCTCACGGCGAGGGACCGCGCCCAGGACGAACTGTTCGGACCCGCGGCCCACTGAGGACGGACGGTCAGGGTGGCCGCGGCGCGGGCGCGGCACGCGCTTGGGCGGCCCGGCGGCGGGCAAGGGCCGTCGACACCGCCACCGGGCCCGACCGCACCCTAAGAGGACTAGACCAATGGGGTCAATGGTCCGGACCAATCGGCATCCCAAGAAGTCCAGCCGGACGGTCTGTGAGTGACCCCACACATATTCACTCGCATGGACGAGCCCGGGACGTGGCAGACTGGCCCTGTACCAGAAGCAGCGCACTCCGGGGTCGGTGAAAGTCCGAACCGGCGGTTACAGTCCGCGACCCGGTCGCTTCCAGCGGCCGGTTGACCAGGTGAAATTCCTGGACCGACGGTTAAAGTCCGGATGGGAGGCAGTGCGCGGCGGGCGGGCACGCATACGTGCGCGTCGCCGTATCTGGGCTCGTCCGCGTGCGGACGGGTCCTTTTCGGCGTCCGCGATCCCCACGTGGCAGCTCACCCGTACATTCTGTCGTCATCGACAGGCCCCGGAGTCCGTGCCCTATTGAGGCAGGAGGACCCGGGAAGTGTTCACCGGAATCGTCGAAGAGCTGGGTGAGGTCACCGCCGTCGAGAATCTCGGCGACGCGTCCCGCTTCCGGCTCCGCGGCCCCATCGTGACCGAGGGCGCGCAGCACGGCGACTCCATCGCCGTGAACGGGGTCTGTCTCACCGTCGTGGAGCACGAGGGCGACGAGTTCACCGCCGACGTCATGGCCGAGACGCTGATGCGTTCCAGCCTCGGCGCGCTGACCGTCGGGTCCCGCGTCAACCTGGAGCGCCCCACCGCCGTGGGCGCGCGCCTCGGCGGCCACATCGTGCAGGGCCACGTCGACGGCACCGGGCAGGTCCTGGCGCGTACGCCGTCCGAGAACTGGGAGATCGTCAGGATCTCGCTGCCCGCCGAACTCACCCGCTACGTGGTCGAGAAGGGCTCCATCACCGTCGACGGCATCAGCCTCACCGTCGTGGAGGCCGGGACCGACCACTTCACGGTCAGCCTCATCCCGACCACCCTCGCCCTGACCACGCTCGGCCGCAAGCAGCCCGGCGACCCGGTCAACCTCGAGGTCGACGTCATCGCCAAGTACGTCGAGCGGCTCCTCGGCGACCGTGCCCAGGGAGCCACCAAGTGAACTGGATGAACTCCGAGGCCTTCACCCTCTTCGGCCAGCACATCATCTGGTCCGACATGGTCGGCAACATCCTCGGCCTGATCACCCTCGCCCTCGGCTGGCGCCGCTCCCTGCTCACCTGGCCCGTCCAGTTCCTGTCCGGACTGGTCCTCTTCGCGGCCTTCTACGGCCACCTGACCGGCAGCGCCGGCAAGCAGACGGTCGTCATGGCCGTCGCGCTGTACGGCTGGTGGCGGTGGCGGCGCGACCGGGACGGCTCCGCGGACGGCCACATCACCCCCCGGTTCGCCACCTGGCGCGAGCGCGCCGCCATGGCCGCCGCCGCCGCGGCGGGCACCGTGGCCGTGGCCCTGCTGTTCACGGCCTACCCGAGCCTGTCCTGGGACCCCTGGCCCGACGCCTACATCTTCGTCGGCACCGTCGTGGCCATGTACGCCCAGGCCAAGGGCATGGTCGAGTTCTGGATCGCCTGGCTGCTCGTCGACCTCGTGGGCGTGCCCCTCAACTTCGCGAACGGCTACGCCTTCTCCGGTTTCGTCTACGTCATCTACGGCGCGCTCGTCCTGTGGGGCATGCGCGACTGGTGGCTGCGCTCCCGCAAGAGCCCGCGGCCCGTCCTGGAAGGAGCCCCGGCATGACCTCGGCACCGCCCCTGTACGACACGGACACCATCGAGAACTTCGAGCTCGACCCCGTCGAGCGGGCCATCGCCGACATCGCCGCGGGCCGCCCCGTGGTGGTCGTGGACGACGAGGACCGGGAGAACGAGGGCGACCTCGTCATCGCCGCCGAGAAGGCGACGCCCGAGATCGTCGCCTTCATGATGAGCGAGTGCCGCGGCCTGATCTGCGCCCCCATGGAGGGCGAGGAGCTCGACCGGCTCCGGCTGCCGCAGATGGTCGAGGACAACACCGAGTCGATGAAGACCGCCTTCACCGTCTCCGTGGACGCCTCCGCCGAGCACGGCGTCACCACCGGCATCTCCGCCGCCGACCGCGCCACCACGCTCCAGTTGCTGGCGAGCGGCACGGCCGAGCCCACCGACCTGGTCCGCCCCGGACACGTCTTCCCCCTGCGCGCCCGGCCGGGCGGCGTCCTGGTCCGCGACGGCCACACCGAGGCCGCCGTCGACCTCGCCCGGCTCGCGGGCCTGCGCCCGGCCGGCGCCATCGTGGAGATCGCCGGCGAGGACGGCCGCATGCTGCGGCTGCCCGAGCTGGTCCCGTTCGCCCGCAAGCACGGCCTGACGATCATCTCCATCGAGCACCTGATCGCCTACCGGCGCGCCAGCGAGCCGACCGTCCGGCGCGAGGCCGAGACCCGCCTGCCCACCAGCCACGGCACCTTCCGCGCCTACGGCTACCGGTCCACCCTCGACGGCGTCGAGCACGTCGCCCTCGTCCACGGCGACATCGGCGACGGCGAGGACGTCCTGGTCCGGGTGCACTCCGAGTGCCTCACCGGCGACGTCTTCGGCTCCCTGCGCTGCGACTGCGGCCCCCAGCTCGACGCCTCCCTCGCCCGCATCCAGGAGGAGGGCCGCGGAGTCGTCGTCTACCTGCGCGGCCACGAGGGACGCGGCATCGGCCTGCTGTCCAAGTTGCGCGCCTACGAGCTGCAGGAGCAGGGCCGCGACACCCTCGACGCCAACCTGGAACTCGGCCTGCCCGCCGACGCCCGTGACTACGGGGCGGGCGCGCAGATCCTCGCGGACCTCGGGGTGCGCAGCGTGCGCCTGCTGACCAACAACCCGGACAAGACCGACGCGCTGCTGCGCCACGGCCTGCGGGTCAACGGCCGCGAGCCGATGCCGGTCCAGGCCGGCGAGCACAACCTGCGCTACCTGCGCACCAAGCGCGACCGGATGGGCCACGACCTGCCCTGGCTCGACACCCCGGCCGTACCGGCCGCGGCGGCGTCCGCGACCACCTGCGGCAACCAGTAAGCGAACCACCTCTACAGCACTCAGCAGCACTTAGGAGAGACGTGAGCGGCAAGGGCGCACCCGAACTGTCCGTACGCAACGCCGGCGACCTCCGGGTCGCCGTCATCGCGGCACAGTGGCACGAGAAGGTGATGGACGGTCTGGTGAACGGCGCCCTGCGCGCCCTGCACGACCTGGGGATCGACGAGCCGACCCTGATCCGGGTCCCCGGCAGCTTCGAACTGCCGGTCGCCGCCAAGGTCCTGGCGGGCCGCGGCTACGACGCCGTGGTCGCCCTCGGGGTCGTCATCAGGGGCGGCACCCCCCACTTCGACTACGTGTGCCAGGGCGTCGCCCAGGGCCTCACCCAGGTCTCCGTGGAGACCGGCGTCCCCGTCGGCTTCGGCGTCCTCACCTGCGACACCGAGGACCAGGCCCTGGACCGCGCCGGCATCGAGGGGTCCACCGAGGACAAGGGGCACGAGGCGGTGACCGCGGCCGTCGCCACGGCCGTCACACTGCGCTCAGTATCCGAACCCTGGCACTGAGGAGTCCCGCACACCGCGTAGGGTGGGGCCCACCATGTCCAAGAAGACGTTCGAGGAGCTCTTCGACGAGCTCCAGCAGAAGGCCGCCACCGGCGATCCCGCCACCTCCCGCACCGCCGAGCTGGTCGGCAAGGGCGTCCATGCCATCGGCAAGAAGGTCGTCGAGGAGGCCGCCGAGGTCTGGATGGCCGCCGAGTACGAGGGCAAGGACGCGGCCGCCGAGGAGATCTCGCAACTCCTGTACCACGTCCAGGTGATGATGGTCGCCCGCGGGATCTCCCTGGACGACGTCTACGCCCACCTCTGAGCCCCGCCCCGCATCCACCGGCACCACCACCAACGCGAAGGAAGCCCGCCCCATGCTGCGCATCGCCGTCCCCAACAAGGGTTCCCTGTCCGGCCCTGCGGCGGAGATGCTGCATGAGGCCGGCTACCAGCAGCGCCGTGAGTCCAAGGAGCTGCGGATCGTCGACCCGGTGAACGAGGTCGAGTTCTTCTACCTCCGCCCCCGCGACATCGCGATCTACGTCTCCTCCGGCCGGCTCGACATCGGCATCACCGGCCGCGACCTGCTGGTCGATTCCGGCGCCGACGCCGAGGAGATCCTGCCGCTCGGGTTCGCCCGCTCCACGTTCCGCTTCGCCGCCAAGCCCGGCACCGCGTCCGGCGTCGCCGACCTCAAGGGCCGGACGGTCGCCACCTCCTACGAGGGCATCGTCGCCGGGCACCTCGCCGACAGCGGCGTCGACGCCTCCGTCGTCCACCTGGACGGGGCCGTCGAGACCGCCATCGAGCTGGGCGTCGCCGAGGTCATCGCCGACGTCGTCGAGACCGGCACCAGCCTGCGCAACGCGGGCCTGGAGGTCTTCGGCGAGCCCATCATGAAGTCCGAGGCCGTCGTCATCCGCCGCACCGGCGCCGACGTCGAGGAGCCCAAGGTCCAGCAGTTCCTGCGCCGCCTCCAGGGCGTCCTGGTCGCCCGGACTTACGTGATGATGGACTACGACTGCCGGGTCGAGCAGCTGGAGAAGGCCGTCGCGCTGACCCCGGGCCTGGAGTCGCCGACCGTCTCCCCGCTGCACAACGAGGGCTGGGTCGCCGTCCGCGCCATGGTCCCCGCCAAGGAGGCGCAGCGGATCATGGACGACCTCTACGAGATCGGCGCCCGGGCCATCCTCACCACGGCCATCCACGCCTGCCGCCTGTAAGGGACACGCACCGAGATGTCCGACACGCCAGACCTCCCCGTCACCTTCCGGCCCGGCCACACCCGGGTGATCCTGCTCACCGCCGCTGTGGTGATCTTCCTGGTGATCACGGGGATCGCCCTGCTGCTCGACCTCGGCCCGGGGGAGCGGCTCACCTTCGTCGTCACCGCCGCGCTGATCTTCTGGGTGCTGGCCCAGCTCGCCCGGGTGCGGGTCGTCGCCGACGAGAGCGGCGTCACCGTGGTCAACATCGCGAGCAGGCGGCGCCTCGCCTGGGCGGAGATCGTCCAGGTGAACCTCCGTCCGGGCGATCCCTGGGTCTTCCTGAACCTCAGCGACGGCACCAGCCTGCCCGCGCTCGGCATCCAGCCGGGCATCGCCCGGCAGCGGGCCATCGCCGACGCCCAGGCCCTGCGGGCGCTCGCCGAGGCCCGCTCCGCGGCCCGCGAAACACAAGATCAGGGCTGACTCGGGGGCGTCCACCCTGCCCCCCTGGGCCGTGTCTTGATTAACCTGATAGCGGAGGCGCTCCTTCGCTGCGCCTCCGCCCCTGTGCGCCGCCCGGTGCCAGGGGCTCCTGCTACCCGAGGAGTGACCCCCTCCGGCGATGGACGGATCGTCCTGTAGTACCTGCGCCGCCCCGACCCGACATACCGGGAAGGCGGTGGCAGCGTGACCCTCTCCCTGCTGCTCCTCGGAGCGGCGTTCCTGTTGATTCTCGCCAACGGCTTCTTCGTGGCGGCCGAATTCGGCCTGGTGACGGTCGAGCGCCCCGAAGCCGAGAAGGCCGCCGCCGACGGCGACAAGCGCGCCCGCACGGTCGTGGAGTCGCTGAAGGAGCTCTCCTTCCAGCTCTCCGGCACCCAGCTGGGCATCACCATCACCTCCCTGGTCGTCGGCATGCTCGCCGAACCGGCCCTGGCCACCCTGCTGCGCGGCCCGTTCACGGCCGTCGGACTGCCCGAGGGCGCCGTCTCCGGCGTCGCCGTGGTCGTCGGCATGCTGCTGGCCTCCGCCGTCCAGATGGTGATCGGCGAGCTCGTGCCCAAGAACTGGGCGGTGTCGCGGCCGCTCCAGGTCGCGCGCTTCGTCGCGGGCCCCCAGCACCACTTCTCCCGCCTGTTCCGGCCGGTGATCGCCATGCTCAACACGGTCGCCAACCGGCTGGTGCGCGCCCTGGGCGTCGAACCCACCGAGGAACTGGCCTCCGCCCGCACCCCGGGCGAACTGGTGTCCCTCGCCCGGCACTCCGCCCAGGCCGGCGCCCTGGAACAGGACACCGCTGACCTCTTCGTGCGCACCCTGTCCCTCGGCGACCTCACCGCGCAGCACGTCATGACCCCGCGGGTGAAGGTCAGCGCGCTCCAGGACACGGCCACCGCCGAGGACGTGGTGAACCTCACCCGCGCCACCGGCCTGTCCCGCTTCCCCGTCTACCGGGAGAAGATCGACGAGATGGTCGGCATGGCTCACCTCAAGGACGCCCTGGCGGTCCCCGTGCACGACCGGCTGCGTACCCCGGTCAGCCGTATCGCCCGCAAGGCGCTGCTCGTGCCCGAGACGCTCCCCGTCCAGCCCCTGCTGGCCCGGCTGCGCAGCGAGCAGCCCATCGCGGTCGTCGTGGACGAGTACGGGGGCACGGCCGGCGTGGTCACCCTGGAGGACATCGTCGAGGAACTCGTCGGCGAGGTCCGCGACGAGCACGACGCCAAGGACGTGCCCGAGCTGGCCCCCGCCCCGGCGGAGGACGGCAGGCCGGCCTGGGACGTCGACGGCAGCTGCCGCGTCGACATCCTGCTGCGCATAGGCCTCGACGTGCCCGAGGGGCCGTACGAGACCGTCGCCGGCCTGGTCGCCGACCTGCTCGGCCGCATCCCGGCCCCCGGCGACCGCGCGGAACTGCCCGGCTGGCGGCTGTCCGTCCGCCAGGTCGGCCACTACCGCGCCGAACGGGTCCGCCTGGTCCGCACGGTCCCGGCGGTCAACGTCGCGGAGGCCCTGCGATGAGCGTCCTGCAACTGGTCTTCGCCGCGCTGCTCGTGCTCGCCAACGGCTTCTTCGTCGGCGCCGAGTTCGCGCTGGTCTCCGTGCGCCGCAGCCAGATCGAGCCGCTCGGCACGGCCCGCGCCCGCCAGGTGCTCCACGGCCTGGAGCGGCTGCCGCAGATGATGGCGGCCGCGCAGTTCGGCATCACCGTCTGCTCCCTGACGCTCGGCGCGGTGGCCGAGCCGACGGTGGCGCACCTGCTGGAGCCGCTGTTCGAGGCGGTCCACCTCCCGGACGGCGTGATCCACCCGCTCGGCTACGTCATCGCCCTCGCCGCCGTGGTCTTCTTCCACCTCGTCATCGGCGAGATGGTCCCGAAGAACCTCGCCATGGCCGCTCCGGAGAAGGCCGCGCTGTGGCTGAGCCCTGGCCTGGTCTGGTTCGCCCGGGTCTGCAGGCCGATCACCCTGGCGCTGGGCGCGTGCGCGCAGGGCATCCTGCGGATCTTCCGCGTCGAACCCAAGGACGAGGTCGAGGCCGTCGTCACCAGCGAGCAGCTCAACCGCCTGCTGGAGGACTCCGGCCAGGCGGGGCTGCTCGGCCCGGAGGAGCAGGAGCGCCTGGAGGACGCCCTGGAGCTGGGCTCCCGCCCGGTGACGGACGTCCTGCTACGCCGTGAGTCGCTGGTGACGGTGACGCCGGCGGTGACCCCCGGCGAGATCGTCGCGCTGACGGCCCGCACGGGCTACTCCCGCTTCCCCGTGGCGGCCACGGAGAAGGGCGCCTTCATGGGCTACGTCCATGTGAAGGACGTCCTGGACCTGGAGGACTCGGACCGCGCGGTGCCCCAGCACATCTGGCACCCCATGACGACCCTCCGCAGCGAACTCGCCCTGGACGACGCCCTGACCGTCATGCGGCGGGCGGCCACCCACCTGGCCCAGGTGGCGGACGCCTCCGGCCGGGTGCTGGGCCTGGTCGCCATGGAGGACGTGCTGGAGCTGCTGGTCGGCGAGGTGCGCGACCCCGCACACCGGGAGGCGGCCGACGTGCGGCTGACGGAACCGAGGACGAGCGGGGAGCCGGAGGAGGCGCTGGCCACCTAGCGGCCGTCGCGCGAGCCGGGCAGGACCCGTCGGCCCGCCCGTGCGCCCCTGTGGGGGCGCGCGGTGCTCACAGGGCCGACGGGTCCTGCGGTCCGCGCCCCGACAGCACCTCTCCGTACGCCTGCATCAGGTCCGGCAGCCTGAGGGTCGCGAGGTCCTGCCGGGACAGCGCCCCCGGATACCCCGACAGCCGCAGGTCCCGGTACGCGCAGCTCTTCTCGTACAGCGTGCGCAGGAACCGCCCGTTGCCCAGCTCGTCGATCCACTCCTGGTCGACCACGTGCCCGGCGATGGAGCGCAGCTCCTCCAGCGCCTCCTCGTCCCAGAGGTCCCCGTTCTCCGCCGCGAGCACCTTGCCGATCTCGGTGAGCTCCAGCGGCCGGTAGGAGGGGAAGTCGACCCGGGTGGTGAAGCGGGACGAGAGACCGGGGTTGGCGGCGAGCAGCCGGTCCATGCCCTCCGGGTAGCCGGCCAGGATCACCACGAGGTGGTCCCGGTTGTCCTCGGCCCGCTTCAGCAGCACCTGGAGCGCCTCGTCCCCGTAGGCGTCGCCCTTGCCGTAGCCCGAGTTGGACAGCGAGTACGCCTCGTCCACGAACAGCACCCCGCCGATCGCGGAGTCGATCAGCTCGTTGGCCTTCACGGCCGTCTGCCCCAGGTACTCGCCGACGAGGTCGGCCCGCTGCGCCTCGACCAGATGGTCACCGCCGAGCAGCCCCAGCGCGTAGAAGACCCGGCCGAGGATCCGCGCGACCGTGGTCTTGCCGGTCCCCGACGGCCCGGAGAAGACGAAATGCCGTTTCGGCGGCTGCACCGGCAGCCCCTGCCCGGCCCGCAGCCGGGCCATGTTCAGTTGCGCGGACAGCGCCTTGACCTGCCGCTTGACCGGTTCGAGCCCCACCATGCGCTCCAGTTCGGCGAGCGCCTCCTCGAGTAAGACCGAGTCGGTCGGGCCCCCGGGCAGCGGCCAGGACGAGGACGGCATCCCGCTCTTCAGGCGCACCGCGGGACCGGGCACCGACGGCAGCGGCCCGGTCGGCAGGTCCGGCTCGGACAGCCGCAGGTCGCGCCCCTCGGTACCGAAGAGGGGATCGAGCGTGTCCGGCCCGTCCACCGCGTCCGCCCCGGTACCGGTCAGGGTGATCGCCGCAAGGTCGGCGGAGTCGTCGTAGCCGTCGCCCTCGGCGATCGCCGCGAGCCGGGCCGCGGTGTCCATGAAGGCGGGATCGACCCGGTGCACCGCCCGGTACAGCGGCAGCGCCGCGGCACTGCGCCCGGTCCCCTCGTGCGCCCGTGCCAGCCAGTAGCGCAGCTCCTTGCGCTGCGGCTGCTCGCTGCGGCACCGCATCAGGGCCGCCGCCAGCAGCGGCTCGGCCTGCCCGTACATCTCCAGCCGGACCCGGGCCATCCCGCCGAACAGGCCGGCCTCGATGCCGAGCAGCGGGTCGTCGAGCAGCGGGTCGGTGTGCCGCACCAGCTGGTCCCAGTCCTTGACGAGATAGGCGCGGCAGGAGTGCAGGAAGCGGACCTGCGGGTCGGTGTCCACCGGCGGCAGCCCGGCCAGCGCCCGGTCCAGCTCCGGCACGTGCCGGCCGTCCAGCCAGTGCGAGGCGTGCGCCAGCAGCAGATCGCGCGGGCTCTCCAGCACCGGCTGCACCCACCAGCCCAGCCAGTACCAGGAGTTGAGGGTCCTGCGGTGCCGGGCGCGCTGCTCCCCGAAGCGTTCGCGGTGCCGGAACATCCGCAGCAGCGCGGTCGTCGTGTCGACCCGCAGGGCGTGCAGCCCGAGCCAGGCGTCCGCCATCCCGGGGTCCAGCCGGGCCGCGGCCCGGAACTCCTCCTCGGCCTGCGGGTAGGCGCCCATCGTGTAGGCGTCCACGCCTCGCAGCCAGGCGAGGTCGGCCGGGGCCTCGGGGCCCTGCGTGCCGAAGTCCATCACGTCCCCCACAGACCGTGCCCCCGTTGGTTCACCGCCGGGCAGGCGCCCGACGGCCGCCGCGGTCGAACCGCTGTGCCGCGGACCGGAGTTGCCGGTGCGCGGGGCAGCCGCTCGAAGGTCGCACCGAAGGCATCGTACCCGCGGGAGCACCACGCACCGAAGGGTGCCGCACGGGCCGTTCGACGAGGTGGGAGCAGACGGGGCGCACACCGTGAGGTGACACAGGGTGAGCGAATCGGCGCGCGAAGCGGCGGAAAAGGGGCCCTGAGGGCAGAACGAAGCCCCCGATCACGGGGGAACAACCGGGGGCTTCGCGTCTTCGGGCGGCTCCGAACGGCCGCACATTGAGAACGTAAGACCTGCACGGTCCCCGGGTCAAGCGTCCCCGGAGCAGTCAAAGAAGTTCCCCCGCAGGGGTCTTCACGGGTTCACCACATCGCGGACGGTCCGTCACCCTGGGTGAGGGACTGGTCCGCTCCAAGCCTCGTCGGCGGGCCCCGGGAGCACCTCGTACCCCTGCGGTGTCTGGTGCACCAGGAGGTCCGCATGGGGGCGCGAGGGGTCCGCGGCGAAGTGCGCCCGCTCCGCCTCGACCCACCCGGCCCAGAACTCCCGCTGCTCCGCACCGTCCCGGGCCCGGCCGCGCGCCCAGGCCTCCTCGCGCGGCAGTTCCATCCACAGCAGCCGGGCCAGATACGGCCGCAGCGCCCTGCGTCCGGCGCCGACCCCCTCCAGCAGGACCACGGGAGCGGACGGCAGCGGGCGTGGCGGCCCGAAGGTCCGCGCGCGCCAGTCGTACGGCGTGTAGCGCGCGTCCTCGCCGCGGGAGTAGGGGGTGATCACCTGGGCCAGCAGCCGGTCCGTCCAGGCGAAGAGCTGCTCGTGGCTGGCGATGTCGTCCAGGCGCAGGACCGGCGCCCCGCCGAGCGCGGCGGCCAGCCGCCCGGCGAACGTGGACTTGCCGGAGCCGGCGTGACCGTCCACGGCGACCAGCCGGACGGGGCCGCAGGACGGGGGGAGCCGGCGCAGCCGGGCGGCGAGGTCGTGAATGGCGATTCCTGAGGTGTGGTGCGGTGTGGGGCCTTTTCCCGGAAACAGTCTAGTAGCGGCCCATAGGGGCCGGACCGGCGGCCCCGGAAACGTCACTTCTTGAACCACTGGCTGACCTCCGGTCAATCAAAGGGATTTTCGTTCCCGATCCGTTGACCGATATGTGAATTTCGGCGTTCCCGGTGCCTCGGCTGCTGAGTAAGGTGCCTCCTGCGCGACCGCGAACACATCGAACGGGGACGGACAGGGGGACATGGCCGCGGAGTTATTCGAAGGGCACTATGTATGGCACCCGGCGGCCGACGACCGCGTCCTGGCGAGCGTATGCGTCGATGTACGCGCCGGGCGTTATCGATACGCACAGGAAGCCCTCGCCGAGACACGTTCCGACTTCCCGCTGCGGGCCCACCGCTCGCTGGTGCTGGCCTCCGAGGCCGCCGGGAGCGACCTGGTCGAACGCTGGCTGGCGGAGGAGCCGGGGCCCGAGTCCACGCTGATGTGGGCCCGCGTCGCGGTGCAGCGCGCGATGCGGGCGGCCGACGAACGCGACGAGCGGGCCGAGACGCTGGAGCGGATCGCCCTGACCGCCTGCGACCGGGCGGCCGCCGTGGCACCGAAGGACCCCACGCCCTGGGTCGCCCGACTGACCATGGCCCGGCTGCACCGGCTGCGTGACCCCGCCCCGCACGGGCTGCTGACCGCCCCGCCCGGGCCCTGGCGGCTGTTCTCGCACATCCTGTCGCTCGACCCCTGGCACCGCGAGGGCCACCACCGCTTCCTGTCGTTCTTCTTCACCCGGCACGGCGGCTCCGTCAACGCGGCCTGGGACGTGGCCGCGTTCCTCAGCCAGCGGGCGCCCGCCGACTCCGTCCTGCGGCTGCTGCCGCTGGTGGCCCTGGTGGAGAGCTACAACCCCACGCAACTGCTCGCCGACCGGGTCTGGGAGCAGCCCCAGTGGCGCTCCACCGCCCTGGCGATCTACCACAACTGGCTGCCGACGGCGACCGGTTACCGCTTCACCCCGGTGCTCGACCTGGCCTACCTCGCGCACGCGCTGGTCATGGCCCAGCGCGAGTTCGAGGCCCGGGCGGTGTTCGCGGCGATGGGCCCGTACGCCTCGCGCATGCCCTGGAGCGCCTTCGGCGACCCCGTCGAGCAGCTCTCCAGGGCGCGTCGGGCCTGCGGCCTGCCCGTCCCGGGACCCGCCTGACCGCGCACGTGCCCTGCCCCCCACCGAGAGAAAGGCCGAACTGTGTCGGATCGGACATCGGCGCCACGGGCGAAGTCCCGTGGTGAAGCGGACCCGGTCGCGCTCGACGACGACGCGACCCTGCACGCCATGGGTTATCCGCGGAAACTCACCCGGCGCTTCAAGGCGTTCGACAATTTCGCGATCTCGTTCACCATCATCAATATCCTTTCGGGTATCTTCTCGTCCTTCGGGTACGGCATGAACGCGGGTGGCCCCCGTATTCTCGTGTTCGGCTGGATAGGCGTGTCCGTCATGGTGCTGTTCATCGGCGCGGCCATGGCGGAAGTGGCTTCCGCCTATCCGACGAGCGGTGCGCTGTACTTCTCCGCCGGAAAGCTGGCCAAGCGGCACAAGGGCGCCTGGTCCTGGTTCACCGGCTGGCTGAATTTCGTGGGCCAGATCGGCGGCACGGCCGCCACGGGTTATGCGGCGGCGACCTTCATCCAGGCGTTCGTCGCCCTGCAGTGGTCCTCGTACCGGCCGACCGTGCACCAGACGGTGCTGATCACGGCGCTGATCATCGTGCTGCAGGGCCTCGCCAACACCTA
This sequence comes from Streptomyces sp. WI03-4A, assembly GCF_033792105.1. Classification (NCBI taxonomy): domain Bacteria; kingdom Bacillati; phylum Actinomycetota; class Actinomycetes; order Kitasatosporales; family Streptomycetaceae; genus Streptomyces; species Streptomyces sp. WI03-4A. The sequence continues at coordinate 44,304 of NZ_JARAUO010000029.1, forward strand.
CACCGTCCAGCTCGTGGCCCTGCTGAACCGGATTTCCGTCTGGTGGCTGCTGGTCGGACTGGTGGTGATCGTGAGCACACTCATCGTGATGCCGGACCATCACCAGTCGGCGTCCTTCGTGACGCATTTCGTGAACAACACCGGCTTCTCCAGCGGACTTTACGGCGGCATGCTCGGTCTGCTGGTCACCAGTTGGACCTTCACCGGCTTCGACGGCAGCTTCCACATGTCCGAGGAAACGGTCCAGGCGACGGTCAACGCGCCGAAGGGGATCACCCGCGCCATCGGCTATTCGGCGATCACCGGCCTGATCCTGATGCTGGCACTGGTCTACAGCATTAGCGACTACGCCAAGGTGGCCGGTTCCTCCGCGCCGCCCGTCCAGATCCTCATCGACGGCCTCGGCCTCGGCACCGCCAAGGCGATGCTCCTCATCGTGATCGGCGCCATGCTCTTCTGCGGTCTCGCCAACCTCACCAGCAACACCCGGCAGATCTTCGCCTTCTCCCGGGACGGCGCCATGCCCGGCTCCCGCTGGTGGCACTCGGTCTCGCCGCGCACCCGTACGCCCGTGAAGGCGGTCTGGCTCGCGGTCGCCTGCTCGCTGGCCCTCGTCGTCCCCGGCTGGTGGTCACACACGGCCTTCACCGCCATCGTCAGCGTCAACGTGGTGGGACTCTTCCTCGCCTACGCCGTGCCGATCTTCCTGCGGCTGCGGCTCGGCGACGGCTTCCGGCCCGGCCCCTGGCACCTGGGCCGCTGGGGCCGGCCGATCGGCTGGCTCGCGGTGATCTGGATCCTGCTCAGCAGCGCCCTGTTCATGCTGCCGCAGGCCTCGCCGATCACTGTCGACTCCTTCAACTACGCGCCGATCGCGCTGGCCGTCGTGCTCCTCGTGGCCACGGTGTGGTGGTTCGCCACCGCCCGCCGCCGTTTCCAGGGCCCGGTCAGCTACGGCCGTCCCGACGAGGTCGCCGCGATGGACCTCATCTGACGCCCGCGGCCCCGGCGCACGGCCACCGGGCCGCGCGCCGGGGCCTCGTGCGGTCCGACCTCGCGCTTTCCTCCAGTGGACCAGACCAATATTGGTGGCGCGCCATGCGCCGAAGTGCTGGCAGGGGCATGCCGTCTCCTCCATAGTTGGCCCACAGTCACGCACCGCACCAGCACCGACCCGGACACCTGGGGGTAACCGCGCTCATGAGCAGAGCCCAGCAGCCGTCCCGCCGTACCGTCCTCACCGCCGCGGTGGCCGCCGCGGTCGCCACGGGGGCCGTACCCGCGACCGCCGGCGCCGCACAGGCGGCGGCCGGCGCCGACCCCGCCCAGGCGCCCGCCCGCCCCATCGACTACCACGCCTGGACGACGAACCACGACTGGCGCTGCGGCACCGCGCTGGGCGTCCGGGTGGTCGCGGGCCGCCGCCCCGGCGTCGAGATCGGCACCGCGGCCGGCCGTACCGACTACACCGACCCGCACACCGGCACCACCGCCACCTGGGAGTTCGCGACCTGGACCTCGCCGGTCCACCGGCTCGCCGTGCCCGCGACCGAGGCCATCGCCTCCTGGAACGCGCACACCCCCGAGGGCACCTGGCTGCAGGTGGAGCTCCAGGGCACCTACTCGGACGGCACCGCCACCCCCTGGTACGTGATGGGCCGCTGGGCGGCCGGCGACCAGGACATCAAGCGGACCTCGGTGGACGACCAGAGCGACGGCAAGAGCTCGATCTGGACCGACACCTTCGCCGTCGACGACGCCGCCGGCGGCCTGCGCCTGGTCTCCTACCGGCTGCGCCTGACGCTCTACCGCAGGCCCGGCACCACGCTGACCCCGACGGTCTGGCGGCTCGGCGCCATGGGCTCCGACATCCCCGACCGCTTCACCGTCCCCGCCTCCGCCCCCGGCCTCGACCGGGAGCTGGCCGTCCCGCGCTACTCGCAGGAGATCCACAAGGGCCAGTACCCGGAGTACGACAACGGCGGCGAGGCCTGGTGCAGCCCGACCTCCTCGCAGATGATCGTCGAGTACTGGGGCGGCCGGCTCACCCCGCAGCAGCTGTCCTGGGTCGACCCGTCCTACGCCGACCCGCAGGTGGACCACGCGGCCCGGTACACCTACGACTTCCAGTACGAGGGCTGCGGCAACTGGCCCTTCAACGCCGCCTACGCGGCCACGTTCGACGACATCCAGGGCGTGGTCACCCGGCTCGCCTCGCTGAGCGACCTGGAGACCCTCGTCGCGGCCGGCATCCCGGCCATAACGTCCCAGTCCTTCCTGAAGACCGAGCTGACCGGCGCCGGCTACGGCACCTCGGGCCACCTGATGACGGTGATCGGCTTCACGGCGGACGGCGACGTGATCGCCAACGACCCGGCCTCGCCGGGCGACGACGCGGTCCGGCGGGTCTACCTGCGGCGGGAGTTCGAGAACATCTGGCTGCGGACCAAGCGCTACAACGCCTCCGGCAAGGTCGCCTCCGGCACCGGCGGGGTCTGCTACCTCTACTTCCCGGCGCACCCGACCCCGGTCCAGCGCAAGGCGCTCGCGGCGGTGGGCGTGGTCTGACCGGTCCGGCCGGCCGGGGCGATCCCGTGTGAGCAACGTCTCCGCGGCGAACGCCGACGCGGGTGGCAAGGTGGAGCGGTGGGGAGCACCGGGTGGGGGGACACCATCCGTCCGTCCGACCTCTGCGAGCACTCATGAGCGCACACCAGGCCACCGCCACCCGCGTCCGCACCGGCGGGCCCCGCCAGGACGGCCCCCAAGTCCTCGAACACGTCATGGGCTGGGTGCTCGTGGCCGTGGTCGCGATGCTCGTGACCCGGCTCGGCCTGCTCTGACCCGGCCCCTGGCCCGGCGCGCATGACCTGACATACTGCGGAGGTCCCGCCGACCTCCCAGACCAGGGTCGAAAGTGAATCTGCGTCAACAGGATGCCGTCGTCCGTCCCCGGACGCGCGGCACCGAGCGCTCCGCGGCACGTCGCGCCGAACTCATCGCCATCGGGCGGAGGCTGTTCGCCGACACGTCCTACGACGCGCTGTCCATGGACGACATCGCCCGCCAGGCGCATGTCGCCAAGGGGCTGATCTACTACTACTTCCAGTCCAAGCGCGGCTACTACCTGGCCATCGTCCGGGACTCCGTCGCCGACCTGGTCGACTTCGCCGCGAGCGGTGCGGAGCTGCCCGCCGTGGACCGCGTCCACCGCACGATCGACGGCTACCTGCGCTTCGCCGAGCACCACCAGGCCGCCTACCGCACCATCGTCAGCGGCGGGGTCGGCTTCGACACCGAGGTGCACGCCATCCGCGACGGTGTGCGGGAGGCGATCATCGCCACCATCGCCGAAGGCGCCTACGGCCGCGCCGAGATCGCCCCGCTGGCGCGCATGGGCCTGCTCTCCTGGGTGTGCGGCGTCGAGGGGGCCACCCTGGACTGGATCGACCGTCCCGCGCTCTCCCGCGAGACGATGCGCGAGCTGCTGGTGAAGACCCTCGGCGGAGCCCTGCGCGCGGTCGAGGAACTGGACCCGTCCCACCCGGCCCCGCCGCCGGCCCGCCGCCCGGACTGAACGACCCGGGCACGGGAAGGGAGCGGAGGCTCGTGGTCCCCCGCTCCCGCCCCGGAGGCCGGCCCGCCGCCGGCCCGCCCACACCCCGGTTCCGGGCTAGTCGATCGCCTTGATCAGCTCACCGTTCGCGGTGTCGCCGCTCAGCTCCCACACGAAGGTGCCGCCGAGCCCCTGCTGGTTCTTGTACGTCATCTTGGTGCCGATGGTCGCCGGGGTGTCGTAACTCCACCAGTCGGTGCCGCACTTGGCGTAGGCCGTGCCCGCCACGGTGCCGGTGGCCGGGCACTTGGTCTTGAGCACCTTGTAGTCGTCGATGCCCTGCTCGTAGGTGCCGGCCGCGGGTCCGGTCGCCGTGCCGCCGGGTGCCGCCTGGGTGACCCCGGTCCAGCCGCGGCCGTAGAAGCCGATGCCGAGGAGCAGCTTGGACGCCGGGATGCCGAGGCCCTTGAGCTTGGCGATGGTGGCCGAGGTGTGGAAGTTCGCCTTCGGTATGCCCGCGTAGGAGTTCAGGGGCGAGTGCGGGGCGGTCGGGCCGGCCGCGTCCCAGGCGCCGAAGTAGTCGTAGGTCATCGGGTTGTACCAGTCGACGTACGGGGCCGCGCCCGCGTAGTTCGCCGCGTCGATCTTCCCGCCGGCGGTGGCGTCCGCGGTGATCGCCGCGGTGACCAGGCTGCCGGAGCCGAACTTGGACCGCAGCGCGGCCATGACGTTCTTGAACGCCTCACGGCCGCTGGCGTCGCAGGTGTTGCCGCAGGCGTTGGGGTACTCCCAGTCGATGTCGATGCCGTCGAAGACGCCCGCCCACTTGGGATTCTTCACCAGGTCGTAGCAGGACTGGGCGAAGGCGGCCGGGTTCTTCGCGGCCTCGCCGAAGCCGGCGGACCAGGTCCAGCCGCCGAAGGACCAGAGCACCTTGAGGCCCGGGTGCTTCTTCTTCAGCTTGAGCAACTGGTTGAAGTTGCCACGCAGCGGCTGGTCCCAGGTGTCGGCGACGCCGTCGACGGACTCGGCGGCGGTGTAGGCGCGATCGGTGGCCGCGTAGGAGTCGCCCATCGCGCACTTGCCGCCGGTCACGTTGCCGAAGGCGTAGTTGATGTGGGTCAGCCTGGCAGCGGAGCCCGAGGTCTCGACGTTCTTGACGAAGTACTTGCGGTCGTAGGTGCCCCATTCGGTGAAGTAGCCGACGACCTTCGAGCCCGCCTTGAGCTGCGGCGCGGTGGGTGCGGCCGCGGTGGCGGTGCCCGCTCCGGCGAGCAGTCCGGCACCGAGGGCGGCGGAACAGGCGGCGGCGAGCAGAGCCCGGAAACGGGCGCGGGGGCGGTGGGGAGTGCTGTGCATCGGGTGGCTCCTCGTGGGGGAGAGGGGAACGCGCGCCGATTGGCATGAACGCGGTAAAGCGTTGGCAATGCACAGTAGGAGGACTAGACCAATGCGTCAATGGTGCGGACCAATCCGGGGGCACCCGGGGTTCCGGCCGGATTCCTGAAGTAAGCGGTCGTTAACTGGTGACGGGAGGTCGCCGATCGGGCATACTCACGGCACAGCCGCTGGTCAGCAGCTTCCGAGACCCGGGAGCGGGTGTCCTCGGCCCACTGAACGATCAGGCGGAGCCGCCCCCACCCAAGGCGCACGTCCGCCGATGTGCCCGAACAGGGAGGAGAGCGACGCCATGTCCGACCGCGACCCGCAGCCGGTGGAGCGTCAACTGCCCACGGAAGAGGCGAGGGATCTGCTCGCGCTCGTCCGTGAGATCGCGCAGCGCGAGATCGCGCCGAAGGCGGCCGAGGAGGAGGACGCCGGACGTTTCCCGCGCGAGGTCTTCACCCTGCTGTCCGATTCGGGGCTGCTGGGCCTGCCGTACGACTCCGAGTACGGCGGTGGCGACCAGCCCTACGAGGTGTACCTCCAGGTCCTGGAGGAGCTGGCGGCGGCCCGGCTGACCGTCGGCCTCGGCGTCAGCGTGCACACGCTCGCCTCCTACGGGCTCGCCGCGTACGGCAGCAAGCAGCAGCAGGTGGAGCACCTGCCCGCCATGCTCGGCGGCGGCCTGCTCGGCGCCTACTGCCTCTCCGAGCCGTCCTCCGGCTCCGACGCCGCCTCCCTGCGCACCAAGGCCGTCCGGGACGGCGACGACTGGGTGATCACCGGCACCAAGGCCTGGATCACGCACGGCGGCATCGCCGACTTCTACACCGTGATGGCCCGCACCGGCGAGGACGGCCCGCGCGGGATCACCGCCTTCCTGGTGCCCGGCGACGCCGAGGGCGTCAGCGGCGCCGCGCCCGAGAAGAAGATGGGCATGAAGGGCAGCCCGACCGCCCAGGTCCACTTCGACGGCGTCCGCGTCGGCGACGAACGGCGCATCGGCGAGGAGGGCCAGGGCTTCGCCATCGCCCTGTCCGCGCTCGACTCCGGTCGGCTCGGCATCGCCGCCTGCGCCATCGGCGTGGCCCAGGCCGCGCTGGACCAGGCGGTCGCCTACGCCACCCAGCGCCGGCAGTTCGGCCGCCCCATCGCCGACTTCCAGGGCCTGCGCTTCATGATCGCCGACATGGCCACCCAGATCGAGGCGGGCCGGGCCCTCTACCTCGCGGCCGCCCGGCTGCGGGACGCGGGCAGGCCGTTCGCCAAGCAGGCCGCCATGGCCAAACTGCACTGCACCGACACGGCCATGAAGGTCACCACGGACGCCGTGCAGATACTCGGCGGTTACGGCTACACCGCCGACTTCCCGGCCGAGCGCTTCATGCGCGAGGCCAAGGTGCTGCAGATCGTCGAGGGCACGAACCAGATCCAGCGGATGGTCATCGCCCGTCACGTGGCAGGGCCGGAGGGTCGCTGAACTGCCCCCTGAGGACCGTCGGGGCCGCCAGCCTGACCCACTCCGGGTCGTGGCGGCCCGGCAGGGTGCGCCCCCGGTCGGCCCAGGCGCGCATCAGGTCCAGGTAGATGGGCGGGTCCTGCGGCACGGGCGGCGGAACCGATTCTGCGGGCCGGGGCACGAAGATCCGGCGCTGACGCCCGGTCGCCGAGTACATGGGGGTCATACCCGGAACAACGCGGCGCGGCCCGGTCGGGTCACCGCGCGGCGGAATCGCGCGTGAGTTCAGCGACGACGGCCGGTTCCCCCTCTGGCCTCCCACGGTTGTCTGACGTACCGTCAGCTATCCGTCCGAGGGGGGCCAGGTGGCCGACGACCGTCCCGTACCGCTCGACGAGTACCCCGTGCACCAGGTGCCGCTGTCCATGAAGCACGTGGCGACCGGGGACCGCAACGCCTACGACCGCTGCATCTTCCACGTCTTCGACCACACCGGCCGGGCCCTGCTCATCCTCGGCCTCGGCGTGTACCCCAACCTCGGGGTGATCGACGCCTACGCCACCTTGCGCACCGGCGGCACCCTGCACGCGGTCCGCGCCTCCGACGCGCTCGGCGAGGACCGGACGCGGCTCACCGTCGGCCCGCTGCGCATCGAGGTCCAGGAGCCCCTGCGGCGGCTGCGCGTGGTCTGTGACGACGAGCTGTCGTACGACCTCACCTGGACCGCGGCCTTCCCCGCCCTGTGGGAGCCGCACCACCTCCAGCGCCGCGGCGACCGGCTCACCCTGGAAGGACGCAGATTCGTCCAGGCGGGCACCGCGGAGGGCACGATCCGGGCCGGCGGCCGCACGTTCACCGTCACCCCCGGGGACTGGACCGGCACCCGCGACCGCAGCTGGGGCGTGCGGCCGACACCGGGGGAGGACGGCGGCCGGCTCGCCGAGGAGCACCCGGCCGAGGGCTTCCACTGGATCTGGTGCCCGGTCCGCTTCGAGGACCGCTTCCTGATGATCGTCGTCCAGGAGGACGCCGACGGCCACCGCTCGCTCAACGACGCCACCCTGGTCCGCCCCGGCCACCGCGACCGCCAACTGGGCTGGCCCCACGCGGAGATCACCTACCGCCCCGGGACCCGGCACCCCGAGCGCGCCGTCCTCCACCTCGGCGACCCGCGCGAGCCGCTGGAGCTGGACGTGGAGGTGCTGGCCTCCTCCCCGCTCGCGGTCGGCGCGGGCTACCCGCCCGCCGACGACTGGCAGCACGGCACCTGGCGGGGCCGGGGCTGGGTGGACCGCCGTACCTACGACATGACGTCGCCGCACCCGCTCGCCGCCTACGGCGTGACCGACCACTCCGCCCGCTTCCGGATGGACGGCCGCACGGGCCACGGCATCTTCGAGCACGGCTCGTTCGGCCGCCACGACCCCAGCGGCTTCACCGGCTTCGACTCGGTCGCACCGTGAGGAGGAGCGGATGACCACGGCACCGCGCCCGCGCACCAGCACCCGCGACCCCGAGGAGCTCGCCGGGCGGCTCACCCGCTGGCTCGGCACCCGGCTGCCCGGCGCCAGGGCCACCGGGGTCACCGTGCCGGCGTCCAACGGCATGTCCAGCGAGACGCTGCTCTTCGACATCGAGCACCCCCGGCCGCCCGCGCGGTCCTGCGCGCTGCGGCTCGCGGCCGACCCCGCGGCGTACACCGTCTTCCCCGAGTACGACATGGCCCGCCAGTACCGCACGCTGGAACTCGTGGCCGCCCGCACCGACGTCCCGGTGCCCCGGACCCTGTGGCTGGAGGAGGACCCGGAGCCGCTCGGGGCGCCGTTCTTCGTCATGGAGCGGGTGGCCGGACGGGTCCCTCCGGACGTCATGCCCTACACCTACGAGGGCAGTTGGCTGCACGCGGCGAGCGACGCGGAGCGTGCGCACCTGGAGTCCGCCACGGTGGGCCTGCTCGCCCGGCTGCACGACCAGGCCCCCGCGGCCGAGGCCGGGTTCCTCGCGCCGCCGGGGCAGCCCGGGGACCCGGACGAAGGCGACGCGCTGCGCCGCCACGTGACGGCCCAACGTGCCTACTACGCCTGGGTGGTCGACGGACGCGCCCGCTCACCCCTCATCGAGGCCGCCTTCGACCGGCTCGAGCGGCTGTGGCCGCGCGACCCCGGCACCCCCGTCCTCACCTGGGGCGACGCGCGCATCGGGAACGTCGTCTACGACGGCTTCGACCCCGTGGCCGTGCTGGACTGGGAGATGGCGGCCCTCGCCCCGCGCGAGGTGGACCTCGGCTGGACCGTCTACCTGCACCGCTTCTTCCAGGACCTCACGGTCGCCTCCGGACAGCGCGGACTGCCGGACCTGCTGCGCCGCGACCGCGTCGAGGCGCGCTACGGGCGGCTGACCGGCCACACCCCGCGGGACATGGAGTTCCACACCCTGTACGCCGCCCTGCGGCACGCGATCGTCATGCTGCGCATCGCCTACCGCCAGGTGCACTTCGGTGAGGCCGCCGTCCCGGCGGATCCGGACACACTGATCCTGCACCACGACAGTCTGCGCGCCATGGTGCAGGGCAGTTACCGGTACTGAGCGGACCCGGCGGGGGGCTCAGGCGGCGGCCTGGCCGCGCATCGCCGGCACGCGCATCGGGCGCGAGCCCGGGCCCCCGACGTGCGAGAAGGGCTGCGTCCGCCAGTTCAGACCCTGGGGGAGCGTGAGCAGCAGGGCGGTGTCCTGCTCCTGCGGGGTGACGGTCTCGTCGGCGGGGCGGGCCTCGGCCGCCGCGCGGCCCGTGCCCGCGCAGACCGTGAGCCCAAACGGGTTCCACGGCGACGCGCACAGCGCGTGCTCCGGCAGGATCTCCTCGTCCGCCAGCAGCGCGATCGGCTGGGCGCAGTCCGGGCAGACCACCCGGTACATCTCGAAGGTGTCGTAGGCCTCGAGATCGTCGTCGTAGGCGTCGGGTTCGACGCCCTCCGGCTCGGGCTCGACAACCGGCTGGTGCCGCTTGGACGTGGAGCGACCAGGGCGCTTAACACTCTGCATGGGATTCTCCCCCTAAGGCTGGGCCGTGACGGCGCTGCGGCCTCGACCACAGCAAGCACTTCCCGTCCGGTCCCGGCGGTAATCACGAGACCATCACGGAGGCCGTCCCTCCGCTGTGTCGTTCGTCACATGCCGCTCCTGGGTGCCCGGTGCGGTGGCTTTTGTGCCGAACCCGGTGTGACCTGCGTTGCCGAGGTATCCGAGAAGATCAGAGGCACGGTAGGTTTTGGCGCCATGGAGGAGCTGGACCGTCAGATCGTGCAGCTGCTCGTCAAGGACGGGCGGATGAGCTACACAGACCTGGGCAAGGCCACGGGCCTGTCCACGTCGGCCGTGCACCAGCGGGTGCGCCGGCTCGAACAGCGTGGCGTCATCCGCGGCTACGCCGCGGTCGTCGACCCCGAGGCCGTCGGGCTGCCGCTCACCGCCTTCATCTCGGTCAAACCCTTCGACCCCAGCGCGCCGGACGACATCTCCGACCGGCTCGCCGGCGTCCCGGAGATCGAGGCCTGCCACAGCGTCGCGGGCGACGAGAACTACATCCTCAAGGTGCGCGTCGGCACCCCGCACGAGCTGGAGGAGCTGCTGGCCCGCGTGCGCACCCTCGCCGGCGTCTCCACCCGCACCACGGTCGTCCTGTCCACCCCGTACGAGGCGCGTCCGCCCAAGGTCTGAGGCCGGGGCGCCGGCGTATGGGGCCGCGGGCGCCGAGGTCCGAGACCGCGGCCGTCACACCCCGGCCCGGCGACCCGGGCCGGCGGCCGCCCCGATGCCACGTGACTCCCGCGCACGCGAGAGACTGTCGGGCATGAGTGAGCAGTCCGCCGAGCCCGAGACCGTCCTCCTGCGCCGCGGCGAGGTCCACAGCCCCGCCGACCCGTTCGCCACCGCGATGGTCGTGGAGCGCGGCCAGGTCGCCTGGGTCGGCTCCGAGGGCGCCGCAGACGCCTTCGCCGACGGCGTGGACGAGGTGGTCGACCTCGACGGCGCCCTGGTCACCCCGGCCTTCACCGACGCCCACGTGCACACCACCGCCACGGGCCTCGCCCTGACCGGACTCGACCTGTCCGGCGCCCCCTCCCTTGAGGCGGCCCTCGCGCTCGTCCGCGACTTCGCCGCCGCCCGCCCGGACGACCGGGTGCTGCTCGGCCACGGCTGGGACGCCGCCCGCTGGCCCGGCGGCCGGCCGCCGGCGCGCGCGGAGCTGGACGCCGCCACCGGCGGCCGCCCGCTCTACCTCTCCCGCATCGACGTCCACTCGGCGGTCGTCACCACCGCCCTGCTCGACCTGCTGCCCGGCGACCTCGGCCGCACCGACGCCCCGCTCACGGCCGACGACCACCACGTGGTGCGCGAAGCCGCCCTCGCGGCCATCACCCCGGCGCAGCGCGCCGAGGCGCAGCGCACCGCGCTCGCCCACGCCGCCTCGCTCGGCATCGGCTCCGTGCACGAGTGCGGCGGTCCCCGGATCTCCTCCGAGGGCGACTTCGCCGACCTGCTGCGGCTCGCCGCCGGACTGCCGGGCCCGCGCGTCGTCGGCTACTGGGCCGAACAGGGCGAGGAGGGCGTCGCCCGGGCCCGCGAGCTGGGCGCGCGGGGCGCCGCCGGCGACCTCTTCGTGGACGGCTCGCTCGGCTCGCACACCGCCTGCCTGCACCAGCGCTACGCCGACAACGACGCCACCGGCACCGCCTACCTGGACGCCGACGACATCGCCGCCCACGTCGTCGCCTGCACCGAGACCGGCCTCCAGGCGGGCTTCCACGCCATCGGCGACGCCGCCGTGACCGCCGTCGTCGAAGGGGTGCGCGCCGCCGCCGAGAAGGTCGGCCTCGGCCGCGTACGGGCCGCCCGGCACCGCGTCGAACACGCCGAGATGCTCACCCCCGAGACCGTCGCCGCCTTCGCCGAGCTGGGCCTGATCGCCTCCGTGCAGCCCGCCTTCGACGCGCTGTGGGGCGGCGAGGACGGCATGTACGCCCGGCGCCTCGGCGCCGAGCGCGCCCGCTCCCTCAACCCGTTCGCCGCCCTGCTGCGGGCCGGGGTGCCCCTCGCGTTCGGCTCCGACAGCCCCGTCACCCCGCTCGACCCCTGGGGCACGGTCCGTGCCGCCGCCTTCCACCACACTCCGGAGCACCGGGTCTCGGTGCGCGCCGCGTTCACCGCGCACACGCGAGGCGGCTGGCGGGCCGTCGGCCGCGACGACGCGGGCGTCCTGGTGCCGGGCGCGCCCGCCGACTACGCCGTCTGGCGGACCGACGAGCTGGTCGTCCAGGCCCCCGACGACCGGGTGGCCCGCTGGTCGACCGACCCGCGCTCCGGGACTCCCGGACTGCCCGACCTGACCCCGGGCCGCGACCTGCCGGTCTGCCTGCGCACCGTGGTGGGCGGACGGACGGTGTTCGTACGGCCGGGCGAGTGATCTCCCGGGGTGGCGGGGTGGTGATCGTCCGCCGTCCCCGCCTCGCCCCACCTGCGCATCCTCCCTGGTCACCGCGGTGACGGCGGACGTCGGCGCAGGTCGGAGGGCTATTGACAGTCGACGGCCGGGGGCCGGTAGGTTCGGCCGAGTCCACCACCGGACGCCCGACCGGGGAGCGTTCTCGCAACTCGTCGCAGCGCAGCTGGGTCAGGACGGTGCCCGCACCGGGGCACCGTCGCCGGGAGCCAGGCTCAGCGCCCGCGCCGGCGAGTGAACGGTCCGGCCGGTCGGCAAGGTGTGACCCGGGTGGGGCCCGGGCGCTCAGTAGACAACGGCTTTCGGTCGACCCGCAGCCAGCGGGTCCCAGGTCGGCCCGAAGGGCGCCGGGCCCCCATCCGTCGCGTGCCACAGGTGCCGAAAAGGACGTTCTTACCCCACTCTTGTGGAATCGACACCCCCGTATGAACGAGGGGTCACGTCATCCCAGGCCCGGGCCACTATGGTGGACGCCTGCGTACGACATGAAGGGGCAGCAGTGAACGACGGCGACGGGACCCTCGCGGCCAAGGCCCAGGGGAGGCAGTTCGGGCCGCTCGGCACGGCCTTGGTGATCATTCCGACCTACAACGAGGCGGAGAACATCAAGACCATTGTCGGCCGGGTGCGCAGGGCCGTCCCCGAGGCCCACGTACTGGTGGCCGACGACAACAGCCCGGACGGCACGGGCAAGCTCGCCGACGAGCTGGCCGCCGAGGACGACCACGTCCAGGTGCTGCACCGCAGGGGCAAGGAGGGCCTGGGCGCCGCCTACCTCGCGGGCTTCCGCTGGGGCATGGAGCACGGCTACGGCGTGCTGGTCGAGATGGACGCCGACGGCTCCCACCAGCCCGAGGAGCTGCCCCGGCTGCTGACCGCCCTCAAGAGCGCGGACCTGGTGCTCGGCTCGCGCTGGGTGCCCGGCGGCCGGGTGGTGAACTGGCCCAAGTCCCGCGAGTTCATCTCCCGCGGCGGCAGCCTCTACTCCCGCCTGGCGCTGGACCTGCCGCTGCGTGACATCACCGGCGGCTACCGCGCGTTCCGCCGCGAGACCCTGGAGGGCCTGGGCCTGGACGAGGTCGCCTCGCAGGGCTACTGCTTCCAGGTGGACCTGGCCCGCCGCGCCGTCAGGGCCGGCTACCACGTGGTCGAGGTCCCCATCACCTTCGTCGAGCGTGAGCTGGGCGACTCCAAGATGAGCCGCAACATCGTGGTCGAGGCCCTGTGGCGGGTCACCGCCTGGGGCGTCGGGGACCGCGTCGACAAGCTCAAGGGCAAGGGCGCCAAGGGCTGAGCCCGTAGCGGCGGGGGCTGAGCCCCCGCTTATCCCGCCCTGAGGCGCGGCCAGGCACACTGGAACCATGACGACTGGTCCCGCCACCGCCCCGCACACCGCCCGGCCGCGCCGCTCCCGGCTGCGCCGGTACCTGCCGCTCGGGCTCGCCGTGTGGCTGGTGCTGGAGATCTGGCTGCTGACCCTGGTCGCGGGCGCGGCGGGCGGCCCGACCGTGTTCCTGCTCCTGGTGGCGGGCGTGATCGCCGGCTCCGTGGTCATCAAGCGTGCGGGCCGCCGCGCGTTCCGCAACCTCGGCGAGGCGCTCCGCGACGGCGGTTCCCCCGAGCGCGGCGGCGGCAACGGCCTGGTGATGCTCGGCGGCCTGCTGCTGATGATCCCGGGCCTGATCTCCGACGCGGCCGGTCTGCTCCTGCTGCTGCCGCCGGTCCAGAAGGCCGTCAGCCGCCTCACCGAGAGCGCCCTGGAGCGCGGGCTGCGCCGGGCCGCCCCGGGGGGCCTGGGCGGCGCCTTCCAGCAGGTCCGCATCCACCGCCCCGACGGCAAGGTGGTCCAGGGCGAGGTCATCAGGGACCGCGGCCCGGAGCCGGAGGAGCAGCGGCCGCCGCTGACCCGCTGAGCCGGCTCGGCGCCGTTCGAGAGCCGGAAAAACCGCGGGCGCCGTACGTGAGTCACGTACGGCGCCCGCGGTTCTTCGTTTGTCTTACGCGCTTTTGCGGCTGTCCCTCGGGTGAACCGCGATGTTCATCGCCCCCGAACGCAGAACCGCCAGGCGCTCCTCAAGGACCTCTTCGAGTTCCTCACGGGTGCGCCGTTCCATCAGCATGTCCCAATGGGTACGCGCGGGCTTGGCCTTCTTCTCCTCAGGGCCGTCGCCGTCCACGAGGAGTGCCTGGGCACCACAGACCTTGCACTCCCACTCCGGCGGGATCTCCGCCTCGACCGAGAAGGGCATCTCGAAGCGATGGCCCTTCTCGCATGCGTACTCCACGGCCTGGCGCGGGGCCAGGTCGATACCGCGGTCCGTCTCGTAGCTGGTCACCACGAGGCGCGTACCGCGAAGAGCTCGCTCACTCATGAATCGTGCCTCCCGGGCTTGTCGCCCACAGGACAGGTGTCGCTGTCGTCGTCATCCGGTCAACGTCCGGTCGGCGGTAAAGATTCCCGTTCCGAGTCCCGTTCCGGGTCATGCGTCGCCGTCGTAGCCGCCCCTTGTTGTACCCACAGGCGCCCGGTTTGTCACATCTGCTAGCAGATGTCACCCAGCGTTTCGGCTTCTTTGACGCGCAGTAACGGTCCGCCTGGCAGGCCAAACGCGTACACTACCGCCCTTTCGCGCCGAGTGCTAAATCGTGTCCGGAACCGGGTTGCCCGCCGCGCCGATCGCACGCCGCACCGGTACCCGCGCCAGCAGGGCGAAACCGATCACGAAGAACGCCACCAGCGAGATGATCGCCGACCGGTAGCTCCCGGTCAGCTGGTACGTCACGCCGAACAGCAGGGGACCGAGCCAGCTCATTCCGCGGTCGCTCAGCTCGTACGCGGAGAAGTACTCGGCCTCCTTGCCCGGCGGCACCAGATGGGAGAACAGCGACCGGGACAGCGCCTGGCTGCCGCCGAGGACGAGACCGATGCCGGAGGCCAGCACGAAGAACCACACCGGCGCCCGGGCGGGCAGGAAGTAGCCGGCCCCGAGCGTGACCGTCCAGGCCACCAGCGAACCGAGGATCGTCCGTTTGGCCCCGTACGTCCGGGCCAGCCGCCCCATGCCCAGCGCGCCCGCCACCGCCAGCACCTGCACCAGCAGTACCGCGCCGATGAGGGTGGACTGCCCGAGACCCAGTTCCTCCGAGCCGTAGACCGACGCCTGCGAGATCACCGTCTGGATGCCGTCGTTGTAGACCAGGTAGGCCAGCAGGAAGGCGAGCGTCAGCGGATACCGGCGCATGTCCCGGACGGTCGCCGCCAACTGGCGCAGTCCCGGGACGGTGGCCCCCTCCACGCGCGCGTGCCGGTCGCGCAGCCGGCGCAGCGGCACCAGGGTGAAGGCGCCCCACCACAGCCCTGCCGAGGCCAGGCAGACCCGGACCGCGCCGCTCTCGGAGAGCCCGAAGGAGTCGTGCGCCGAGTACAGGACCAGATTGACCACGAGGACCAGGGAGCCCGCCGCGTACCCGAAGGCCCAGCCCCGGGAGGAGACCGCGTCGCGCTCCTCGGGGGCGGCGATCTGCGGCAGGTAGGAGTTGTAGAGCATCATGCCCACGGACTGCGCCGCGTTGGCCACCACGAGGAGCGCGCCGCCCAGCAGATAGCGGTCGC
This sequence comes from Streptomyces sp. WI03-4A, assembly GCF_033792105.1. Classification (NCBI taxonomy): domain Bacteria; kingdom Bacillati; phylum Actinomycetota; class Actinomycetes; order Kitasatosporales; family Streptomycetaceae; genus Streptomyces; species Streptomyces sp. WI03-4A. Next base: position 59,815 of record NZ_JARAUO010000029.1, read on the forward strand.
CGTCGAGGAAGAACAGGCCCGTGGTCGCGGCCGCCCCCGTGTACGCCGCCGCCGCGAGCAGCGGCTTCTTGCGGCCGCCGCGGTCCGCCGCCGCGCCCACCAGGGGCATCAGCACGACCGCCACGATCACCGACAGGGACACCGAGTAGGCGAAGAAGGACCCCGCCCTGACCGGCACCCCCAGCGGGTGCACATAGCCGTCGGCGTCCGCAGCCCGCTCGGCGACCGCAGTGAGGTACGGCCCGAGGAACACGGTCAGCACGCTCGTCGAATAGACCGAGCAGGCCCAGTCGTAGAAGTACCAGCCGCGCTGCTCGCGCTTCAGTCCCGCGGCCTCGTCGGCCGCCCCCGCCCGCACGGTCTCGGTGCCCACCCGTGCCCTCGCTTCCCCGCCGGAGTGCCGTGCGAAGGCGCGGGCCGGTCGTCCCGGGCTCTCAGACCCAGACGCCGCGGTCCTCCATGACCTTGCGCAACGTGTCGATGTGATCGGTCATGATGCCATCGACCCCCAGGTCGAGGAGCCGGTGCATCCGCGCCGGTTCGTTGATCGTCCACACGTGCACCTGCAGCCCGCGCGCGTGGGCGGCGCGGACGAAGCGCTGGTCGACCACCGGGACGCCCGACTGCGCCTCCGGAACCTGTGCGGCCACGGCGGACCTGCGCACCGCGGCGGGCAGCCCCCAGGAGCGCAGCCGCAGGCTGAGCACCCCGCGGGTGCCGAACGAGGTGGCCAGGCGGGGCCCGGCCAGCCGCTGCGCCCGCAGCACCCGCGCCTCGGAGAAGGAGCCCACGCAGACCCGGTCCCAGGCGCCGGCCCGCTCGATCAGCTCCAGCAGCGGCCGCAGGGCGGGTTCCGCCTTGACGTCCACGTTCCAGCGGGCGCCGGGGAAGGTCTCCAGGAGCTCCTCGAAGAGCGGCACCGGCTCCCGCCCGCCCACCCGTGCCTGGCGCACGTCCTGCCACGGCAGGTCGGCGATGCGGCCCGCTCCGTCGGTGACCCGGTCGAGGGTCGTGTCGTGGAAGGCGACGAGCCGGCCGTCGGCCGTGGCGTGCACGTCGGTCTCCATGTACCGGTAGCCCAGCTCGACCGCGCGCCCGAACTGCGCCACGGTGTTCTCCAGGCCGTCGGCGGCCCCGCCGCGGTGGGCGAAGGCGATCGGGCCGGGGTGGTCCAGGTACGGGTGGCGTACGTGCCGCGTCGTGGTGCTCACGAAGGCAGTATCGCTCGCTCCGGTGTCCCCTCGGCAACGACCGTACTGACGTCCGGTGCCGCGGTAACGGCGAACACCCGCAGGAAGAGCTGGGCCAGCGGCCCGATGGACAGTGCGTACAGCAGGGTGCCGACTCCGACGGTGCCGCCCAGCGCGAAGCCGGTGACCACCACCGCCACCTCGACCGCCGTCCGCATCAGCCGCAGGGAACGGCCGGTGCGCCGGTGCAGCCCGGTCATCAGGCCGTCGCGCGGGCCCGGGCCGAAGCGCGCCGCGATGTACAGGCCGGTCGCCGCGCCGTTCAGCACGATGCCCGCCACCAGCAGCGGCACCCGGACGGCCAGGCCGTGCACGTCGGGCAGCAGGGCCAGGGTGCCGTCCATGGCCAGGCCGACGACGAAGACGTTGGAGACCGTGCCGAGGCCGGGCCGCTGGCGCAGCGGTATCCACAGCAGCAGCACCCCCGCCCCCACCACGATCGACACCACGCCGATGGTCAGCCCGGTGAGCTCGGCCAGTCCCTGGTGCAGCACGTTCCAGGGCTCGAGGCCCAGCCCCGACGCCACGAGCAGCGCCGAACTCGCGCCGTACAGCGCGAGCCCCGCGTACAACTGCGTCAGTCGTCGTCCGAGTCCGCCGTGAGTGGACACGAGATACCCCCCTGGGTGGTGGCGGTGGCCTGATGCATGACACTCTGTGGCGTGGGATCGAACCCCATCCATGGCCAATTCGGGGAAGGTGGACTGATCGTAGTGGCTCAGTGGACCTCAGCGGTAGGGGCCGCACAGCTAGCGCGGCTGCTCAACTCCCAGCAGGACCGCCCGGCCCCCGGCACGCGCCGTCCGCCCGCCTACCGCGCGCTCGCCGACGGCATCCGGCTCCTGGTGCTCGAAGGACGCGTCCCGGTCGCCGCCCGGCTGCCCGCCGAGCGCGAGCTGGCCCTCAGTCTCTCGGTCAGCCGCACCACGGTGGCGGCCGCCTACGAGGCGCTGCGCGGCGAGGGCTTCCTGGAGTCCCGGCGCGGCGCGGGCAGCTGGACCGCCGTCCCGGCGGGCAACCCGCTGCCCGCGCGCGGTCTGGAGCCCCTGCCGCCGGAGGCCCTCGGCTCGGTGATCGACCTGGGCTGCGCCTCGCTCCCGGCCCCCGAGCCGTGGCTGACCCGCGCGGTCCAGGGCGCACTGGAGGAGCTCCCGCCCTACGCCCACACCCACGGCGACTACCCGGCCGGGCTGCCCGCCCTGCGCGCGATGATCGCCGAGCGCTACACCGCGCGCGGGGTCCCCACGATGCCCGAGCAGATCATGGTGACGACGGGCGCGATGGGCGCCATCGACGCGATCTGCCACCTGTTCGGGGGTCGCGGCGAGCGCATCGCCGTCGAGTCGCCGTCCTACGCCAACATCCTCCAGCTCATGCGGGAGGCGGGCGCGCGGCTCGTCCCTGTCGCCATGGCCGAGGGGCTGTCGGGCTGGGACATGGACCGCTGGCGCCAGGTCCTGCGCGAGTCCGCGCCCCGGCTCGCCTACGTCGTCGCCGACTTCCACAACCCGACCGGCGCGCTCGCCGACGAGGACCAGCGGCGCCGGATGGTCGACGCGGCCCGCTCGGCGGGGACGGTCCTCGTCGCCGACGAGACGATGGGCCAGCTGTGGCTCGAGGAGAAGTACGCGGACGGCGGGATGCCCCGCCCGGTCTGCGCCTTCGACCCGGCGGGCTCGACCGTCATCACGGTCGGCTCCGCGAGCAAGGCGTTCTGGGCCGGCATGCGGATCGGCTGGGTGCGCGCGGCCCCCGACGTGATCCGCAGCCTGGTCGCCGCCCGCGCGTACGCCGACCTCGGCACCCCCGTGCTGGAGCAGCTCGCCGTGAACTGGCTGTTCAGCACCGGCGGCTGGGAACAGGCCCTCGACCTGCGCCGCGCCCAGGCCCGCGAGAACCGCGACGCCCTGGTGACCGCGGTCCGGCGTGAGCTCCCGGACTGGGAGTTCGAGGTGCCCGACGGCGGTCTGACCCTGTGGGTCCGGGCCGGTGGCCTGTCGGGTTCGCGGCTGGCCGAGGCGGGGGAGCGGGTCGGCGTCCGGGTCCCCTCGGGCCCGCGCTTCGGCGTCGACGGCGCCTTCGAGGGCTACGTCCGCCTGCCGTTCACGGTCGGCGGAGCGGTGGCGGAGGAGGCGGCGGTACGCCTCGCGGCGGCGGCCCGCCTGGTGGAAACGGGCGCGACGGGGGGCGCGGAGGCGCCGCGCACGTTCGTGGCTTAGGGAGACTGGGCCGGCCCCGAGCCCCCCGCTCTGACCAAGCCCCTCGGTCCGCCGTGCCCGCGGGGATTCCTGGCCCGCTGGAGCCCGCCGGCTTGGGGGCAGGGAGGCCGTACCCGTCGGGGGAAGCGGCGGCGATGGGCGGGGGCGGCTCGGCGGCCGGGAGGCCTGGCCGGCGGACGCCGCCCGCCTGCGGGCGACGGGCGGCGCGGAGGCGTCGCGGACGTTCGTGGCTTGCCAGCGGCCCAGCGGCCCAGCGGCCAGCGGGGCCAGGGAGCCGCCGTCAGTCGCCGGGAAGCGCCGTTCAGGAGCTCTCGGCTGCCATCGCCTCCGCGGCGAGCGGGGCCGCTTCGATCGGGGTGACCGTCTCCACGGGTGCGGTCGGCTCGACCGGCTCCGCCGGTGCCGCGTCCGCGGGGGTCGTGCGCGGGGGCAGCAGCGCGGACACCGCCTGCCGGTCCGCGTCACCGGTCGCGTCGTCGTACGGGTCCGGGGTCGACGGCACCTGGAGCCGGTGCACGGGACCCGTGCCCAGCCGCGCGTACCCCCGCCCGGGCGGCACCTGCGCCAGCGGGGTCGTGTGCGGCGGCGCCCCGAGGACGGTCCGCAGCTGCTCGGGCGACGCGGGTCCCAGCACGACCCGCGCGCGCGTGTGCTGGCGTACCGCGTCGCTCAGCGCCTCCGCGCTCTCGAACTGCTCGGCCACGACCACGGTGACGTTCGCCGCGCGGCCGTGCCGCAGCGGCATCTGCAGCAGGGTCTGCGGGTCCTTGCGGCCCTCCGCCGCGGTGAGGTGGGTGAAGACGGTCGGCCGGTCCAGGAGCAGCCACAGCGGGCGCCGGGTGTCCTCCGGCGGCGGGTCGCCCGCCTGCCGGGCCCGGTTGATGGCGACGAGGCGCCGCTCGGTCTCCTGCGCGGCCCACTCCAGGCTGGCCAGCGCGCCGGCCGGCGCGCACTCCACGGCCAGCACGCCGTCCCGGCCGATCAGACAGGCGTACTCGCCGGTGCCGCCGCCGTCGGCGATCAGTACGTCGCCGTGCCGGAGCGCCTGCAGGGCGATCGAGCGGAGCAGGGTCGAGGTACCGCTACCGGGGTGGCCCATGGCCAGCAGGTGCGGCTCGGTGGAGCGCAGACCGGTCCGCCAGACCACCGGCGGGGTGTCGCGCTGCTCGTCCCCGTAGGAGAGGGGGAGCGTGCGCTGCACCTCGGTGGGGTCGGTGAAGCCGAGGACCGTCTCGCCCGGCGCGGTGACGAAGCGCTGGGCGGCGATGTCGGTGGGCAGGGGAGCCAGGACGGTCACCGTCAGCCGGTTGCCCTCCTCGTCCCACGCGAAGTGGTACTCGCGGCCCCGCCCCGCCTTCGCGGCGAGCAGCTGCTCGACCCGTGCCCGGGCCTCGCTCTCGCCGTCCGGGAAGTAGGCGGGGTAGCGGATCACAAGATGACCGACGCGTCCGCCGTCGTCGAACTCGTGCGTGTCGAAAGCCTTCTCCCACTCCCCGCCGTGGGTGTACAGCGGCGCCGGGTCCCCCTCGGTGGAGAAGTAGGGCACCAGCGCCTCGTACAGGGATCGCAGCCGCTCGGCCTGCGACTCGTCGGGCCCGTCCGGCGCCGGCGGGGTGCGGTCGCGGCCCTGCCATGCCGCCGCCGCCATCAGGGCGATGGCGGCGAGCAGCGGTCCGTACGGTGCCAGCACCACGACCAGGACCACGGAGGCCGCCAGGAACAGCAGCGGCCCGCGCTTGTCCTTGGGTGTCTCGACCCATCTGCGCCGCCCGGCCGAGGCCAGCCGGCGCAGCCCGCGCGAGACGGTGATCAGCGGGTGGAGGACATCGGTGGCACTGTCGGCCGCCGTCCGGGCCAGTTCCCGGCTCCGGGCGATCTGCGTCCGGGCGATCTGTGCGCTGTCTTTGCTCAGAATGCGGGGAAGAGGGCGCCGGGCCACTGCTGTCTCCTGATGGTGCGTACGGGCGGGACGTGGGCGTCAGAACTTGATGCCACCGAGGAGGCTCGCCAGACTCTCGCCGCCGGCCTTGATGCTCGGCGCGATGCCCGTGCTGGCCAGGTAGAAGCCGAACAGGGCCGACGTGCATGCGTGCGAGCCCTTGAGGCCGTCCTTGCGGAAGAAGAGGAAGACGACGACGCCGAGCAGCATGACGCCTGAGATGGAGAGGATCATTCGGGGCCTCCTGGTGTCGAAGGGGACAGTCACCCTGAGTTCTTCCAGGATCACAGCATGTATCTATACTATAAAAGGTGCAACTGGGTGAATTTCCGTCCTTTTCCACCGGCTGGTGGAGCCCTCGGTGGGCCGGTTGAGCAGGGCGCTTGCGTCCGGCCGGGCCTGCGGTGATCTTTACCTCGGGCACTTCGGGTCATGTGAGGCGCGAGCCAGTACCCTTGCGATTCACCTGAACGGTTGTAACGAGAGGCGGTCCGGCCGATGAGTGAAGCCCCCGACCCCGAGGTCGTGGAGCTGGCGACCAAGATCTTCGACCTGGCCCGGCAGGGCCGGACGGAGGAACTGGTGGCCTATGTCGACGCGGGCGTTCCGGCCAACCTCACCAACGACCGGGGCGACTCCCTCGTGATGCTCGCCGCCTACCACGGGCACGCCGACGCGGTACGTGCCCTCCTCGCCCGGGGCGCGGACGCCGACCGGATCAACGACCGGGGCCAGACCCCGCTCGCCGGTGCCGTCTTCAAGGGCGAGACCGATGTCATCAAGGCGCTCCTGGGGTCCGGCGCCGACCCGGCCGCGGGAACCCCCTCGGCCGTCGACACGGCCCGTATGTTCGGCAAGACGGAAATTCTGGAACTGTTCGGCACACACTGACGCGAACGTCCTGAGCAGGTACGACACGGAAAACGGGGGAGGCGGTACAAGGCCGCCGGAAATACGGTCGCGGCAGCTCACAGCGCGGGTCATCATGACGACGTGATTCACGGACGCGATGGCCGGGCAGGTGTTGCCGCACCGCGCGGGCCGTGATGCGGTCCGCATGGGCCACCGACGAGAGGCAGAGAGAGATGGTCTACAGCAAGCAAGAGACGGCGGGCGCTCCGACGTTGTGTCACGTGGCCAGGTAGTGCGTGTTTCCCGGTTGCGTCGACGCTTGATGTGAGGCTGTTTCCCATGTTCGATCCGGTCATAGCGCCCAGCGGTACGCTGCTCGGCCTGCTCCAGCGGGGCCGTGGCGACGGCACACTGCACGCGCTCACCGCACCGCGCGCCGAAGCGCTCGCGGCCCTGAACCACTGTGTGCTCCGCGACCCCCGCCACGACTGGCAGGTGGAGAACCGCTCCCTTTACTACGCCCGCCTCTACCTCGACCTGAACGGCGAGCTGGACGCGCTCGAGGCGCACCTCTTCGACCCCGAGGACGTCCTCGACGACGAGGAGTCCCGTACCGGGCTCGCCCTGGCGGTCCTCGGGCACCTCGCCTCCTACGGCAGGCGGGACGCGCTCGAACTGCTGCGCAGGTACGCCGCCCAGGGCTCCAACTGGGCCTGGGCCCTGGACGAGCTGGCCCTCCGGGACGACGACGCGGGCCTGCGCGCCCTCGCCGCCCCGGTACTGGCCCGCTTCGCCACCGATCCCGAGGGCGAGGCCGAACTGGCCGTCGCCGTACGGGACGCCTTCGAGCCGCGGCCATGGCGGCTGTGGGCCGAGGATCCGCGCGAACCGATCGCCGCACGCGTGCGTGCCGCCCACGAGGCCGGCTGTTTCGACCGCTGGCAGCGCCAGATGCGGCCCACCGGGCCGCGCCCCGGGTGGAGCGTGCGCGCCGTCTTCGACTGGGCCCAGCAGGGCGTCGAGCGCGGTGCCGCCCTCCATGTGCCGGCCGCCCGCTGCCTGGTCGCCGTGGCCGGCCCCGAGGACCGGCCGGAGATCCTCCAGGCCGCCAGGTCGGGCACCGAGGGCGCCCGCTGCACGGCACTGCGCTACCTCGCCGACAGCAACGACCCCGACGCCCTCGCCCTGATCGAGGAGGCCGTGGCCGACGGGTCCGTGCCCGTCGTGGAGGCCGCCGTCGACGCCTTCGAACGCATGTGCAGCATCGCCGCCGTCGAGCGGGCCCGCCGCTGGGCCCAGCGCCCCGACGCCCTCGGCGCCGCGGCCGGCCGCATGCTCGCCTGCCGTGGCGGGGCCAAGGACAGCGCCCTCGTCCTCGGCGCCCTGCGCGAGGCCGTACGCGGCGAGGGCCCGGACGCCCCGACGCTGTGGACCCTGGTCGACGGCGCCGGACGCCTGGGGATCGCCTGCGCGGCCCCCGTCCTGCGTCACGTCTACCGCGAGACGGCCTCCTCCCACCTCCGCGGCCGCGCCGCCCGCGCCCTCGCCGCCACCGATCCCTCCTTCGCCGCCGGCTTCGCCGTCGAGTGCCTGTGGGACTGCGAGGAGACCACCCGGGAACTGGCCGCCCGGCACGCCGAGACCGGTGACACCCGGGTCGTCGAACGGCTCCGCCGCCTCGCCGCCGACCCGGCCGAGGAGGACGAGGTGCAGACGGCCGTCCGCAGCCGCTTCGGACCGGACGCACCAGCCGTGTGAGCCGACCGGGCTCCGACGACGGCAGCCGGTACGGGCGGGGGACCGCCCGCCGGGTGAACACCGGGTGACCCGCGGGTCAGGCGGGCATGGCGGCCGCCTGACCCGCGCGGGTGCGCGATCCAACGCTCACGGGACGTTCCCCGGCCGGAAAGATCGACGTTGACGCGGCCACGTCCGGCACGGCGAGAACACCCGTATGCGTGTCGTCATCGTGACCGAATCCTTTCCCCCCGATGTGAACGGCGTCGCCCACTGCGCGCTCCAGACCGCCCGGCACCTCGTGGATCGCGGTCACCTCCCGCTCGTCGTCGCGCCGGCCACCGCGCCCGGCACCAGGACGGACGCACTCGAGGCGCCGTGCCCCGTCGTCCGCGTCCCCTCCCTCCCGCTCCCCGGCTACCCCCAGGTCCGCGTCGCCCTGCCCAGCCGCCGCCTCGGTGCGGCGCTCACCGGGCACCGCGCCGACGTGGTCCACCTCGCCAGTCCCTTCGTCCTCGGCGTCCGCGGCATGGCGGCCGCCGCCCGGTTCGGCGTTCCGGCCGTCGCCGTCTACCAGACCGACCTGGCCGGATACGCCCGCACCTACATGGGCGCGGGCGAGGCCGCCGCCTGGCGGCGGATCCGCTCCGTGCACGCCGCCGCCGACCGCACCCTCGCCCCCTCCAGCGCCGCCCTGCACGACCTCCGGGCACACGGCGTGCCCCGCGTCCGGCTGTGGCGGCGCGGCGTCGACACCGCCCGGTTCCGGCCGGACCACCGCGACGCGGCCCTGCGCCGCGAACTGGCCCCGAACGGCGAACTGATCGTCGGCTACGTCGGCCGCCTCGCCCCCGAGAAGCACGTCGAACTCCTGGCGGGCGTCGCCGGACTTCCGGGCGTCCGCCTCGTGGTGGTCGGCGACGGCCCCAGCCGGGCCCCGCTCACCGAGGCCCTGCCCGGCGCCGTCTTCCTGGGCCGCCGGACCGGCGACGAACTCGCCCGGATCTTCGCGTCGCTCGACCTGTTCGTGCACACCGGCCCCTTCGAGACCTTCTGCCAGACCGTCCAGGAGGCCATGGCCAGCGGGGTGCCGGTGGTCGCGCCCGCCGCCGGCGGCCCGCTCGACCTGGTCGACCACGGCCGCACCGGACTGCTCGTCCCGCCGCATGACGCGGCCGCCGTCACCGGGGCCGTCACCGCCCTGGCCGCCGATCCGGGCCTGCGGGCCGCGTACGGCGCCGCCGGGCGGGCCCGGGTGCGCGAGCGCACCTGGGCCGCCGTCGGCGACCAGCTCATCGGGCACTACGAGGACGTGCTCGCGGCACGCCGGACGGCGGTGGCGGCATGACCGGCACACCTCTGCGCATCGTCCGGCTCGCCAACTTCGTCACCCCCGCCTCCGGCGGCCTGCGCACGGCCCTGCGCGAACTGGGCCGCGGCTACCTGGCCGCCGGACACGAACCGGTGCTGATCGTGCCGGGCGAGCGGTACACCGACCACGAGACCGAGCAGGGACGGGTCGTCACCCTGCCCGGACCGGTGCTGCCCGGCACCGGCGGCTACCGCGTCCTGACCGACCGGCGGCGCGTGACCGCCCTCCTTGAGGACCTGGCCCCCGACCGCCTCGAGGTCTCCGACCGCACCACGCTGCGGTGGACCGGCCGCTGGGGCCGCCGCGCCCGCGTGCCGTCCGTGATGGTCTCGCACGAGACCGCCGACGGCGTCCTGCGCACCTGGGGCCTGCCGGACCACCTCGCCCGGCGGACCGCCGACTCCCTCAACACCCGCACCGCGCACGTCTACTCGCGGATCGTGTGCACCACGGAGTACGCCGAGCGCGAGTTCGTACGGATCGGCGCCCGCAACGTCGTACGCGCGCCGCTCGGCGTCGACCTGATGGAACGCCACCCCGCGCTGCGCGACGCGGCGCTGCGCGCACGCCACGCGCGCGGCGCCGAGGCGCTGCTCGTGCTCTGCTCCCGGCTCTCCGTCGAGAAGCGCCCCGGTACCGCCCTGGACGCCCTCCAGGAGCTCGTGCGGCGTGGACGGCGCGCGGTGCTCGTGGTGGCCGGGGACGGCCCGCTGCGCGCCCGCCTCGAACAGCGGGCCAGGGAACGCGGGCTGCCGGTGACCTTCCTCGGGCACGTCTCCGGGCGGGCCGCGCTGGGCGCGCTCCAGGCGTCCGCCGACGTGTGCCTGGCCCCCGGGCCCGCCGAGACCTTCGGGCTGGCCGCGCTGGAGGCCCTGGCGTGCGGCACCCCCGTGGTGGCCAGCGCCTCGTCGGCGCTGCCCGAGGTGATCGGCGCCGCCGGCGCGGCCGCCGCCGATCGCCCGGAGGCGTTCGCTGACGCCGTCGAGGCGGTCCTGTCGCGTCCCGGGCGCGAGCGCCGCGAGGCGGCACGCGCGCGGGCGGAGTGCTTCGGCTGGGGCACGGCCGTCGAGGCCTTCCTCGCGGCGCACGACACCGAGGTGCTCGGCCGGCGGGAGGCGCCGGCCCGGCCCGCCGCGCGGGAGGGCGCCGTATGAGACCCGTCCGCTTCGTGGCGCTCGGGGACTCGCTCACCGAAGGCGTGGGAGACCCCGTCGGCGGCGGGTGGCGCGGCTGGGCGTCGCTGCTCGCCGACGGCCTCGCCGCCGACCCCGGGCAGGTGGAGTTCACCAACCTCGCGGTCAGCGGGGCGCAGACGCGGGACGTGCGCGAACGGCAGACACCGGCCGCCCTCGCCCTCCGTCCCGACCTGGTGTCCGTGGTCGTCGGCGTCAACGACACGCTGCGCCGCACCTTCGACGTCCGGGCCGTGGCCGCCCGCCTCGACGCCGTCTGCGCGGCCTTCACCGGCCAGGGCGCCACTCTGCTCACCGCCTGCCTGCCCGACCCCGGCGCGATGCTCGGACTCCCCGGCGCCCTCGCCCGCCCGCTGGCCCGCCGCCAGCAGGCGGTCAACGCGGTCGTCCACGCGCTGTCCGACCGCTACGGCGCCGTCCATCTGCACGCCTCCCAGGGCGCCTGGCTCACCGACCGCGCCCTGTGGAGCGCGGACCGGCTGCACCCGGGCGAGCGCGGCCACCGGCAGTTCGCGGTGCGCTTCCACGCCCTGCTGAGCGCGTCCGGACTGGCCACCGGCGCGCCGCCGTCGCCCGAGCCGGAGTTCCCGGCGCCGACCCGGGCGGCCCGGCTGTGGTGGCTCGCCACCGCCGGCACCGGCTGGGTGGTCCGGCGCTGCGACGACCTGCTGCCCCAGCTGCTGCGGCTGGCCGCCGACGAGCTGGGCCACCACGCTCGGGGCACCAGCGCCCGGCTCGACCTGCGCGCCTCCTCCGCCGTCGCCGAGGCGCTGGCCGCGCTGCCGTCGGGGGAGCCCGGGCCCGGCGGCGGGACTCAGCGGCGGCGCACCGGTACGAATCTGACGGGGGTGCCCGGGGCCGCCTGTGCGGGCGCAGGGAGGAAGGCGGCGCGGGCCACGGCGATCACGGGATAGCCCCCGCTGCTCGGGCGGTTGGGGAGGAGGACCGTGGGGCGGCCGTCCGGCGGTAGCTGCACGGCGGTGTCCGAGGCGCTGGCCGCGCTGCCGTCGGGGGGGCCCGGGCCCGGCGGCGGGACTCAGCGGCGGCGCACCGGTACGAATCTGACGGGGGTGCCCGGGGCCGCCTGTGCGGCCGCCGGGAGGTCCGCTGCGCGCACCACGGCGATCACCGGGTAGCCCCCGGTGGTCGGATGGTCCGCCAGGAACACCACCGGACGCCCGTCCGGCGGCACCTGCACGGCGCCGAGCACCATTCCCTCGCTGGGCAGCTCGCCGGTCCTGGCCCGTTCCAGGGCGGGCCCCTCGGTGCGCAGCCCGATCCGGTTGCTCGCGGAGGACACCCGGTACGCGCGCGTGGCGAGGTCCCGGAGCGCGCCCGCCGTGAACCAGTCGGCGCGCGGCCCCGGGATCACCCGGAGCACGAGCTCGGCCGGCGGCCGCGGCCGCGGGACACCGTCCACGCGCGCGGGCGGACCGGCCGGGGCACCGAGCGGCAGCACCGTGCCGTCGGCGAGCGGCGCGGGCCCGAGGCCCGACAGCAGGTCGGTGGCGCGGCTGCCGAGCACCGGCTCCACGGCGATGCCGCCGGACACGGCCACGTACGCGCGTACCCCGGCCACGGCGGCCCCCACCTCCAGCAGCGCCCCCGCGGGCACCGCCACGGGGGCGCCCCAGGCGGCGGGGCGGCCGTCCACCGAGACCGGGCAGGGCGCGCCCGCGACCGCCACCGTGACCGCCGAACGCGGGCGCAGGGCGCAGCCGTCGAGGGTGGTCTCCAGCACGGCGGCGTCAGGACCGTTGCCGGCCAGCCGGTTGACCAGGGCCGCCGTACCCGGGTCGAGCGCCCCGGAGCGGGGCACGCCCAGATGCGCGTACCCCGGCCGTCCGCGGTCCTGCACGGTGGTCAGCGCACCTGCCCGTACGACGAGGAGCGCGCGGTCGCTCACGCGTCCCCCACCGGCACGAAGCGCACCCGGGCGCCCGGGGAGAGCAGCGCGGCCGGTACGCGCGCGTGGTCCCACAGCAGCGCCTCCGTGCTGCCGATCAGCTGCCAGCCGCCCGGAGAGGAGCGCGGGTACACGCCCGTGTACGGCCCCGCCAGCGCCACCGCACCGGCGGGCACGGAGGTGCGCGGGGTGGCCCGGCGCGGGACGTCATAACGGGCGGGAAGACCGGTGAGGTAGCCGAAGCCGGGTGCGAACCCGCAGAACGCGACGGTGAACTCGGTGTCCGCGTGGATCCGGGCCGCCTCCCGCTCGGACACCCCCCAGTGGGCGGCGACCCCGGCGAGGTCCGGGCCGTCGTAGCGCACGGGCAGCTCCACCGCTTCACGCGCGCGCGAGGGAGCGGGCGGCACCACCGAGGCGGTGAGCTCGGACGCCCAGCGCGCCGGATCGGCCAGGCCGTCGAGCAGGACCGTGCGCGCCGCCGGGACGATCTCGCGAACGGCCAGCGCGCCCTCGGCGCGGCGGCGCAGCAGCTCCGCGTGCAGAGCCTGCGCCTGGGCGCCCGAGTCCAGCTCCACCAGGAGCGCGTCGTCGCCGACGGGCAGCGCCCTCATGCGAAGGCCTCCACCCGTACCCCGGCCGCCGTGAGGCGCTCGCGCACCCGGCGGGCCAGCTCCACCGCGCCGGGAGTGTCGCCGTGCAGGCACAGCGAACGGGCGCGCACCTCGATCCGCGCGCCGGAGTGGGCGGCGACCACACCGGAGCGCGCGAGGCTCACCGAACGCTCCACGACGGCCTCGGGATCGGTCACCACGGCGCCCTCGCTGCCGCGGGGCACCAGCGTGCCCCGGTCGGTGTAGGCCCGGTCGGCGAACGCCTCCGTGACGGCCGGCAGGCCCGCCTTCGCGGCCAGGTCCAGCACCCGCGAGCCCGGCAGGCCCAGCACCGGCAGCGCGCCGCCGGCCAGGAGCACCCCGTCGACCACCGCCGCGGCCTGCTCCTCGTCGTGCACGACCCGGTTGTAGAGCGCGCCGTGCGGCTTGACGTACGCCACGCGCGCTCCCGCGGCCCGGGCGAACACCTCCAGGGCGCCGATCTGATAGGCCACCTCGGCCGCCAGTTCGGCGGGCGGCACGTCCATGGCGCGCCGCCCGAACCCGGCGAGGTCCCGGTAGGAGACCTGCGCGCCGATCGTCACCCCGCGCGCGGCGGCCAGCTCGCACACCCGGCGCATGGTGGCCGCGTCGCCTGCGTGGAACCCGCAGGCGACGTTGGCGCTGCTGACGACGGACAGCAGCCGTTCGTCGTCGGTCAGCCGCCAGCGGCCGAAACCCTCGCCGAGGTCGGCGTTCAGATCGATCGCGGTCATGGTCCTCGTTCTCTTTCGTTCTCTTTCGGTCCTTGACGAGGCGGGTGCGCGGCCGGTGTCAGTCGACGCCGACCACGCGGTACTGGTCGTCACGGGCGTCGGTCAGGAACATCTGGCCCGGCGCGTGGGTGATGGCGAACGGCGGCCGCGAGGCCGTCACCGCGGCCTGCGGAGTGACCCCGCAGGCCCAGAACACCGGGATGTCGTCGGGCGCCGCGTCCACCGGCTCGCCGAAGTGGGGGCGGGAGAGGTCCTCGATGCCGAGGACCGCGGGATCACCGCAGTGCACCGGGCCGCCGTGCACGGCCGGCAGCAGGCCGCTCTCCCGGATCGCCGTGCGCAGGTGTTCCGGCGGCACCGGGCGCATCGACACCACCATGGGCCCGCGCAGCCGGCCCGCGGGGCGGCACTGCCTGCCGGTCACGTACATGGGCACGTTGCGGCCCTGCTCCACGTGCCGGATCGGGACGCCCGCCGCGGCCAGCGCCCACTCGAAGGTGAAGCTGCACCCGAGCAGGAACGACACCAGGTCCGTGCGCCAGTGCGCCCGCACGTCGGTCGGTTCGTCCACCAACTCGCCGTGCCGCCACACCCGGTAGCGCGGCAGGTCGGTGCGCAGGTCGGCGCCGTCGGCCAAGACGGTGGCGGGCGAACCGGCGTCGGTGACGTCCAGTACCGGGCACGGCTTCGGGTTGCGCTGGCAGAACAGCAGCATGTCGTACGCCCAGTCGGCCGGCACCGAGATCAGATTGGCCTGCGTGTGGCCCGCCGCTACGCCGGCCGTGGGGCCCGCGAGCCCCTGCCGGAAGCGGTCGCGCGCGGTGCGCGGGCTCCACGCGTGCGCGTGCTCGTCGACGAGGGTCACCGGGCGGTCGCCGGTCCGCTCCTGCCGCCTCATGTCAGCTCCTTCCCGCGCGTCTCCGGCAGTCCGAGCAGCGCCAGTGCGGCCAGGCCGTAGCCGAGCGCTCCGAAGACCAGCGCGCCGCCCACGCCCCAGCCGTCGGCCAGGAACCCCACCAGGGTCGGGAAGACCGCGCCCACCGCGCGGCCGGTGTTGTACGTGAAGCCCTGCCCGGTGCCGCGCACCGCCGTCGGGTACAGCTCGCTGAGGTAGGAGCCGAAGCCGCTGAAGATCGCCGACATGCAGAAGCCGAGCGGGAAGCCGAGCACCAGCAGCAGGGTGTCGGCGCCGTGCGGGATGTGCGCGTACGCCAGGGTGCACACGGCGGACAGCAGCGCGAACAGCCAGATGGTACGGCGCCGGCCGAGCCGGTCGGTCAGATGACCGCCGGTCAGATAGCCGAGGAAGGCGCCGGAGATGAGGAAGGCCAGATAGCCGCCGGTGCCGACGACGGACAGGCCGCGTTCGGTCTTCAGGTACGTCGGGACCCAGGTCGCCAGCGTGTAGTAGCCGCCCTGCACTCCCGTGGACAGCAGCCCGGCGAAGACCGTCGTGCGCAGCAGCCCGGGGCCGTCGGCCCCGCCGGGCCGGAAGATGGCCGCGAACGACCCGCGCCGCGCGCTCTGCTCGCGCTCCGCCGTGGCCCGGGGCGCGTCGTGCACCCGGCGGCGCAGCCAGACGACGAGCAGCGCGGGCAGCGCCCCGGTCCAGAACATCACGCGCCAGGCCAGGTCGTCGCCGGCGAAGGAGAAGACCAGCGTGTAGACGAGCGCGGCCAGCGCCCAGCCGACCGCCCAGGAGCTCTGGACGGCGCCGAGGGTACGGCCGCGGTGCCTGGCGCTCGCGTACTCGGCCACCAGGACCGCGCCCACCGCCCACTCGCCGCCGAAGCCGAGGCCCTGAAGGGCGCGGAAGACGAGTAACGTCTCATAGTCGGGCGCGAAGCCGCAGGCCACGGTGAAGACGGCGTACGTGACCACCGTGATCATCAGTGCCCGGACCCGGCCCACACGGTCCGCGAGGATGCCCGCGGCGGCGCCGCCGACCGCGGAGACCACCAGCGTGACGGTGGTGAACAGGCCGGTCTGGCCGCTGTCCAGGCCGAAGTACGCGGCGAGGGCCACCATGCTCAGCGGCAGGGTGAAGTAGTCGTAGGAATCCAGGGCATATCCGCCGAAAGCTCCGGCGAAGGCGCGCCGGCCGTCCGGGCCCAGGGCGCGCAGCCAGCCGAACGCGCCGGTCCCGGCGTCCCGTTCGGCCCGGGCGGGTGAGAGGTCCGGCGTCACGGGCCGGGGCGGGGGAGTCGTGCTCATGGGCACCTCGCAGAGAGGGACGGAGGGTGCGGGAACTGAGCGGTGACGTACCTGAGTTGTGCCGATGTCCTGCCGAGCACCGTAGAGGATCGTTCAACGATCCTTCAATACCCGCGTTGTCTCGTCCCCAGGTCTGCGATTGAATTCCGGGCATGGCAGAGCAGCTGTCGGAACTGACCGACGACCGCGCCCTCCTGGGGCGCACCAGCACCGCCGAACGCGTCGCGGACATCCTCCGCGGCCGTATCGCCGAAGGCTTCTTCCCACCCGGGACCCGCCTGTCGGAGGACGCCATCGGCGGCGCGCTCGGGGTCTCCCGCAACACCCTGCGCGAGGCGTTCCGGCTGCTCACCCACGAGCGCCTGCTGGTCCACGAGCTCAACCGCGGCGTCTTCGTGCGGGTCCTGACCGTGGCGGACGTCGAGGACATCTACCGCACCCGGACGCTGGTCGAGTGCGCCGTCGTCCGGGGTCTCGGCGAGCCGCCCTACGCCCTGGACGGGCTGGCCGCCGCCGTCGCCGAGGGGGAGCTGGCCACCGCACGGAACGACTGGAAAGCGCTGGGCACCTCCAACATCCACTTCCACCGCGAACTCGTCGCGCTGGCCGGCAGCGAGCGCACCGACGAGCTGATGCGCAGCGTCTTCGCCGAGCTGCGCCTCGCCTTCCACGTCGTGGACGACCCACGCCGGCTGCACGAGCCCTACCTCGCCCGCAACCGCCAGATCCTGCGGGCCCTGCAGGACGGGGACCACGGCCGGGCGGAGCGGCTGCTGGAGACCTATCTCACGGACTCGCTCGACCGGGTCGTCGAGGTCTACCTGCGGCGGGCCGGCGAGGACGGCGCCGGGTCCTGACGCGTCTCTGTGACGGCCGTCGCTTCTGCGTCGTTTGGGTCGTTGTCAGACCGAGGACCTAGTCTGTGCACCGTGACTTCGCCTGCTTCGACGGACAGCGTTCCGCCCCAGCTCAGCGCGGGGCCGCGCCCGGCACCGGGCCCGGCCGCCGACGAGGGGCTGGCGCGGCGGCTGCGCGCGCTCGCCTGCACCGCGCCGCTGCACGACCTCGACGCGCGCAAGGCGAACCTGGCGGGCGAGTACTCGGTCTACGGCATGGCCGAGGTGGCCCTGTCCGCGATCGACCTGGTCACCCTCAACATGGACTTCGACACGGGCGCCGACCACGAGCAGATCGTGGCCCGGCTCGTCCCGCGCATCGCCGCCCAGGCCCCGCACCGGCCGGCCGGCGAGCACGAGCGCGTGGCCCGCTGGGTCCTGGAGAACCTGATCAACGTCGGCAGCGTCGACCGCGGCTTCCGCGCGGTCTACGGCACCTTCGAGCCGGACGGCACCTATGTCCGCCGTGACTACGACTTCAAGCTGATCGAGGAGGTGCCCGGCCCCGGCGGCACGGTCTACCTCCGCACGACGGACGAAGCGGTCAACGTCCTGGTCGGCGCCCTCGACACCGACGTCACCAGCGCGCAGATCGCCGCCGAGGTCAAGCTGGAGGTGCTGATCAACCGCGGCCGCCTCGCCGACGCCCAGCTCGCCGCCGAACAGGCCCGCTACCGCACCGTGCAGTACTCGGAGACCCTGCGCCGCGCCCTGGAGGCCACCCGGCGCAACGTGCGCGCGGTCGACTGGCTCAACGCCGTGCCCGACATGATCGCCGAGGCCCTGGACCACGTGGCCGACCGCTACCGCCACGAGAACGCGATCCTCACCAACATCCGCAAGGCGCGCGACGAGACCGAGGACTCCGAGAACAAGCGCCGCGCCGCCGAACTGGTGGACATCGTCAAGGACTGCATCCGGCGGCACACCCAGCTCCAGTCCCGCCTCCTGGAGGCCGGCCCGCTGTTCCGCGCCGAACAGGACCGGCAGGCCTTCGCCACGCCCACCACGACCTCCGGCCTCGACCTGTACGGCCACCTGGTCGCCCCCGTGCTCCCGCTGCCCCTGGAGCGGGCGATCCGGGTGACGGACGCGTTCTTCGCCCAGGGCACGGGGCTGCGCACCCCGGTGTCCGTGCGGGTCGGCGACCTCGTCGACATCCTGCTGACCCCGCCGGTGGAGCGCGAGCACCTCGGCGCGGAGATGCCCGAACCCGACCTGATCGCGACCCCGGACGACAGCCGGTTCAGCGAGGAGCAGCTCGCCACCGCCATGGAGCTGCTGGACCTGCCGGCCGACGCACCCCGCAGACTGTCCGGACTGCTGGCGCAGGCCCGCCGGACCGGCGACCCCGACCTGGCCTACCTGGTCGCCCTGCTGGCGGTCCACGCGGCCAGCCCGCCTGTCGGCACCGCCTACCGCCAGGGCGAGGAGAAGCTGCTGTTCGCCGTGGACGACGGCACCGAACTGGACGACCCCGAGTTCGGCGGCGCCGACCTGATCGTCGGCACCGCCCTGCTGGACGCGGCGGGCATGGCCGCGGACCGGACGGAAGCGGCATGACCCAGCACCAGCGAGACCGAGTACGTGACAAGGAGCCCAAGCCGTGAGCGAGCACGTCGAGTGGAGTGACACGGAGGCCCCGGCCCCGTCGGCGCCCGCCGCCGTCACCCCCGCCGACGCCGCCGACGCGGCGCGGCTCGTCGCCTTCGGACTGCAGCCCAAACTGCAGCCCGCCCGCGACCAGGAGTACACGGAACTGCTGCGCCGCTACCGCGACGACCCGGCCTTCGCACGGCTCGCGGACGCCGTCGCCGCCGGCCTCGGGCTCGTCGTGCTGGAGGTCTCCCCGCGCGCGGGCATGGCCGTGACGGCCGCCGAGGACTCCGTCTTCGCCGTCCGCATGGGCGACTACGCGCGTCGCACCACCGCCGACTCCGGCGACCGCTTCCTGCACGGACTGGCCCACCTCGCCCTGGCCGCCCTGGCGTTCCCGCGCCCCGAGGACCTGGCCGACGACTCCTACATCGGGCGGGTCACCGTCAACGGCGTCGACGCCTTCGTACGGCAGGCCTGCCGCCGGCTGGAGGAGCGCGCCGAGGCGCAGGGCGAGAACACCGACCCGGCCACCGAAGCGCCCGGCCTGGAGGCCGCCTGGCGGATCTGGGCCAGACGCAGCGCCACCGGCGCCACCAAGGACGCGCGCCGGCCCGCCGCCTCCACCACGGGCATGGTGGCGAAGGCGGCGGCCTTCCTCACCGACTCGGGCTTCCTGCAGCGCACCGGGGACGAGCACGGCGGCACCTACCGCACCACGGCGCGCTACCAGCTCCAGGTGCGCGACATGGCCGGCAGCGCCGCCCTGACCGAACTGCTGGAGCTGGGCGTCGTCCCGGTCACCGACGGCACCCCGGGCCTGCTGCCCGCCGAGGACACCGAGGACCTGGAGCTGGTGGCCGAGGCCGGGCTGCCGTTCCACTCCTGACGCCCCGCGGCCGAGGCGGCCCCGAACCGCCGCGGCCCCCCGAACCACCGCACCTTTCCGAAGACTTAACGCGAGAGTCCGCCATGTACGAGCTGTCCCGGGTCCGCCTCTACTCCATCGGGCCCGCCGGTGCGCGCTACGCCGACACCGTGCTTGACCTGCGGGGCGTGGGCGAGCCCGTGCCCGAGCCGGCGCCCACGCAGGCGGAGTTCTTCGAGGACGAGCCGTCCGGACCGCCCCGCCGGCCCGCGCCCGCCGGCGTGCTGTTCCTGGAGAACGGCGGCGGCAAGTCGGTGCTGCTCAAACTGATCTTCTCGGTGATGCTGCCGGGCCACCGCAACACCCTCGGCGGCGCCAGCTCCGGCGTGCTGCGCAAGTTCCTGCTCGCCGACGACTGCGGACACGTGGCGCTGGAGTGGCAGCACGTGCAGACCGGCGAGTGCGTGGTCGTCGGCAAGGCCAGCGAATGGCGCGGACGCCAGGTCTCCAACGACCCGCGCAAGTTCGCCGAGGCCTGGTACTCCTTCCGGCCCGGCCCCGGCCTCAGCCTCGACAACCTGCCCGTCGCCGAGTCCACCGCCGTACGGCCGCCCGTCGAGGGCGCCTCGGGCGCCCAGGGCCGCCGCCGCACCATGAAGGGCTTCCGCGACGCCCTCACGGAGGCCGGCAAGGCGTACCCGCACCTCGAGGTGCACTGGGAGGAGATCCACGACCGCTGGATCGAGCACCTAGGCGACCTCGGCCTCGACCCCGAACTCTTCCGCTACCAGCGCGAGATGAACGCCGACGAGGGCGAGGCCGCCGGCCTCTTCGCGGTCAAGAAGGACTCCGACTTCACCGACCTGCTGCTGCGCGCGGTCACCGACACCCGCGACACCGACGGGCTCGCCGACCTCGTCGGCGGCTTCGGCAACAAGCTGGGACGGCGCGCCGAACTCATCGCCGAACGCGACTTCACGGCCGGCTCCGTCGACCTGCTCGGGCGGATCGTCGAGGCCGCCGAGGCCCGCTCCCGTGCGCGGGACATCCACACCGGCGCCGAGCGCCGTACCCGCACCCTGGCCCGACGGCTCTCCGCCCGCGCCGTGCGGGAGCGGGTGCGGGCCACCGACCTGGCCCAGCGCGTCACGGCCGCCGCCTACGCCGTCACGCACTCCGAGGGCGCGCGCGAGCGCAGCGCCCTGGTCGCCGCCGAACTCGCCTACCGGCACGCCTCCCTGGCGCTCGCCGCCGCCGAGAAGTCCGCCGCGGCCCAGAAGCGCGAACTGGCCGACGCGCGCACCCTGCACTCCGCGTGGCAGGCCGCCGAGGCCGTGCTCCGCCACCGCGCGGCTTCCGACCGGGCCGCCCGCGTCTCCGCCGCCATCCAGGAGGCCGAGCGGGACGCGGCCCCCGCGCTCGCCGCCCGCGCCAAGGCCGCCGTCGACCTCGTCCGGGCCCTGCACGCCGCCGCCGAGAGCGCCGAGACCCTCGCCAACGAGGAGGAGGAGCGCTCCGCCGCCCTCCAGGAGGTCGGCGACAGCGCCTACCGCGACTCCACCGGCGCCGCCACCGAGGCCCAGCGCGCCCGCAGCGAGGCCGGGCACCTGCGCCAGCGCCTCACCGAGGTCGAGCAGGAGACCGCCGAGGCGGTCCGCGCCGGCTGGCTCGACGACAGCACCCCGGACGCCGACCCCGCCCGCGCCGCCCTCGCCGCGAACGACGCGGAGAAGACCGCCGTGGCCGCCTGGGACACCGCCCGCGAGGCCGCCCGCAAGGCGACCGAGCACGCGCGCGAGGCGGCCTCGGCCGCATCCCGCGCCGAGCTGACCGCGGCCCGCGCGGCGGACGCGGCGACCGCCGCCGAACGCTCCTACGAGGCCGAGCGGCGCCTCGCCGAGGCCCTGGCCGCCGAGGAGCGGCTCGCCGAGCTGCTGAGCCTGCCGGGCGCCCCCGCCACGGCACGGGCCGGCGTGCCGGGACCGCGGACGGCGGACACCGCGGCCGCCCCCGCCCCCGCGCCCGGGCCCGGGCCCGACTCGGCCCAGGAGCCCCGCCCCCTCTCCGAGGGCCCGCTCGGCCCGGAGGAACTCGACCGCTACGCCGACGAACTGCGCACCCTGCTCGACGACGCCGTCTCCGCCGCCGAACGGCACCTCTTCGAACTGCGCACCGCCGCGGCGGACGACGCCCGCATCCTCGGCGCCCTCGGCGACGGCGGACTGCTGCCGCCCGGCCCCGACGTGCTCGCCACCGTGGAGTACCTAGGCGAGCACGGCATCCCCGCCCTGCCCGGCTGGCGCTACCTCGCCCAGGCCGTCGACCCCGCCGACCACGCCCGCGTGCTCGCCGCCCGCCCCGAACTCGTCGACGGCGTGATCATCACCGACCCGGACACCCACGCACGGGCCCGCGAGGCGCTCGGCGACGCCGCCCTGCTGCCGCGCTCCGCCGTGGCCGTCGGCACGGCCGCCGCCCTGCTCGCCCCCACCCCAGCCCCCGGCACCACCCCCGGCGACGTCTTCCTGGTGCCCCCGAACCCGGCCATGCACGACGAGCACGCGGCCGACGAGGAACGCCAGGCGCTGCGCGCCCGGGCCACCGAGCGCGACGAGGAGATCCGCACCCGCGCCGCCCGCCTCGGCAAGGACCGCGAACTGGCCGCCCGGCTCGCCTCCTGGCGCACCGGCTGCCCGGCCGGACGGCTCACCGAACTCGCCGAGGCCGCGCGGGAGGCCCGCGCCTTCGCCGAGGAGGCCGAGGCCGAACTGACCGAGACCCGCACCACCCGCGCGGAGGCCGACGAGATCGCCGCCGAGGCCACCCGGGTCCGCGACGAGCGGCAGGACACCGCGCAGAAGGCCCGCCGCGCCGCCGACGCCCTCGCCGGACTCGCCCACCGCCTGCGCGAGCGCGCCGGCTGGCAGGCCAGGCTCCGCGAACTCGCCGACGAGGCGGCGGAGTCGGAGGCACGCGCCCAGACCTGCCTGGACCGCGCCCGCGCCGCCGACGAGGACCGCCGCGCCGCCCAGCGTGCCGCCGACGACTCCCGCCGCACCGCACGCGCCCTGCGCGCCGAACGCTCCGAGATCGCCGGCGCCCCCGACGACGTGCCGGCCGCCGACGCCGACTCACCGAAGGCGTCCCTGCCCGCCCTCCGCGAGGCCTACCGCGCCGCCTCCCAGGTGTACGAGAAGGTCGGCGTCGGCGCGGACCTGCGCGCCGAGCAGGCCCGCGCGGAGAGCGACGAGAGCGCGGCCCGCGCCGAACTCGACCGGCTCAGCAACAAGGTCCGCACCCGCGCCGAGCAGCTCCTGGGCTCGCCCGACGGCTCCGACGGCCCCTCCCGGCAGGCCGCCGCCGCCCGCGCGGAGGAGCTGGTGCAGCTGCTGGAGACCCGGGTGTCGACGGCGAGCGAGCAGCTCGGCCGGCTGCGCGGCGAGGCCGAACGGCACGCCCCCGAGGACGGCGAGGCCCACACCGAGCTGCCCGAGGACCTCGTGCCGCGCGACGCCGAGCACGCCCAGGCCCTGCTGCGCACCGCCACGACCGAACTCGCCGCCCGCACCGGCGCGCTGGCCGAGGCCCGGGAGGCGCACGGGGAGCTGCTGGAGGCCCACCGGGCCGCGGAGCACGCGGCCGGCGGGTTCGACGAGATCGCCGCGATGCTCCGCGACCTGCTGCGCGAACACACCCCCGACGAGGACCAGGAGGAGCCGGAGCCGTACCCCGGCAGCCTGGACGAGGCCCGGCACTCGGCCGCCGAGGCCCGCCGCTCGCTGCGCGGCTGCGCCGCCGACCTGTCCGCCGCCGAGGCCGCCGTGCGCGAGGCGAGCGACGTGCTCGTCCGGCACGCCAACTCCACGCGCTACGAGCAGGTCCGCACGCCCGCCCGGCAGCAGATCCGCGAGCTGCCCGCCGCCACGCTGCCCGAGCACGCCCAGAAGTGGGCCGACGCCTTCGCGCCCCGGCTGCGCGTCCTCACCGACGAACTCGCCCAGCTGGAACGCAACCGGGACTCGATCGTCGACCGGCTCAGGGGACTGGTCGAGTCGGCCCTCGCCACCCTGCGGTCCGCCCAGCGGCTCTCCCGCCTCCCCGAGGGCCTCGGCGAGTGGTCCGGGCAGGAATTCCTGCGCATCCGCTTCGAGGAGCCCGACCAGGCCACGCTCACGGAACGGCTCGGCGAGGTCATCGACGAGGCCACCCGCGCGGCCGTCAGGAAGAACTCCGACCTGCGCCGCGACGGCATGTCCCTGCTGCTGCGCGGCGTCGGGGCGGCGCTGCAGCCCAAGGGCGTGGCCGTCGAGATCCTGAAGCCCGACGCCGTCCTGCGCGCCGAACGCGTGCCCGTCGGCCAGATGGGCGACGTCTTCTCCGGCGGCCAGCTGCTCACCGCCGCCATCGCCCTGTACTGCACGATGGCCGCGCTCCGGTCGAACGACCGGGGGCGCGACAAGCACCGGCACGCGGGCACGCTGTTCCTGGACAACCCCATCGGCCGCGCCAACGCGACCTATCTGCTGGAGCTCCAGCGGGCGGTCTCCGACGCCCTCGGCGTCCAGCTGCTGTACACCACCGGCCTGTTCGACACGACCGCCCTCGCCGAGTTCCCGCTGGTCATCCGGTTGCGCAACGACGCCGACCTCAGGGCGGGCCTGAAGTACATCAGCGTGGAGGAACACCTGCGGCCCGGGCTGCCGCAGCAGCCCCAGGCGGGCGAGGCGGTGCACAGCGAGATCACCGCGACCCGGATGTACAAGCGTCCGACCTGACCGGGCTGACGGCCTGACCGGTGGCGGGCGCGGTGGGGCCGGCCGTGCGGTGCGCCGCGTCGGCCGGCCGGCCGGTGGTCAGGGGTGAGACAGCTGCCCGGTGCCGCCACGGCGGCGTATCCGCGCCTGCTCCCGGGACGCGGCCCGCTCCTGGCGCCGATGGGCACGGCGCTCGCGGCGGAGCGAACGGGCCGTGCTGCTGGGCTCGGAGACCACGCCGTAGCGCTGCTTCCACACCTGGCGGGTCACCCACACGTCGACCACCGCCCACGTGGCGACCACCGTGCTGACCACACTGCTGATCACCATCGGGAAGGCCGGCCAGGCCTCGGCCATCGTGCACAGGAACGCCACCATGGCCTGTATCAGCGTCACCGCGATGATCAGCACGGCCCGCACCGCGGCCGTGCGCACCGGGTCGGGCATCCGGTACCGCCGCGCGGGCTCCTCCACCCACAGGGGACGGTGATCCGCGCTCCGCTCACTCCCGGCGCCCGCACCGGCGCGCCTCTGCGCCGGGACGTCGCGATCCGGCGCCTCCCGGCCCCTTCGCTCCGCCGAGCGCTCCGCCGCGCCCTGCTCGGGCGCCTTACGCCGCTCCGCCGTGCCCATCACCGTGTCACTCCCCACCGCCAGCAGACCGCTCGCCCCGATGTCCGAAGACCCCGTCTCCCCAGTGGCTGCCCGGCTTGCGCTGTTTTACGCCGCCCGGGTGCTGGATGCGGCTCGTGTGGCCGATTTCGCACCCGATTCCCTGCAAGAAGGACGAACAACAGCTCCCGAAGATTCCCCACTTGCGAAAAATTCCAGCCAACCGGCTGTCCGTACTGCTTCGGCCGTTCCCGCCGCAGGCACCCAGATCGCGGGTGCAATCTCCCGCAATGCCCGGACAACTCGTCATCTCTCGCCCCCGGCGCGGAAGTTCGCCCTCCGGACATGCCTTCGAGTTATCTGTGAGGCGGTAGTAGGCTCGCGCCGTTTGCTGTTGGACATGTGTACCCCCGGCCGGCGGGGGTCGAGCTGGGGGAGGCCATGCGCTTTCGCGGGAAGTCGATCCGCCGGAAGATCGTGGCGCTGCTTCTCGTGCCGCTGGTGTCCCTGACCGCCATCTGGGGCTTCGCCACGGTGCTCACGGGGCGTGAGGTCACCCGGCTTTTCCGGGTCACCGACGTCGTCCAGGACGTCGGCTATCCCACCGAGGACACCGTCCGCGTGCTCCAGCAGGAACGCCGTCAGACACTCGTCTACCTCGCCGACCCGCGCGCCGCCGACGCCCTCTCGGCCCTGCACCGCACCCGCGCCGCGACCGACCGGGCCGTCGCCGAGATCCGCCGCAACGCCCGCGACCACCACGTCCGCGACGGCATGGACGCCGACGACAGCGAGCGCCTCACCACCGTCCTGGACGCCTTCGACGGACTGGACTCCCTGCGCCACGGCGTGGAGGAACGTACCGTCGACCGCGCCCAGGCGCTCGACGGCTACAACCGCCTCGTTGACCCCTGCTTCACCCTCCTCGCCGCCCTCGACAACATCGACGACGTCGAGATGGACAAGGAGGCACGGGCCCTGGTCACCCTCGCCCGCGCCCGCGAGCTCCTCTCCCGCGAGGACGCCCTCCTCGGGTCGGCGCTGGTGGTCGGCAGGCTCTCGAGCGACGAGACCCGCCACATCTCCGACCTCGTCGCCCAGCGCGGCCTGCTGTACGACATCGGCCTGCCGGTGCTGCCCGACCCGGAACGCGAGCGGTACGAACACTTCTGGAAGAGCGCCACCACCGCCCCGCTGCTCAGGGCCGAACACACCGTCGTCGAGAGCCGGTCCGGCACCCCGCGCGGGGTCACCGCCCAGAGCTGGGACTCCGCGGCGGCCAGCGCCCTCCACGACCTCGGCGCCCTGGACGACCAGGTCGGCGACCGCTTCCAGGACCGCACCCGGCCCGTGGCCGTCGGCGTGATCGCGCAGGCCGCGGTCGCCGGCGTCCTCGGCCTCGTCGCCCTCCTCGTCTCCGTCCTGCTGTCCGTGCGGGTCGGCCGCGCCCTCATCCGCGACCTGCGGCAGCTGCGCCTGGAGGCCCACGAGGCGTCCGGGGTACGGCTGCCCAGCGTGATGCGCCGCCTCTCGGCCGGTGAGCAGGTCGACATCGAGACCGAGGTGCCACGGCTGGAGTACGACAAGAACGAGATCGGAGAGGTCGGCCAGGCCCTCAACACACTGCAGCGCGCCGCCGTCGAGGCCGCCGTCAAACAGGCGGAACTGCGGGCCGGCGTCTCCGAGGTCTTCGTCAACCTCGCCCGCCGCAGCCAGGTCCTGCTGCACAAGCAGCTCACCCTGCTCGACACCATGGAGCGCAGGACCGAGGACACCGACGAACTCGCCAACCTGTTCCGCCTCGACCACCTCACCACCCGGATGCGCCGGCACGCCGAGGGCCTGGTGATCCTCTCCGGCGCTGCACCGTCGCGCCAGTGGCGCCGACCGGTGCAGCTGATGGACGTCGTCCGGGCCGCCGTCGCCGAGGTCGAGGACTACGAGCGCATCGAGGTCCGGCGCCTGCCCCGGGTCGCCGTCACCGGCCCGGCCGTCGCCGACGTCACCCACCTCGTGGCCGAACTCCTGGAGAACGCCACGGTCTTCTCGCCGCCGCACACCGCCGTGCAGGTCCTCGGCGAGCGGGTCGCCAACGGCTTCACCCTGGAGATCCACGACCGGGGCCTCGGCATGACCGCCGAAGCGCTGCTGGACGCCAACCTCCGGCTCGCCGAGACCCCCGAGTTCGAGCTCTCGGACACCGACCGGCTCGGCCTGTTCGTGGTCAGCCGCCTCGCCCAGCGCCAGAACGTCCGCGTCTCCCTGCAGCCGTCCCCCTACGGCGGCACCACCGCCGTCGTCTTCATCCCCGACGTCCTGCTGTCCGACGACGTCCCGGACACCAACGGCATCGGCTTCCGCCTCGACCGCCCCACGCGGGAGGCCGAGCCCCGGGCGAGCCTCACCCCGGCCCGCGCGGGAGGCCCCGTCCAGCTGCCCGGCCTGCCCGCCTCCCTGCTGGACGGCCCGGTCGAGCTGGAGGCACCGGTGGACCTGGACGCCATCGACGACTTCCCCGGCGCCCTGGCCGACGAGGAGAGCGAGCGCGGCGGCCTGTTCCGCCACCGCCGCACCCGCCGCCGAGCCGACGAGCAGGCCGGCTCCCGCCCCGGCGAGAGCCACCAGCCGGCCGTCGAGCGCACCGACGACGGCCCGGCCGGCCACCGCCTCACCGGGCCCGTGCCGCTGCCCCTGCGGCAGACGCCCAAACTGGTCAGCTCCCACGGCAGGCCCGTCAGCGAGCAGCGGTTCCGCCGCGACGACTCCGACGAGCAGCCCCCGGCCGGACCGTACCGGCCCGAGACCGGTGCACTCGCGCCGCTGCCCGCCCGCCGCCGCGGCGAGACCGTCCGGCGCGCCGGACTCACCGACCGCGCCGACGACCGCACCGCCGCCCCGGGAGCCGGCGACACGGACGAGACCTCCCCGGCACCGGCATTGCCCAAACGGACCCGGCCCCGGCAGGCCGCGCCGGACGGCGGCACCCCGCCCACCGGCGGTCCCGCCCTCGTGCCCGAGCCCGGCACCAGGCCCCTGCCCCGGCGGGTGCGCCAGGCCAACCTGGCCCCCCAGCTGAAGCAGGAGACCGAACGGCGCCCCGACGACCCGGCACAGCCCGCCGACCGCGACGCCGACGAGGTCCGCAGCCGGATGGCCTCGCTCCAGCGCGGCTGGCAGCGCGGCCGCAAGGAGAACGCCTCGGACGACGGGGATCGCGACAGCACAGCACAAGGAACGACAAAGGGGGACGGTCGATGACCGCACCGAAGGCCACCGGCCTCACGGAGACCAGCAAGGGCGAGCTGAACTGGCTCCTGGACGACCTGGTCGACCGGGTCGCCAGCATCCGCAAGGCCGTCGTGCTCTCCGGCGACGGCCTGCCCACGGGCGTGTCCAAGGACCTGAGCAGGGAGGACGGCGAGCACCTCGCCGCGGTCGCGTCCGGCTTCCACAGCCTCGCCAAGGGCGTGGGCCGCCACTTCGAGGCGGGCAGTGTCCGCCAGACCGTGGTCGAGCTGGACGACGCCTTCCTGTTCGTCACGGCGGCCGGGGACGGCAGCTGCCTCGCCGTCCTCTCGGACGCCGACTCCGACGTCGGGCAGGTCGCCTACGAGATGACGCTCCTGGTCAAGCGGGTCGGCGTGCATCTGGGCTCGGTTCCGCGCACCGATCTGCCCGCAGGCGGGTAGTGGGATGGCATGAGCGGAGAGGGTCAGGACAGAAGCCACTGGTTCGACGACGAGGCCGGACCGGTGGTCCGTCCGTACGCCATGACGCGCGGCCGGACCACGAGCCCGGCCCAGCACCGCCTCGACCTGATCGCGGTGGTCGTGACCGAACCGGGTGCGGGCGACGCCGAGACGGACACGCTGCTCGCACCCGAGCACGTGGAGATCGTCGGACTCTGCCGCGCCGCGCCACAGTCGATCGCGGAACTCGCCGCGGAGCTCGATCTCCCCGTCGGGGTGGTGCGCGTCCTCATCGGGGATCTCGTGCACGCGGAACTCGTCCACGTGACACGCCCGGTGCCCCCGGCCGAACTGCCGGACGAGAGTATTCTGCGCGACGTGATCGACGGCCTCCGGGCGCTGTGACCGGCGTGGAAGCGGGGTAGTGACGTGACAGGCTGGCAGTTCTGGGTCGACCGAGGCGGCACCTTCACGGACATCGTCGCGCGGCGCCCGGACGGCAGCCTGCGCACCCACAAACTGCTCTCCGACAACCCCGCCCGGTACGCCGACGCGGCCGTGGCCGGCGTCCGCGAGCTGCTCGGCGACTCCCCGGACCCCGTGGACGCCGTCCGCATGGGCACCACGGTCGCCACCAACGCCCTGCTGGAACGCGCGGGCGAACGCACCCTCCTGGTGATCACCCGCGGCTTCGCCGACGCCCTGCGCATCGCCTACCAGAACCGCCCCGCCATCTTCGCCCGCCGCATCGAACTGCCCGAGCTGCTGTACGAACGGGTGATCGAGGTCGACGAGCGGATCGCCGCCGACGGCACCGTCCTGCGTGCACCCGACCTCGACGCCCTCGCGGGACCGCTCCGGCAGGCCCACGACGACGGGATCCGCGCGGTCGCCGTCGTCTGCCTGCACAGCCACCTCCACCCCGCCCACGAGCAGGCGATCGGCGCCCTCGCCGAGCGCACCGGCTTCCCGCAGATCTCCCTGTCCAGTGAGGTCAGCCCGCTGATGAAGCTCGTCCCGCGCGGGGACACCGCCGTCGTCGACGCCTACCTCTCGCCCGTGCTCCGCCGCTACGTACGCCACGTCGCCGACGAACTCAGCGGCGTGCGGCTGATGTTCATGCAGTCCAACGGCGGCCTCACCGAGGCCGGGCAGTTCCGCGGCAAGGACGCCGTCCTGTCCGGGCCGGCCGGCGGCATCGTCGGCATGGCCCGCATGTCGCAGCGCGCCGGCTTCGACCGCGTCATCGGCTTCGACATGGGCGGCACCTCCACCGACGTCTCGCACTTCGCCGGCGACTACGAGCGGGTCTTCACCACCCGGATCGCCGGCGTACGGCTGCGCGCCCCGATGCTCGACATCCACACCGTCGCCGCGGGCGGCGGCTCCGTGCTCCACTTCGACGGCTCCCGCTACCGGGTCGGCCCGGACTCGGCCGGCGCCGACCCGGGACCCGCCTGCTACCGCGCCGGCGGACCGCTCACCGTCACGGACGCCAACGTGATGCTCGGCCGTATCCAGGCCGCCCACTTCCCGCCGGTCTTCGGCCCGCGCGGTGACCAGCCCCTGGACGCCGACCTGGTGCGCGACCGCTTCACCGCCCTCGCGCACGGGATCCGTGAGCGCACGGGCGACGACCGCACCCCGGAACAGGTGGCCGAGGGCTACCTGCGGATCGCGGTGGCCAACATCGCCAACGCCGTGAAGCGGATCTCCGTCCAGAAGGGCCACGACGTCACCCGCTACGCCCTGACCACCTTCGGCGGGGCGGGCGGCCAGCACGCGTGCGCGGTCGCCGACTCGCTCGGCGTCCGCACCGTCCTCGTGCCCCCCATGGCCGGTGTCCTCTCCGCGCTCGGCATCGGCCTCGCCGACACCACGGCCATGCGCGAGCAGTCCGTCGAGGCCCCCCTGGATGCGGCCTCGATGCCAGGCATCCGCAGGACGGCCGACGACCTGGAGGGCGCCGCCCGCGCCGAACTCCGCGCCGAGGACGTCCCCGAAGAGCGCATCGAGGTCACCCGCCGCGCCCAGCTGCGCTACGACGGCACCGACACCACCCTCACCGTGGAGCTCACCGAGCCCGCCACCATGAGGCACGCCTTCGAAGAACGTCATCGCGCCACGTACTCCTTCACCCTCGACCGCCCGATCGTGGTCGAGGCCCTCTCCGTCGAAGCCACCGGCATCACCGCACCCCCCGATCTGTCCGCACTCGCCCCCTTCGAGGGCCGGCCCGCCGCACCCGAACAGGTCCGCCTCCACACCGGCGGATCCTGGCGCGACGTCCCCCTCCACCGCCGGGAGGCACTGCCACCCGGCGAACCCGTCACCGGACCCGCGATCATCACGGAGGCCGGCGCGACCACCGTCGTCGACGACGGCTGGCGGGCCGCGGCGACCGACGACGGGCATCTGCTCATGGAACGCGCGACGGTCACGCAGAGTTCCGATCTCGACACGAAAGCCGATCCGGTCCTGCTCGAGGTCTTCAACAACCTCTTCATGTCGATCGCCGAACAGATGGGCGCCCGGCTGGAGTCCACGGCCCAGTCGGTCAACATCAAGGAACGCCTGGACTTCTCCTGCGCCCTGTTCGACCCGGACGGAAACCTGGTGGCCAACGCGCCACACATCCCCGTCCACCTGGGATCCATGGGCACCAGCGTCAAAGAGGTCATCCGCCGCCGCGGCGGCTCGATGCGCCCCGGAGACACCTACGCCGTGAACGACCCCTACCACGGCGGCACCCACCTGCCCGACGTCACCGTGATCACCCCGGTCTTCGACACCGACCCGGCGCAGGACACGCAGAGTGAGCCCGAGATCCTCTTCTACGTCGCCTCACGCGGCCACCACGCCGAGATCGGCGGCATCGCCCCCGGCTCGATGCCCGCCCACAGCCGCACCATCGACGAGGAGGGCGTCCTCTTCGACAACTGGCCGCTCGCCGAGGACGGCCGCTTCCGCGAGGAGGAGACCCGCCGCCTGCTCACCGGGGCACCCCACCCCTCCCGCAACGTCCGTACCAACCTCGCCGACCTGCGCGCCCAGATCGCCGCCAACCAGAAGGGCGTCGACGAGGTCCGGCGGATGATCGGCGAGTTCGGCCTCGGCGTCGTGCAGGCCTACATGCGGCACGTCCAGGACAACGCGGAGGAAGCCGTCCGGCGGGTGGTCGACGCCCTGGACGAGGGCGAGTACGCCTACGAGACGGACTCCGGCGCCGTCATCCGCGTCAAGGTGCGCGTCGACCGCGCCGAGCGCCGCGCGACCGTCGACTTCACCGGCACCTCGCCGCAGCTCGCCACCAACTTCAACGCCCCCTCCGCGGTGGTCGACGCGGCGGTCCTGTACGTCTTCCGCACCCTGGTCGCCGACGACATCCCGCTCAACGACGGCTGCCTGCGCCCGCTGGAGATCGTCGTACCCCCCGGCTCGATGCTGGCCCCCGAACCGCCCGCCGCCGTCGTGGCGGGCAACGTCGAGACCTCGCAGGCCATCACCGGCGCCCTGTACGCCGCGCTCGGCGTCCAGGCCGAGGGCTCCGGGACCATGAACAACGTCACCTTCGGCAACGAACGCCACCAGTACTACGAGACCGTCGCCTCCGGCTCCGGTGCCGGTCCGGACTTCCCCGGCGCCGACGTCGTGCAGACGCACATGACCAACTCCCGGCTCACCGACCCCGAGATCCTGGAGTGGCGCCTGCCCGTCCGGCTCGAGGAGTTCGCCGTACGGCGCGGCAGCGGGGGCGCGGGACGCCGGCGCGGCGGCGACGGCGCCGTGCGTCGCATCCGCTTCCTCGAACCCATGACCGTCTCCACGCTCTCCCAGCACCGCCGGGTGCCCCCCTACGGAATGGCGGGCGGCGAGCCCGGCGCCCTCGGCGCCAACCGGGTGGAGCGTACCGACGGCACTGTCACCGACCTCGGTGGCAGCGGCTCCACCGACGTCGGCGCGGGCGACGTACTCGTCATCGAGACCCCCGGTGGCGGCGGCTACGGCCGGCCGTCGCCCGATCACCACCAAGCAGGAGAAGAGAGCGATGATCTTCGGGCGTTCTGAACGCGGCGTGCCACCGGTCGAGCCCGTCACGCTCAAGATCCTGGTGGCCGGCGGCTTCGGCGTGGGCAAGACGACCCTGGTCGGCGCGGTCAGCGAGATCAGGCCGCTGCGCACCGAGGAGTCCCTGACCGAGGCCGGACGTCCGGTCGACGACACCAGCGGCGTGGAGGGCAAGCACACGACCACCGTGGCCATGGACTTCGGCCGTATCACCCTGCGCGAGGACCTCGTGCTGTACCTGTTCGGGACGCCCGGCCAGGAACGGTTCTGGTTCATGTGGGACGAACTGTCCGAGGGTGCCCTAGGCGCCGTCGTGCTGGCCGACACGCGCCGCCTGGAGGACTGCTTCGCCGCCGTCGACTACTTCGAGAAGCGCTCCATCCCCTTCGTCGTCGGCGTCAACTGCTTCGAGGGTGCGGCCAGGTACCCCGCCGA
The DNA here is from genome assembly GCF_033792105.1 of Streptomyces sp. WI03-4A. NCBI lineage: Bacteria > Bacillati > Actinomycetota > Actinomycetes > Kitasatosporales > Streptomycetaceae > Streptomyces > Streptomyces sp. WI03-4A. The sequence continues at coordinate 92,784 of NZ_JARAUO010000029.1, forward strand.
CACGGTGCGACAGGCCCTCGACCTGGACGACGGCGTACCCGTCCTGCTGTGCGACGCCCGCGAGCGGGAGTCGGTCAAGGAGGTGCTGGTCGGAGTGGTCCGGCACGCGATGGAGTACGCGGCCGAACGCCGCGCCGCGCTCCCGACCTGACCGCGGCACGACCCGTACCCCCGCCGACCGGGGTACGGGCCGTGGTCCAGGCGCGCACCCGCACGCGCGCGTACGGCTGCGTCCGCGGTACCTAGATCTCGTCGTCCTCCAGCCAGCCGAAGCTCTTCTCCACCGCCCTGCGCCAGTTGCGGTACTCGCGGTCGCGTACCGACGCCTCCATGGCCGGGGTCCACTCCGCGTCCCGCTGCCAGTGCGACTTCAGCTCGTCCAGGTCGTTCCACACGCCCGTGGCCAGGCCGGCCGCGTAGGCGGCGCCGAGGCAGGTGGTCTCGGAGACCCGGGGCCGGATCACGGGCACGCCCAGGACGTCCGCCTGGTGCTGCATGAGCAGGTCGTTCTTCGTCATGCCACCGTCGACCTTCAGGGTGGTGATCCGCACACCGGAGTCCTGGTACATGGCGTCCACCACCTCCCTGGTCTGCCAGCTCGTCGCCTCCAGCACCGCGCGCGCGAGGTGCGCCTTGGTGACGTAGCGGGTCAGCCCGGTGACGACGCCGCGCGCGTCGGAGCGCCAGTAGGGGGCGAACAGGCCGGAGAAGGCGGGCACGATGTAGGCGCCGCCGTTGTCGTCGACGCTCGCCGCCAGAGTTTCGATCTCGTCGGCGGTGCGGATGATGCCGAGCTGGTCGCGGAACCACTGGACGAGCGCGCCCGTTATCGCGATGGACCCCTCCAGGCAGTACACCGGCGCCTCATCGCCGATCTTGTAGCCCATCGTCGTCAGCAGCCCGCTCTTGGACGGCACCGGCCGGTCACCGGTGTTGAGCAGGAGGAAACTGCCGGTGCCGTAGGTGTTCTTCGCGGTGCCGACGTCGTAACAGGCCTGGCCGAACACGGCGGCCTGCTGGTCGCCCAGGGCGGAGGCGACGGGCACGCCCGCCAGCTGGCCGACGGCGGTGCCGTACACCTCGGCGGACGACCTGATCTCGGGCAGAACCGCCTCCGGCACGTTCATCGCCGAGAGGATGGAGGAATCCCACTGGAGCGTCTCCAGGTTCATCAGCATGGTGCGCCCCGCGTTCGTCACGTCGGTGACGTGCCGGCCGCCCTCCGTGCCGCCGGTGAGGTTCCAGATCAGCCAGGAGTCGATGGTGCCGAAGGCGATCTCGCCGCGTTCGGCGCGGTCGCGCAGTCCGGGCACGTGGTCCAGCAGCCAGGCCGCCTTGGGGCCGGAGAAGTAGCTGGCCAGCGGCAGGCCGGTCTGGTCGCGGAAGCGGTCCTGGCCGTCCGTGCCGCCCAGTTCGTGGCACAGGGCCGCGGTACGGGTGTCCTGCCAGACGATCGCGTTGTGCACGGGCTTGCCGGTGGAGCGGTCCCACAGGACCGTGGTCTCCCGCTGGTTGGTGATGCCCAGGGCGCTCAGCTGGTCGGCGCGCAGTCCGGCCTTGGCGAGCGCCCCCGCCACCACGGCCTGCACCTTGGACCAGATCTCGGTGGCGTCGTGCTCCACCCAGCCGGGCTTGGGGAAGATCTGGCGGTGCTCGCGCTGGTCCACGGCGACGATCGCCCCGCCGTGGTCGAAGATGATGCAGCGGCTGGACGTGGTGCCCTGGTCGATGGCGGCGACGTACTTCTCGGCGGTGTCCGTCATGGCTGTCCCTGGGTCGCTGGGTCGCTGGGTCGGATCGCTGGTCAGAAGGCGAGGTTGTAGACGAGGCCGGCGAGCGCCCCGCCGATCAGCGGGCCGACCACCGGGATCCACGCGTAGCCCCAGTCGGATGAGCCCTTGTGCGGGATCGGCAGGAAGGTGTGCACGATGCGCGGGCCGAGGTCACGGGCGGGGTTGATGGCGTACCCCGTGGGCCCGCCGAGGGAGAGCCCGATGCCGACCACGAGCAGCGAGACGATCAGCACCGTGGTGCCGGACTCGCCGAGCCCCCTGGTCAGCCCGAAGGCGAGGACGGGCAGCACCAGTCCCATCGTCGCGATGATCTCGGTGATGAGGTTGGCGACGGGGTTCCGTATCTCGGGGATGGTCGAGAAGATCCCCAGGGTCGGCAGGGGTTCCTCGGCGGTGCCCTCGGTCGTGCCCACCTCGCGGACGTTGGCCTGGAACTGCGCGAGATAGACGAGGTAGGCCAGCACCGCGCCGAGCATGGCGCCGACGATCTGGCCCAGCAGATAGACCCAGACCTTGTCCCATTTGCCGGTGTCCACCGCGATGCCGATGGTGACCGCGGGGTTGAGCTGGCCGCCGGACAGGGGAGCGGCGGTGTACGCGCCAGCGAGCACGCCGAACCCCCATCCGAACGCGATGACGATCCATCCCGAGGCGCGTGCCTTTGAGTATCTGAGGGTGACGGCGGCGCATACGCCGGCACCGAACAGGATCAGGATCGCGGTGCCGATGATCTCGCCGACGAAAATGTCTCCGTTGCTCATGGCGGCTCCCTTGGCGCCGGCCCGGGGAGTGGCCCCGGCCGTCCGTGCAGGAACGGTTCCCTTGGCGACTTCAGCCGAAGGCAGGGAGGGCCCCGCGCCCCGCCCGGCGTCCGTGACGAGCGTGCCGTCGCAGTCGACTCGCCCGGTGGGAAGGGCCGTTGAGCAGGAAGAAGCCCATAGCGCAGTGCCTGATTACACCGAGAATGTACGGCGATGTCGGCTGACACCCGGAAGTGTTCACCGGCGCCAGGAGGCCGTCAAGGTCGCCGACGGCAACGGTGACAGCGGTTTCCCGCCCGGCCGTCCGCCCGGCCCTCCCCGGGCCGCGCTCCGGCTCCCTACGGCCCGCCTTCCGGGGCCGTGCGGGCAACTGCCGTACGCAGGACAGGTCTTTCAGCCGAGCGGCTCCGCCGTCGCATATCCCGCCTGGGCCGGGGCCGCCCCGGAGCCACGCCGGATCTCGTACCCGGGCAGTCCCGCACGCGCGAGCACCCAGCTATTCCCGCGCAGCGCCTTCGCCGCCTTCTTCAGCGGAGCCAGCCGGGCGGCGGCCTGCCGGTGGTCGGACACCCCGCCGGGCCCGCACACGACGGTCGCCAGGGACAGCGTCACCGGGCGCCCGCCCGCCGCCCAGGGCGCGTCCAGCACCGGACCCGCCAGGCCGTCCAGCGCCTCCTCCTGCGCCAGCACCAGGAAGTCGTCCCCGCCGATGTGACCCACGCGCGCGTGCCCCGCGACCGCCGCCTGCAGCGCCCGGCCCACCGAACGGATCAGCTCGTCGCCGGCGGCGAACCCGGCACCGTCGTTGACCTGCTTGAAATGGTCGATGTCCAGCCAGCTCAGCGTGAACGTCCGCCCCTCGGCGATCCACCGGTCCACCTCACCGGTGATCGCGTCCGAACCGGGCAGCCGGGTCAGCGGATTGAGGCCCGCGGCCTCCTCCACCCGGGTCTCGGCCAGCGCCCGGACCAGGTCGGCGAGGCGTACGACGCCCACGCACCGGCCGCGGTGGTCGACGACCGCCACGTCGTCCGAGGTACGGTCGCGGCCGCCGACCGCGACCACGTCCAGCACCTCCCACGCGGTGGCGTCCACCCCGACCGTGCGGGGCGCGTCGCCCAGCTTGAAGGCGGGCCGGTCCGCGTACAGGGCGTGCCCGTAACGGCCGGACATCGACAGCAGGAAGCGGGACCGGTGGACCGAGCGGACGGGCACCCCGGCCTGGTCCACGAGCAGCACCCCCGAGACGTCCGGCGAGCCGGTCAGCAGCGCCCGCACCTGCCCCGCCGAGGCGGTGACGGGCAGGAGGGCGGCGGGCCGCACGAACTCCCGGACCGGCGGCCCGGACCGGGGCACGGCCAGAGTGCCGGGGGAGCGGGGCGGAACGTATACGTCCGCCACCGGGATACGGGCCGGCGGCGCGAACAGCTCGCCCTGGGCGAGCTGCGCACCGGCCGCCAGCGCGGCCGCGCACTGCAGCTCGGTCTCCACACCCTCCACGGCCACCAGCGCGCCCAGTTGCTCGCAGAACGTCCGCATCGCCCGCACCGCGGCCGGCCGGGCCAGCAGCGAGGCGTCGAGCTTGACCAGGTCCGGGGCGAGGTCGGCGAGCAGCCGCAGCGGCACGTCGCCGTCGCCGATGCCGTCCGCGCTGATCCGGAACCCCTGTTCGCGCAGCGTGGCGACCGCCTCCAGCAGGGCCCGGTGCGGGACGTGGGTGCACGGCGGCACGACGTCCAGCGTGACCTCCCAGGGCATCCGCCCCGCCGCGCGCACGGCGTCGTGCAGCGGGGTGAGCCCCCCGAGGTCGGCGAGCGTGGCCGCGAACACGTTCAGGTGCAGCGGCAGCAGCGTCTCCTTGCGCGCCGCCGCCCGCAGTGCCAGCACGGCCAGCCTGCCGTCGAGTTCCGGGTCGCGGCGGGCCTCGGCCAGGACGTCGCCGGTCTCCGGGCGGGCGAGTATCTCCAGTGCGGCGACCGCGCCGGTCCTCAGGTTGACCACTGGCTGGAAGGCGAAGCGGAGATTATCCGTCCAGGAGTGCACGGGAGCATGATGGCCCTGCCCGCGTACGCCCAGGCGCAGTTCATGAGACGTTCACGGAGGCTTTCGGGGCGGTCACACGCCGTGAAAAGCCCCTGCGGTCCCTCCAGTCGCACCCGTTCCCGCCCCGGCCGGACTCAACGCACCACGACCACGGACGACCCGTGCCCGAAGAGCCCCTGGTTGGCGGTGATCCCCACGCGCGCGCCGGCCACCTGACGATCACCCGCGGCTCCTCTGAGCTGCCACGCCAGCTCACAGACCTGGGCGATCGCCTGCGCCGGCACCGCTTCACCGAAGGAGGCGAGGCCCCCGCTGGAGTTGACGGGTATACGGCCGCCCGGGGCGGTGGCGCCCTCCCGCAGCAGCTTCGCGCCCCCGCCCGCGCCGCACAGACCCAGATCCTCGTACCACTGCAGTTCCAGTGCGGTGGACAGGTCGTACACCTCCGCCAGCGACAGGTCCTCCGGGCCGATGCCGGCCTCCTCGTAAGCGGCACGCGCGATGGACGCCCGGAAGTTCTCGTCCGGGGGCGCCACCGCCACGGCGGAGTCGGTGGCGATGTCCGGCAGGTCCAGCACCGTGTTCGGGAACCGCGGGGTCACCGTCGACACCGCCCGGATCCGCACCGGCCGAGCCGTACCGTGTCGCCGGGCGAAGTCCAGGCTGCTCAGCACCAGCGCGGCGCCGCCGTCGGAGGTGGCGCAGATGTCGAGCAGCCGCAGCGGGTCGGACACCACCGCGGAGGCGGCGACCTCCTCGGCGGTGACCCGCCGGCGGTAGCGCGCGTAGGGGTTGAGCGCACCCGACGCGGCGTTCTTCACCTTGACCAGGGCGAAGTCCTCCGGTGTGTCCCCGTGCACCGCCATCCGCCGGCGTGCGTACAGCCCGAAGTAGGCCGGGTTCGTCGCACCCAGCAGCCGGAAGCGCAGCCAGTCCGGATCGTCGGGGCGGTCCCCGCCGGCGGGCCGGAAGAACCCCTTGGGCGCGGCGTCCGCCCCCACCACGAGCACCACGTCCGCGAGCCCGGCGAGGACCTGCGCCCGCGCGGTCGCGATCGCCTGCGCCCCCGAGGCGCACGCCGCGTACACGCTGGCGACCCGCGCCCCCTGCCAGCCGAGCGCCTTCGCGAACGTCGCCCCCGCCACGTATCCCGGGTATCCGCCGCGCACCGTGTCCGCGCCCACCACCGAGCCGACGTCCGGCCAGCCGAGCCCCGCGTCCGCGAGGGCCGCGCGGGCCGCCGCCGTGCCGTACTCGACGAAGCCGCGCCCCCACTTGCCCCAGGGGTGCATGCCCACGCCGAGCACCGCCACGTCCGCCGTCATGCCCCCGCCCCCTTCGGCCGCCAGTGCCAGGTGGTCCATGCCGTCTCCGCGTCCTCGTGGAGCACGCCGGGGACGACCTCGACCTCCATGCCCACCGTCAGACCGGCGACGGTGACCCCGGGAGCCGCCTGCCCCAGCACCACGATCCGCTCGGACTCCAGTTCCACCGCGATCAACGCGTACGGCTCCCACGGAAGTTCCGGATCGCTCACATAGGGTGACGGAGGGCGGTAGCGGCTGTCGGTGTACGACCAGATCCGGCCGGTTCGTGACAGCGGGACCTCTTCGAGGTCGTCACCGGCGCAGTGCGGGTTGCGGCAGTGGGTGTCCTCGCGCGGGAAGAAGACCGTGCGGCAGGACGCGCACCGCGTGCCCAGGAGTCTGAAGTCGTCCCCCTCGCCGGTGAACCAGCCGACGACCACGGGGGTGCGGGTTCGCGTCAACGTTCCTCCAGATGAGAAGATCTGACGGAGCGTCAGCAGGATGCCACGCGCCACCGGAAATAGGCAGGCGTCCCGGCGAACCGCACGGCCCCCGACGGCGTCGTGGTACCTGGAGGGGCTGCCGGGGCCGACGGGGGTGGTCCCGGACGCCCCTCCGCCTTTCCTTCCACTTCTCCTTCCGCTTCCCTCTCCACCCGCGCGTCCTCCGCGGCGTCCCCGTTGATCGCCGCAGGCGGAAGACGCGCTTCCTCCGATCGGATACAGTCCGCGCGTGTCCGAAACCAAGCACTCAACCGACAACTCCGCACCGGACTCACACTGTTCGAGCTGCGGAGCGCCCTATGGGGAGGGCGTCTCCGGCTGGCCGCGCACCTGCCCGGTCTGCGGAGGGGCCGCCTACCGCAACCCGCTGCCGGTCGCGGTCGCCCTCCAGCCCGTGTACGACACCAAGGGCACGGCCCTGGTCGTCATCACCCGCACGATCGGCCCCGCGCGCGGAGGCACGGCACTGCCCGGCGGCTACATCGACGACCGCGAGGACTGGAAACACGCCGTCGTCCGCGAACTCAGGGAAGAGACGGGCATCGACGCCGCCGCCCGCGACGTGCGCCTCGTGGACGCCATGAGCTCGCCCGACGGACACCTGCTGCTGTTCGGCCTGCTCCCGGAACGCCCCGCCGAGAGCCTGCCGGCCTCGGGCGCCACCGACGAGACCGAGGGCTGGCACCTGCTGCGCCGAGCCGAGGAACTGGCATTCCCCCTGCACACCCTCGCCGTCCGGGCCTGGTTCGAGGGCCGCTACGTCTGATCACGTCCGGGCCGGCACCTCAGCCGAGCCCGCGGACGCGCACCGGGTAGGACGGCTCCTCCGGGCCGTCCTCCCGCTCCCGGGTGACGACCACCCGCCGGCCGAGCCTGCGGGCGACGTAGCGCTCGATCTCCGCCACCTCCCAGCCGTCGCCCGCGTCCGGCACCACCAGGCCGTCCCCGGTCCGTCCCGGCGCGGGCGCCCACACCTCCAGCTCGGTCTCGCCGTCCTCGCCGCGCACGGGCAGCACCGCGCCCGCGCGCGCGAACACCGGAATCCGTGAGAGCGGAGCCTCCACTAGCACCTGCGCCGGCCCCTCGTACGGCGTCCCCGTCAGCGTGTCGTACCAGCGGCCCCGCGGCAGCCGCACCGCACGCCGTTGCACACCCGGATCCAGCACGGGCGCCACCAGCAGGCAATCACCCAGCAGGAACGCGTCCTCGCAGTCACGCAGCGCCCGGTCCTCCGGCGCCGCCCACCACAGCGGCCGCACATAAGGCGCCCCGGTGCGCCGGGCCAGCTGCGCCAGCGTCACGAAGTACGGCATGAGCCGCCGGCGTTCGAGCAGCGCCTCGCGCGCGTGCTCCAGCACATCCGGGCCGAACTCCCAGGGCTCCCTGCGCCCCGCCCGCGGACCGGCGTGCGTACGGAACAGCGGCAGGTACGCACCCAGCTGGAACCACCGCAGGTACAGCTCGGGCGACGGGGCGCCGTCGTAGCCGCCGACGTCCGGACCCGAGTACGGCACCCCGCACAGCCCCAGCCCCAGCACCAGCGACAGTGAGGCCCGCAGCCCTGGCCAGCCCGTCGCCACGTCCCCCGACCACGTGCCGCCGTAGCGGTGCGCGCCCGCCCAGCCGGAGCGCGAGAACAGGAACGGCCGCTCATGGGGCGACAGCTCGCGCAGCCCCTCGTAACCCGCCCGGGCCATGCACAGCGCGTACACGTTGTGCGCCTCCCGGTGGTCCCCGCCCCGCCCCTCCAGGGCGTGCCTGGCCGAGCGCGGAAGCGTCGGCTCCCCGAACGCGCTGAACGACGTCGGCTCGTTCATGTCGTGCCAGAAGCCGGCGAAACCCTGGTCCAGCCGTTCCTCGTACAGCCCGCCCCACCACTTGCGCACGCGCGCGTGCGTGAAGTCCGGGAACACCGACTCGCCGGCCCACACCTCGCCCCGCACCGGCCGCCCCGAGGCGTCCCGGACGAACGCGTCCAGCACCGACCCGCTGTCGTACACCGCGTTGCCCGGCGCCGCCCGCACCGCCGGATCGATGATCGACACCAGGCGTATCCCGTCGCGGCGCAGTTCGTCCGCGAGCCCCGGCAGCTTCGGGAAGCGCCGCTGGTCGACGGTGAAGACCTGGTGGTCCGCATAGTGGTCGATGTCCAGGTGGACGGCGTCCAGCGGCAGACCGCGCTCCTGGTAGCCCGCGACGATCCGGCGCACCTCGTGCTCACTGCCGAAGCCCCACCGCGCGTGATGGTGACCCAGCGCCCAGGCCGGCGGCAGCGCGGGCGCACCGGTCAGCGACGCCCAGGTGTGCAGCACGCGCGCGGGGGCCCCCACGATCACCCACCCGCGCAGCGGACCGCCCTCCATCCGCACCTCGCAGCGCCCCGCACGATCGTGCCCGGACCCCGCGCCCTCCTCCCCCTCCCGCAGCGTCACCGTGCCGTCCCAGGTGTTGTCGTGGAACACCAGATGGGCCCCGGCGTCGGCCACGACCAGCTGCAGCGGCATCGTCAGGTACAGCGGATCGTCACCCGGACCGAACGCACGCCCCGGATCGGAGTTCCACAACCGGTACGAGCCGTCCCGCAGCCGCGGCCCGGCCGCGCGCCCGCCCAGCCCGAAGAACCGGGCGTCCGCCGCCACCTCGGACCGCAGCAACCAACGAGCCGCGCCCCCGCCGACCGGCTCCCACCAGCGCGGCGGCAGATCCCGCCGCAGCACCACGCCCCCCGGCGTGCACACGTCCAGCGCGCCGTGCCGGGAGACGACGATCGTCACCCGCTCGGCCACCACCCGCCAGCCGCCGTCCTTGTCCGGCTCCAACACCGCCCGCGGATCCGGTTCCGGGCAGCCTGCCGCCAGCGCGTACGACGGCTCCGGCTCCGCCCCGTCCCAGCCCCAGAAGACCGCCCCGTTGACCGCGACGGTGATCCGCAGCTCCGAACGGCCGAACCGGATCACACCCCCGCCAGGCCCCGGCTCGGCGTCCCGCACCTGCCCCGGCACACGGGCCCGTTCCGCCCCCCGGGGCGGCAGCCCGGCGGCGTCGATACGCCTCCTGCGCCAGGCGGACCGTACGGTGCGCAACCCCTGAGCAGCCCGCCCCGAACCGACCACACTCACCGAACGCACCAGGTCACGACCGTCCATGTTGTTCACCCTGCCACTGACCGCACCCTGGTGCAGAAGTCGATCACATGGCATCGTCCCTGTCAGCCGCGTCACGCGCACACCCCAGCCCGTGCGCGGACCGACGCACACGACGCGCACAGTCCGGGAGCCGCCCCATGTCCACAGCGAACCAGCAGCCGCTCTGGCAGCCCGACCCCGAGCGGATCGCCCAGGCACGCATCACCGCGTTCCAGGCATGGGCAGCCGAGCACCACGGCGCCCCGGCCGACGGAGGCTACCCCGCGCTTCACCGCTGGTCCGTCGAACAGCTGGACACCTTCTGGAAAGCCGTCACCGAGTGGTTCGACGTACGGTTCTCCACCCCCTACGCGCGCGTACTCGGCGACCGCTCGATGCCCGGCGCCCAGTGGTTCTCCGGAGCCACCCTCAACTACGCCGAGCACGCCCTGCGCGCCGCCGCCGACCGGCCCGACGAGCCCGCCCTCCTGCACGTCGACGAGACCCACGAACCCACCCCGGTCACCTGGGCCGAGCTGCGCCGCCAGGTGGGCTCCCTCGCCGCCGAACTCCGCGCCCTCGGCGTCCGCCCCGGCGACCGCGTCAGCGGCTACCTCCCCAACATCCCCGAGGCCGTCGTCGCCCTCCTCGCGACCGCCGCCGTCGGCGCCGTGTGGACCTCCTGCGCCCCCGACTTCGGCGCCCGCAGCGTCCTCGACCGCTTCCAGCAGGTCGAACCCGTCGTCCTGTTCACCGTCGACGGCTACCGCTACGGCGGCAAGGAGCACGACCGCAGGGAGATCGTCGCCGAACTCCGCCACGAGCTGCCCACCCTGCGCGCCGTCGTCCACATCCCGCTCCTCGGCACCGAGGCACCGCAGGGCGCCCTGGAATGGTCGGCACTGACCTCGGCCGACACCGAGCCCGACTTCGAGCAGGTCCCGTTCGACCACCCCCTGTGGGTGCTCTACTCCTCCGGCACCACCGGCCTGCCCAAGGCCATCGTCCAGTCCCAGGGCGGCATCCTCGTCGAGCACCTCAAGCAGCTCGGCCTGCACTGCGACCTCGGCCCCGGCGACCGCTTCTTCTGGTACACCTCGACCGGCTGGATGATGTGGAACTTCCTCGTCTCCGGCCTGCTCACCGGCACCACGATCGTCCTGTACGACGGCAGCCCCGGCTACCCCGACACCGGCGCCCAGTGGCGGATCGCCGAACGCACCGGCGCCACCCTCTACGGCACCTCCGCCGCCTACGTCATGGCCTGCCGCAAGGCCGGCGTGCACCCCTCCCGCGACTTCGACCTCTCCCGGGTGCGATGCGTCGCAACCACCGGCTCCCCACTGCCCCCCGACGGCTTCCGCTGGCTGCACGACGAGGTCCGCGACGACCTGTGGATCGCCTCCGTCAGCGGCGGCACCGACGTCTGCTCCTGCTTCGCCGGGGCCGTGCCGACGCTGCCCGTGTACACCGGCGAACTCCAGGCCTCCGGACTCGGCACCGACCTGCAGTCCTGGGACCCGGCCGGCGAGCCCCTCGTCGACGAGGTCGGCGAGCTGATCGTCACCAACCCCATGCCCTCGATGCCGATCCGCTTCTGGAACGACCCCGACGGCAGCCGCTACCACGACAGCTACTTCGACGCCTACCCGGGCGTCTGGCGCCACGGCGACTGGATCACCGTCACCTCCCGCGGCTCGGTGATCATCCACGGCCGCTCCGACTCCACCCTCAACCGGCAGGGCGTCCGCATGGGCTCCGCCGACATCTACGAAGTGGTCGAGCGGCTGCCCGAGATCAGGGAATCCCTCGTCATCGGCATCGAACAGCCCGACGGCGGCTACTGGATGCCCCTCTTCGTCCACCTCGCGCCCGGAGCCGTCCTCGACGAAGCACTCCTGAACCGCGTCAAGCAGGCCATCCGCGAACAGCTCTCACCGCGCCACGTGCCCGACGAGATCATCGAGGTCCCGGGCGTCCCGCACACCCTCACCGGCAAGCGCATCGAGGTCCCGGTCAAGCGACTCCTCCAGGGCACGCCCCTGGAAAAGGCGGTCAACCCCGGATCCATCGACGACCTCGGCCTGCTCAACTTCTACGAGGAACTCGCCCGCAAGCGCGCCTGACCCCCCGGACGCCGCAGACCGCCCCCGGACCTCGCCCACAGCACGGCGGCGAAGTCCGGGGCCGGACCCCCGGCCCCCTCCCACGAAGCCCGTTGTCAGTGCCCACGGTTACTGTGAGTGAGCATTGATCAACCGCGCACTGGGGGAAAACATGGCGCACACCGACCACCTGACCCTGCGACGCGTCCTGCGCCGCGAGATCGCCGGAACCATCGGCCTGCTCACCGACGACCACGACTTCCGCGCCATGCGGCGCTACCGCAGCTTCGCCTTCGACGACCACACCACCTACCTCCAGCAGGTCGAAGCCCTCCTCAAGAGCCGAGCGGCCCAGGGCAGCCACACCACCCTCGCTCTCTTCGACCCCGAGGACTACGCCGCCTTCTGCGCGGACACCGGCCTCGACCCGGAAGCACCGGCCAGCCGCAGCCGCTTCACCGCGCAACTCGCGGCCACCGGCCCCACCATCCCCTACGACGGCCGGCCCCTCAGCACGCTCGTGCCCGCCCTCGTCGACGAGGCCGTACGCCAGGCCACCTGGGAGTACGCCACCGCCCTCCTGACCCGCCTCGGCCCCTGCGCCACCTGCGGCGAGGACATCGGCCGCGCGGCCTTCACCCGCGCCGCCGACCTCCTCGTGCGCATCCTCGACACCGCCCCACCCGGCGACCGCCACCTCGTCTGCAGCGTCTCCGGACCACCGGACACCCTCGTCTCCGTCCTGAACGCCGACGCGTGTGCCGAAGGACCCCCGGAACTCGACGAGGCCGAAGCCCTCGAATTCACCAGCGTCCTCGCCCTGGGCCTCGCCACCCGCGGCCCCGGCGGACTCGTCATGCGGGTCAGCGGCCCCGGCACGACGGACCGCGTCCACGGATGGCGCCTGCGCGGCGGAACCCTGGAACCGCTCACCGCCTCCGAGGTCTTCGACGCCTACTGCACCGACGCGGAGACCGGCGAGATCATCTCCCCGGAACCGGGGGTCGACTACTGCTCCCCACCGGACCTGGGGAAGGATTTGGGGGAGGAGGACGGAAACGCGGCACCGGGCCACCGCCACTGAAAGCGCCAGGGGCGCCCCACCCGAAGCGGGACGCCCCTGCACCCGGCACGCTGCGCGCCGGTACGACCCTCGCCGCGCCGCTACTCGCCGGAGAGCACCGCCTGAGCCGCGCCACGCGCCTCCTCGGCGCTGTCCGACGCACGCGCGGCGGCGGCGGCCCGCTCGCACTGCGCCATCGTGTACTTCGCCAGCGTCGCCCGGACATAGGGGATGGACGCGGCACCCATCGACAAGGAGGTGACACCCAGACCCGTCAGCACACAGGCCAGCAGCGGATCGGACGCGGCCTCACCGCACACACCACAGCTCTTGCCCTCGGCCTTGGCCGCCTCGGCGGACAGCGCGACCAGGTCGAGCAGGGCGGGCTGCCACGGGTCCTGGAGCCGCGACACCGCACCCACCTGCCGGTCGGCCGCGAACGTGTACTGGGCGAGATCGTTCGTGCCCAGCGACAGGAACTCGACCTCCTGCAGGATGGACCGCGCCCGCAGCGCCGCCGACGGGATCTCCACCATGGCACCGAACTTGGCCCGCAGCCCCGCCTCCCGGCAGGCGTCGGCGAACGCCTTGGCGTCCGCACGGTCCGCCACCATCGGCGCCATGACCTCCAGGTAGACCGGCAGCCCCTCGGCGGCCCGCGCCAGCGCGGTCAGCTGCGCGCGCAGCACCTCCGGGTGGTCGAGCAGGGTCCGCAGCCCCCGCACGCCCAGCGCCGGGTTCGGCTCGTCCGCCGGCGTCAGGAAGTCCAGCGGCTTGTCCGCGCCCGCGTCCAGGACCCGCACGACCACACGGCCCTCCGGGAACGCCTCCAGCACCTGCCGGTAGGCCTGCACCTGCTTCTCCACGGAAGGCGCGCTCTTGCTGTCGTCCAGGAAGAGGAACTCGGTGCGGAACAGACCGACGCCCTCGGCCCCGGCCTCCACCGCCGCCGGCACGTCCGCCGGACCGCCGACATTGGCCAGCAGCGGCACCTTGTGCCCGTCGGCCGTGACGCCCGGACCCGTGGAAGCGGCCAGCGCGGCCTTGCGCTCGGCGGCGGCCGCCCGCAGCTCCGCCTTCTTCTCCTCGGCGGGGTTCACGAAGATCTCGCCCGTGCTGCCGTCCACGGCGATCACCGTGCCCTCGGCCAGCTCACCGGCGTGCGGCAGCGCCACCACGGCCGGCACGCCCAGCGCTCGCGCCAGGATCGCGCTGTGGCTGGTCGGCCCGCCCTCCTCGGTGACGAAACCGAGTACCAGGGTGGGGTCGAGCAGCGCCGTGTCGGCCGGGGCGAGGTCACGGGCCACCAGCACGTAGGGCTGGTCGCTGTCCGGGACACCCGGCATCGGCACGCCCAGCAGCCGGGCGACGATGCGGTTGCGCACGTCGTCCAGGTCGGCCACGCGGCCGGCGAGGTACTCACCGGCACCGGCGAGCAGCTCGCGGTAGGCCGCGAAGGCGTCGTACACCGCGCGCTCCGCCGTGCTGCCCACGGCGATCCGCCGCTCGACGTCCGCCATCAGCTCGGGATCCTGGGCCATCATGGCCTGCGCCTCGAGCACGGCCTGGGCCTCACCGCCCGCCAGGTTGCCGCGCGCCATGAGGTCGGCCGCGACCGCGTCCACGGCCTGGCGCGCCCGACCCTGTTCGCGCGCCGCCTCCTCCGCCGGGATCTGCTTGGCCGGCGGTTCGAGCACCGCCGTCCCCATGTGCCGAACCTCGCCGATCGCCACACCGTGGCTCACGCCGACGCCTCGCAGCGTTGTCTCCATCTCACCCGTCTCCGTCAGTGCGGCGGGTCCCGCCGCCGCGTTGGTTGTCCGGTACGCCGCCCAGCGGCGGCGGTGTCGTCAGTTCCAGGAGAAGAGGCTGTCGCCGGCCTTCACGTCACCGCTGTCACGGAGAGCGGAAAGGGACTCGGCGGTGGCCTCCAGCGCCACGACCGGGGACACGGGCGACTTGCCGGCGGCCTCGACCGCTGCCGGGTCCCAGCGCACGACGCTCTGACCGCGCGTGACGGTGTCGCCCTTGTTGACGAGCAGCTCGAAGCCCTCGCCGTTGAGCTGAACGGTGTCGATGCCGAGATGGGTGAGCACGCCGTGGCCGTGCTCGTCTACCACGACGAACGCGTGCGGGTGGAGGGAGACGATGACCCCGTCCACGGGGGCGACGGCCTCGGAGGGCTCACGCACCGGGTCGATCGCGGTGCCCGGGCCGACCATGGCCCCGGAGAAGACCGGATCCGGCACGGCGGCCAGTCCGATGGCGCGGCCGGCGAGCGGGGACGTCACGGTGGTCATGGGAAGCCTCCCAGGAGTGGAGCTGCAGGTACGGCCGTCACGCCTGTCCCTGACGGAGCACTGAGCAGCAGCGTAAGTCAAAGGAAGTGACGGTTCCGTCTGGAACCTACCAGCAAGTGGTCTAGACCACCAACCACATCGATTTGCACGGGCTCCGACGGCCCCTGTACAGTCGTAACCCTGCTCGGGACGGAGCGACGCGAAAGCGTGGCCGTCGAGCGGCAACCAAACTTGTCAGATCCTATCCGGGATCCCTTCCGCATGTCTGCGGGAGAGTGGTCAGGGAGACGGAAAAACCCTGGTAGAGTTTGAAACGCAAGACCGAAGGGAAGCGCCCGGAGGAAAGCCCGAGAGGGTGAGTACAAAGGAAGCGACCGTTCCTTGAGAACTCAACAGCGTGCCAAAAATC
>NZ_JARAUO010000030.1:0-108146 GCF_033792105.1 Streptomyces sp. WI03-4A
CTGTTCACCTCGCCCCTGCTGCACACCAGCTACCAGTCCGGTCAGCTCCTCGACGCCGGCTGGTTCGCGGGCTCCCTGCTCCTCGCCTACGCCCCCTGGGCCGGCCAGCGCGGCGGGCAGTCCGCCGCCGTGCGGGCGCAGGCAGGCGGCGGCCTCGGCGCAGCGCACGCAGGTGGCGAGGTGCCGGGAGAGGTCGCCCGGGGTCTCGGCGGCCGGTGAGCGGGTGACCGCGTCCAGCAGCCGGGCGTAGCTGCGGCACAGCGGGTCCAGCGGGGTGTCCAGGTGGGCCCGGTGGCAGCGGCCCCGGAACAGCGAGCGGACCTGGTCGAGTTCCTCGGCGACGGTGTCCGGGTCGAGGCCGAGCCGGCGGGCCACGACGGGCAGGGGCAGCGCCTCCACCTCGGCGAGCCACAGCAGCGACGCGTCCGCCTCCTGCAGGTCGCGCAGGCCGCGCAGGGCGACCGGGCGCTGCAGCGGCGGGCCGGTGTAGCGGGCCGCCTGCTCGGAGTTGAGCCACAGCCGCAGTTCGGGGTCGAGCCGGTGCCCCTGCCCGTCGGCCTCCCAGGCGGCGGCCGTGGCGCGTACGGCGGTGAGGAGTTCCGCGATCATCGGCAGCCGGCCGGCGCGCCCGCCGGGGCCGCGCGCGGGCAGCGCCCCGGCGGCGCGCACCTCGCGCATGCCGAGGGTGAACGCCTCGGTCGCCAGCTGATGCGCCGTCAGCGCGCCGGACGTGCACAGGTCCGCGTACGAGAGGACCGCGTCCCAGCACTCCGAGAAGAGTGCCGCCTCGGTGGCGTCCTGGGGGGTCGGCAGGTCGGACATGGGGCTCCTGCATCCACGCGCGAGGTCAACTCACCATCGGGGGGAAGGAGTTGGAGGGAACCTCGCGGCGGGCAGGAGCCTTTCACGTCTTCGACACAACTGACAAGCGGCCTATGCGATTCCGGTGACCGGAGGGTCGCATGCCGTGACGGGAGGGGTCACACCTCCGCGGGTTCCACGGCGGGCAGGCTGTCCATGAAGGAGCTGACGGAGAACACCGCGCGGCCGGGTCCGGGCGGGCCGTAGCCGGGGGGCGAGGCGAGCCCGAAGTCGTCCATCGTGGCGCGGTAGGCCTCCAGCAGCCGGATGTGGTACTCCAGCGGCGCGCCCTGCGGGTTGGCCTTGCCGAGCGGGGTGGTGGGCTCCGGGCACCAGGTGGTGAAGCGGGGCGTGATGCCGTGCGACATGAAGAAGCGCAGGCCCTCGGTGGTGGAGGCGATGGCCTCGTCGACGTTGGTGAAGCCGAACGGCTCGGCCATCTCCACGCCGGCGACGAAGTTCGGGATGACGTTGCGGGCGCCGAAGATCTCGGCGGAGTCCAGGATCCGCTTGTGCCATTCGTCCCGGCCGACGTAGCGCTCCTTGCCGGGGCAGTACAGCTCGAACAGGCGCCGGTCCCACACCTCGAAGTTGGGGTGGTAGATCTGCACGCCGTAGTCCTTGAACCGCTGGACGTCGTCCTTGGGCAGGGCCTGGGCGACGACCTTGCCGATCCAGCGGCCGGGGAAGCGCTCCTCGATGGCCTTGGCGTAGTGGCCGTAGAAGTCGGCCTCGTCGCGTCCCGCGACCGTCTTGGTGATGGCGCCGCCGGTGAGGGTGTAGGCGGTGGACGCCTTCTGGGTGTCGTACCGGTCGATGATCTCCAGGGCTTCGAGGACCTCCTCGACGTCCTTCACGCCCGAGTACGGCCGGCCGGCCGCCTTGTGCTGGCGCCAGTTGTGGTTGATGTCGCAGTACTGGCACTCCTCCTTGGCGCCGAAGTACTGGCAGACCCGGAAGACGGTCAGGTAGATCAGGTAGCCCCACTGGATGGTGGGGGCGACCTCCATCACGGACTTCCCGTTGGACAGGGTGTGCCGGTAGTACTCGGGCATCGGCGGCACCCCGACGTCGGCGATGCGCGTGCCGTCGAGGTACAGCCCGAGCAGCCCTTCCTCGTCGGCGGCGACCCGGTACGGCGAGGCGGGGTTCACCCGGACGGAGACGACGGTACGGCGCAGGTCGTACGGGCCGCCGGTGAGGATGATCTCCTCCGGGGGCCGGCGCAGCGCCGCCTCGCCCAGCTCCGGCAGGGTGCCGTGGTCGAAGGAGAAGATGAAGTACGACTTCGGCTTGACCTCGCCGCTCTCGTTGTCGCTGAGCGCGGAGGGGTCGAAGGCGACGCCGCCCCGGAGCAGGTCCTCCTTGAAGACGGCCTCCCGCGGCACATGCGGGAAGCGCTCCATCAGATCCTCGACCAGCGCGGTGCGGTTGCCCATCCGTAATCTCCTCCCGGGTCAGGCGTTCGTCTCTCACCGTATGCCCCCGCTCCGGCGTCGGACGTGCCGGGTCCCCGCACGTGGCGCGGTGTGTTCCGGCGCGGCGCCGCTCAGGCCGCGCGGTCGAGGGCCGCCTGGTCGACCGCATACAGAAGACGTTCGCCCGTCGACAGTCGTTCGGCCTCCTCCACCACCGTCAGCCCGAGCCGGGACACCTCGTTGCCCTGGGAGCCGGCGAGGTGGGGGGTCACGAAGGCGTTGGGCAGGTCGAAGAGCGGGGAGTCGGCGGGCAGCGGCTCGGGGTCGGTGACGTCGAGCACGGCGCTGAGCCGCCCGGTGCGCAGCTCGGCGATCAGCGCGTCGTGGTCGACGAGGGCGCCGCGCGCGGTGTTGATCAGCACGGAGCCGCCGGGCATCAGCGCGAGCTCCCGGGCACCGAGCAGGTGCCTGGTCTCGGGGGTGTCCGGGGCGTGCAGGGTGACGATGTCGGAGGCGCGCAGCAGCTCGTCCAGGGGCAGCAGGTCGACGCCGAGCCGGGCGGCCTCGGCCGGGTCGGCGTACGGGTCGGTGAGGCTCACCCGCAGGTCGTGCGGCCGGAGCAGTTCGATCAGGCGGCGGCCGATGCGGGAGGCGCCGACCACGCCGACGCGGCGGCCGTGGTTCCCGACGCCGGGGAGGATGTCGCCGTAGGGGTGGGTGCGGTCGGCGCGCAGCAGGTCGCGGGCGGCGAGGACGTTCTTCCCGGTGAGCAGGATCATGGCGAGCGTGTACTCGGCGACCGGCAGGGCGTTGGCCGCGGCGGCGGAGGAGACGGCGATGCCGCGCCGCCAGACCTCGGGGGTGGTGAATCCCTTGACCGAGCCGGCCGCGTGCAGGACCGCGCGCAGCCGCGGGGCCGCGTCCAGGGCGGCCGTGTCCAGGCGGGGGCAGCCCCAGCCGGTGATCAGGATCTCGGTGCGGGCGAGGACCCGCCGTACCCGGTCGTCGGCGAAGTCGTGCGCCACCAGAGCGGGGTCGACGTCCACCGACTCGCGCAGCCGGGCGAGCAGGTCCGGCGGGAAGACGTGGGGCACGTTCCGTGCCGTCATGGCGAGCAGGGCCTGCGGGCGCTCGGGCAAGGAGGTGACCTTCCGGCTCGGTGCGGCACGGACAGAAATCGATCTCTACGGTAGGTCGCGGCGGACGAGAGGGTCAACGCGTCCGCGCGCCCGCCGGGCACGGCGGGGGCCGCGGGGTTCGGCAGGACGACGGAGGGACGGCGGACATGGCGGCGGACATCGCGGCAGGCATGGCGGAGCCGGCGCGGACGGTCACCAACTGGGCGCGCAACATCACGTACACGGCCAAGGAGTTCCACCGCCCGGAGACCCTGGACGCGCTGCGGGCCCTGGTGGCCGGCGGCGCGAGGGTGCGGGTGCTGGGCAGCGGCCACTCCTTCAACCGGATCGCCGAGCCGGGCGCCGAGGGCGTGCTGGTGTCGATCGCCGGGCTGCCGCCGGTGATCGAGGTGGACGGCGCGGCCCGTGCCGTGCGCGTCGCGGGCGGCGTCCGGTACGCGGAGCTGGCCCGCGCGGTCCACCGGCACGGGCTGGCGCTGCCGAACATGGCCTCCTTGCCGCACATCTCGGTGGCCGGCTCGGTGGCGACCGGCACTCACGGCTCGGGGGTGGGCAACGGTCCGCTCGCGGCGGCCGTTCGGGAGGTGGAGCTGGTCACGGCGGACGGTTCGACGGTGTCCGTCGCCCGGGGCGACGCCCGTTTCGACGGGGCCGTGACCTCGCTCGGCGCGCTCGGCGTGGTCACCGCGCTCACCCTCGACCTGGAACCGTCGTACGAGGTCGAGCAGCACGTGTTCACGGAGCTGCCGCTGGACGGGCTCGACCACGAGGCGGTGGCGGCGTCGGCGTACAGCGTGAGTCTGTTCACCGACTGGCGGGAGCCGGGGTTCCGGCAGGTGTGGCTCAAGCGCCGCACGGACCAGGCGCCGGTGGACTTCCCGTGGGCGGTGCCCGCCGCCGAGGCGCTGCACCCGGTGCCGGGCATGCCGGCGGTCAACTGCACGCGGCAGTTCGGGGTGCCGGGGCCGTGGCACGAGCGGCTGCCGCACTTCCGTGCCGAGTTCACGCCGAGCAGTGGGGCGGAGCTGCAGTCGGAGTACCTGCTGCCGCGGTCGGCCGCCGTCGACGCGTTGTATGCGGTCGACGGTATCCGGTCGGCGGTATCCGGTGTGCTGCAGACGTGCGAGGTACGGACCGTGGCCGCCGACCCGCAGTGGCTCGGCCCTGCCTACGGCCGGGACTCGGTGGCCCTGCACTTCACCTGGATCGCGGACACGGCGGCCGTGCTGCCGGTGGTCCGCCGGCTGGAGGAGGCTCTGGAGGCCTTCGATCCGCGCCCGCACTGGGGCAAGGTGTTCACCATGCCGCCGACCGTCGTCCGGCGACGGTATGCGCGCCTCGCCGACTTCCGCGCCCTGGCCGCGTGCCTGGACCCGACGGGCAAGTTCGCCAACGCCTTCGTGCGGGAACTGCTGGGCGACTGACGCGTTGGCGGTGGCCGGCGTGCGGACTCGGCGGTCCAGCGACCGGGGGACTTTCTCCAGCCCCTTTTCGAAGCCCTTGTCGAAAGCCGGCCGAGACCATAGCCTGGCGCCGCGCCGGTGCCCGACCGCCCGGCCTGGCCTGAGGGACGGGAGGGGCCGCTCCGTGAAGCGCACGTCACGCGACATCCGTACGGCGAACCGCTACGAGGTGCTGCGCCAGATCATCGCCGAGTCCCCCACCTCCCGGCAGGAGCTGGCGGCCGCCACCGGGCTGAGCCTGGCCACCGTCGCCACCCTCGTCGGCGAGCTGCTGGACCTGCGGATGATCACCGAGGTGGGCTTCGAGGACTCCGCCGGCGGGCGGCCGCGGGGTCTGGTGGCGGTCGACGCGTCGGGAGGCGCGCTGGTCGGTGTCGACATCGCCGAGACGTACGTGCACGTCGAGCTGTTCGACCTGGCGCTGAACGTGCTGGCCCGCGCCGACGAGGACGTGCGGCCGGGCGAGAGCCGGCCCGAGCGGGTGGTGGGCCAGGTGGCCGCCGCCGTCGGTTCGGTGGTGGCCCAGGCGGGGATCGGCGCGGACCGGGTGCTCGGGGTCGGGGTGAGCGTGCCGGGCCAGGTGGACCGGGACACCGGTGTCGCCGCGTACGCGCCCAACCTGGACTGGCACGGCGTCCCGTTGCTCGACCTGCTCGCCGAGCACATCGCCCATCCCCTGTACCTGGACAACCCGTTGCGCGCGTGCACCGTGGCCGAGCTGTGGTTCGGGGCGGCGCGGGGGCGCGGGGACGCCGTGGTGGTGAACCTCGGCACGGGTGTCGGCGCCGGTCTGGCCCTGGGCGGCGGGCTGCACCGGGGCGTCAGCAACAGCGCCGGCGAGTGGGGGCACACCACGCTCGTGCTGGACGGGCGGCTGTGCCACTGCGGCAACCACGGCTGCGTGGAGACGTACGTGGGCGCGCCGGGCATCATGCAGAACCTCCGTGAACTCGACCCCGGATCACCGCTGTTGCACCCGGGGGACCAGACGGCCACCGTAAACGCGCTGGCCCGGGCGGTCGCGGCGGACGACCCGGTGGCGCTCAAGGTGGTCCGGGAGACCGCCCGTTACCTGGGAGCCGGGATCTCGGACCTGGTCAACCTGCTCAACCCCGAGGTGGTCGTGCTCAGCAGCTGGGTGGCGTCCCGGCTGGGCGAGCCGCTGCTCGACGAGGTACGCGCGGCCGTCGCCCGGCACGCGCTCAGACGTCCGCTGGCGGCGACCGAGATCGTCCTCTCCCCCGTCCCCACCGATCCGGTGTCCCTGGGTGCCGCCACGTTCGCGCTGGAAGGGGCCCTGCAGGGCGCCGGGCAGCGCTCCCGCGCGGTCTCCGCACGGAGCCGTGCGGAGGCGGGCGCACCGCCCTCCTGACACGTATCACCTTCTCGACCCGCACCACCGCGGCCGGCCGGGGCCGCCGGCCACATCTCCGACGAGGGCTGAGCTAGGAGACCGATGTCCATCCCGAGCACGACCACCGCCACTGCGTACGTCGAGGATGTCGCGCCGGGCTCGGGGGCGCTGCCGCCCCGCGCCCGGTACGCGTCCTCGGACGCCAAGTCCCTCTCGCTGAACGGAAGCTGGCGCTTCCGGCTGTCGGCGACGGCGGACGCCGAGGACGACTCCTTCGCCCAGGAGGGGTACGACGCCGGCGGCTGGGCGGAGGTCGCGGTGCCCGGCCACTGGGTCCTCCAGGGTCACGGCGCCCCGATCTACACCAACCACCTCTACCCGTTCCCGGTCGACCCGCCCCGGGTGCCGACCGAGAACCCGACAGGCGACCACCTGCGCGTCTTCGACCTGCCCGGGGACTGGCCGGCGGACGGCGGGGCGGTGCTGCGCTTCGACGGCGTGGAGTCCTGCGCCCGGGTCTGGCTGAACGGCACGGACATCGGCGAGTTCAAGGGGTCCCGGCTGCCGCACGAGTTCGCGGTCGGCCATCTGCTGAAGCCCACCGGCAACGTGCTGGCGGTCCGCGTGCACCAGTGGTCGGCGGGCTCGTACCTGGAGGACCAGGACCAGTGGTGGCTGCCCGGCATCTTCCGTGACGTCACGCTGCTGCACCGCCCGCCGGGCGGCGTCCTCGACTTCTTCGTCCACGCCTCCTACGACCACGTCTCGGGCACCGGCACGCTGCGCGTGGACTCCGACGTGGACGGCCGGGTGACCGTGCCCGCTCTCGGTATCGACACCGTGACCGGCGAGGCGGTGACGGTGCCGGTGGAGCCGTGGTCGGCGGAGCGGCCGAAGCTGTACGACGGGGTGCTGGCCACCGAGGGCGAGCGGGTACCGCTGCGCATCGGCTTCCGCACGGTGGCGCTCGCGGACGGCCGTATCGAGGTCAACGGCGGGGCCGTGCTGTTCAAGGGCGTCAACCGGCACGAGTGGCATCCGGAGCGGGGCCGCGCGCTCGACCTGGAGACCATGCGGGAGGACGTGCTGCTGATGAAGCGGCACAACGTCAACGCGGTCCGCACCTCCCACTATCCGCCGCACCCCGCCTTCCTCGACCTGTGCGACGAGCTGGGTCTGTGGGTGATCGACGAGTGCGACCTGGAGACGCACGGCTTCACCGAGCAGGGCTGGCGGGACAACCCCGTGGACGACGACCGCTGGACCCCGGCCCTGCTCGACCGGGCCGCCCGCATGGTGGAGCGGGACAAGAACCACCCCTCGGTGGTGATCTGGTCCCTGGGCAACGAGGCGGGCACCGGGCGCGGCCTGACCGCGATGGCCGAGTGGATCCGCGGCCGCGACTCCTCGCGGCTGCTGCACTACGAGGGCGACCCCGACTGCCGCGACACGGACATGTACTCGCGGATGTACGCCGATCACGCCGAGGTCGAGCGGATCGGCCGCGGCCTGGACGGCGGCACCGGCAAGCGCCGCGAACTCCCCTTCATCCTCTGCGAGTACGCCCACGCCATGGGCAACGGCCCCGGTGGACTCGCCGACTACCAGCGGCTCTTCGAGACGTACGGCCGGCTCCAGGGCGGCTTCGTCTGGGAGTGGATCGACCACGGCATCGCGGACGAGCGGTACGGCTACGCGTACGGCGGCGACTTCGGCGAGGAACTGCACGACGGCAACTTCGTCTGCGACGGCCTGCTCTTCCCCGACCGACGGCCCTCCCCCGGCCTGATCGAGTTCAAGAAAGTGGTCGAGCCGGTCGCCATCGAGCGGGACGGCGCCGGCGGCACGGTACGGATCACCAACAAGTACGACCTCACCGACCTGTCGGCGCTCGCCTTCACCTGGTCCTACGAGGTGGAGGGCGAGACGGCGGGGACGGGCGCCCTGTCGGTGCCGCCGCTCGCGCCCGGCGAGTCGGCCGAGGTGAAGCTGCCCGAGCCGCCGGAGGCCGCCGGGGCGGGCGAGGCCCTCTGGACGGTCCGCGCGCGGCTCGCGGCCGACACACCCTGGGCGCCGAAGGACCACGTCGTCGCCTGGGGACAGTTCACGGCGTCCGCCCGTCGGGTGCCGTCGGTGCCGTCGACCGCCCGGCCCGTGCCCGGCGCCGGCACCCTCACCCTCGGACCGGCCGTCTTCGACGCCCGCACCGGCGCGCTGCGCACGATCGGCGGGGTGGACGTCACCGGGCTGCGCCTCGACGTGTGGCGGGCCACCACCGACAACGACGACGGCGCCGCCTGGCAGTCCGACGTCCGCTACGGCCCGCTGTGGCGCGAGCTCGGCCTGCACCGTATGCGGCACCGGCTGGACGCGGTGGAACCGGCCGACGACGCGCTGACGGTCCGCACCCGGGTGGCGCCCGCCGCCCGCGACCTCGGACTGTCGACGGTGTACCGCTGGACGTCGGACGGAGACCGCGTACGGCTGACCGTGTCGGTGCGCCCGGAGGGCGACTGGACCGTGCCGCTCCCCCGCCTCGGCATCCGCTTCGGCCTGTCCGCGGCCGACCGCGTGCGCTGGTACGGCGGCGGCCCGGGCGAGGCGTACCCGGACAGCAGGACGGCGTCGTCGGTCGCCCGTCGGCAGTCGACGGTCGACGATCTGCAGACGCCGTACGTCCGCCCCCAGGAGAACGGCGCCCGCGCCGACGTCCGCTGGGCGGAGCTCGGCGGGCTGCGCGTCGAGGGCGACCCGGAGTTCTCCCTCACCGCCCGCCGCTGGACCACGGAACAACTGGACGCGGCGACCCACCGCACCGACCTGGTCCCGGGCGACACGGTATGGGTCAACCTCGACCACGCCCACCACGGCCTGGGCTCCCAGTCCTGCGGCCCCGGCCCGCTACCGCACTACCACCTGCGAGCCGAGCCGGTGCAGTTCTCGTTCGTCTTCTCCGCGGTGTCCTAGATGCCCTAGGATCATTCCTAAGCATCCTAGGAGGCGGGGCATGGTACGTGCGGGGCTCACCGTGGAGCGGCTGGTCGTGGGGGCCGCCGAGCTTGCCGATGAGGTGGGGTTCGAGAAGGTCAGTGTGTCGGCGCTCGCTCGGCGGTTCGGGGTCAAGGACGCGAGTCTGTACTCGCATGTGCGCGGGCTTGAGGAGCTGCGCACGCGGCTCGCGCTCCATGCGGGCGGCGAGTTGATCGACGAGATCGCCGCGGCCGTGGCCGGGCGGGCCGGCAAGGACGCGCTGGTCGCCTTCGCGGGCGCCTACCGGGCCTACGCCCTGCGGCATCCGGGACGGTACGCGGCCACTCAGATCCGCATCGACCAAGCTCTGATCGCCGACTCCCCCGCCCTGCGCCGTACTGCCGAGATCACCTACGGCATGCTGCGCGCCTACGGTCTACGGGAGCCCGATCTGACGGACGCGGTACGCCTGTTGCGCAGCACCTTCCACGGCTACTGCGTGCTGGAGTCCACCGGCGGCTTCGGCGCGGACCGAAGTGTCCAGGCCTCCTGGGACAAGGCGGTCGACGCCCTGCACCTCGCCCTCACCCACTGGCCCCGGGAGACGAACAGTCATGACTGAGCCGCCGTACCACGACGTCACGGGAAGTGGTCCCGTCCTGCTGCTGGTGCCGGGCGGCGCCGGGCACCCCATGGGGCTCGGTCCGCTCGTCGACCGGCTGGCGTCCCGCTTCACCGTGGTGACGTACGACCCGCTGGGCCTCGCCCACGGCCGGCTCGGCCTCGCCGTCCCGGACCAGCGGCCGGCGGACTGGAGCGAGGGGGCGCACCGGGTGCTGGAAGCGGTCCTTCCGGCGGGCGAGCGCGCGTACGTGTTCGGGACCAGTTCCGGCGCTGTCGCGGTGCTCGACCTGCTCCAGCGGCATCCACGGCGGCTCGCGCACGTCGTGGCGCACGAGCCGCCGTGCGTGACCGTGCTGCCGGACGGGCCGGAGCGGCGGGAGGAGCTGATCGCCCAGCTCGACGGGCCCGGCCGACCGGCCGCCGAGGGCGCTTCGGCGACCCCGATGGGCGTCTTCCTCGGCCATGTTCTGCGCCCGTTCACCGCCTACACCCTCGACTCCGGCTCCGGCATTCCTCCGCGTCCCCTCACCATCGCCGCGGGCGCCGCGTCGCGGGGTGAACTGCTACATCGAACCTCGGAGTTGCTTGCCGATCGGATCGGGTGTCCGCTGGTTCGGTTCCCGGGTGGGCATCTCGGGGCGCTCGAGCACCCCGTGGAGTTCGCCGATCTGCTCGCCGACACGCTCCGCTCCGGCGGGCGCGACTCGTCGTAGGGCCGGCCAGCCGGCAGCGCGTCGTCAGGCCTCGCGTTCCGCCTGGCTGCGTTCCACACAGAACTCGTTGCCCTCGGGGTCGGCGAGGACCACCCAGCCGGTGCCGTCGGGGCGGCGCCGGTCGTCGACCTGGGTGGCACCGAGGGCGAGCAGCCGCTCGACCTCCTCGTCCCGACTGCGGTCCTGGGGCTGGAGGTCGAGGTGGACGCGGTTCTTGACGGTCTTGGCGTCCGGCACGGTGATGAAGAGCAGGCCCGCGCTCTCGATCAGGGCCATCTCGTCGCCCGGGTGGTCGTCTTCGTGCAGGGGCTGTTCGAGCACCTTCGACCAGAAGGTGCCCAGGGTGTAGGCGTCGGCGCAGTCGACGGTCACGTGGCGGATCTTGGAAGTCATGGACGGATTCTGATGGACGGGGGTGCCGGCGGCAACGACGTCAGTCGGGCGTCACCGGCCACGACGTGCCGTCGGGCCCGTCCTGCGGTGCCGTGAACCGGAAGCGGCGGAGCAGTCCGGTGGCCCAGTGGACGCTCAACTCCCGCTCGTCGCGCACCTCGACGGTCACCAGGTCCACGAGGGGCGCGGGGTCCGGGTCCCCGGTGAGCCGGGCGACGGCGACGAACAGGGTGGGTGATTCGCCGGTCACGCCGGTCAGGCCGGTCACTGCGGTCTGAGCGTGGTCTTCTGACGTGCCGTTCGACAGGCCGTGTGACGCGAGTAGTTCGGACTGATCGTTCTTGCCCGGCGCCCACCCGGTGATGCGCACCTCGGTGCCGGGGGCCGCTCCCGCGACCAGGTGGGCCCGTACCTCCACCGCTCCGTCGGCCACCACCAGGCTGGTCACCCCCGCCCCGGACGTCACGGTGTACCGGGAGGCCGCCCAGTCCTTCCCCACGCCCAGCGGGACGATGCCCGAGCGGATGTGGTCGCCACCGATCGTGACGGTGTTGTCGGGCGGCGACACGAGGGGGCGGGTGACGGTCGAATACGCGAGGCGCGTGTAGTGCGGGTCGTACCGGACGTCCTCGCTGCCGTGGTTGTGCAGCCGCACCACGCCGTCCGAACGCGTCGACTGCAACAGCCAGTTGGGGCCCTCGACCGGGCGCACCGCGTCGGCGCGTCCGGCCGGTCCGGGCTCCTCCGGTGCCGTCCAGACCTCGTGGTCCGGCGGCAGCAGGAGGCCGAGGAAGCCCTTCGCGGCCCAGTACGGCGAGGCCGGTCCGGAATAGCTTTGCAGGACACTCTCGTCGGGGCCGTGCCAGCCGAGGGTCAGCAGACCCCGGTCGTCCACGGCCCCACGGTCCAGGAAGTACTTGAGCACGCCGGAGGCCAGCCGGCGCGTCTCGCCCGGCGGCAGCGGCGTACGTCCGGTGAGCGCGCCGAGCCACAGCGGGGCCGCGGTCGCGAACCGGTACGTCAGCGAGCGGCCCTGGTGCAGGGGCGCTCCGTCGCCGCCGAACAGGTGGGCGTAGTCGGCGAGATGGGCCTCCAGGCGACCGCCGTAGAGGTCGAGCAGCTTCTCGTCGCCTGTGAGCCAGGCGTGCAGCACCGGATACAGGTGCATGGCCCAGCCGTTGTAGTAGTCGTACTTGCGGCCGTCGCCGTCGGTGTACCAGCCGCCGCCGACGTACCAGACCTCGATGCGTTCCAGGCCGCGGTCGACCGCCTTGCGGGCCTCCTCGGATTCGTGGCCGATCTCCAGCAGAAAACCGCCGACGGTGACGGGGAACAACTCCCAGTTGCAGGGCCAGGGTTCGGCGGTGAGTGCGTCGGTGAGCCAGGCGGCCGTGCGCTCCCGTACCGGCTGGTCGAGGCGGTCCCACAGCAGCGGCCGGGTCAGTCGCAGGGCGAGGGCGATGGAGGCCGCCTCGACCAGGGGCTGGCTGTGGTCGGTGACGTTCGGCCAGACGCCGCCGGGGCCGGTGCGCAGGCCGTCGGCGTAGCGGCCGAGGACGGTCGCGTCCTTGCGGAAGGCGGCCAGCAGCAGGGTGCGGGCGTATCCCTCCAGGCCGTCGGAGAGGTGGCCGGAGTGGCTGACGTGGTCGCCGGGGAGGTGGTAGAGGGCGCGGTCGGGGGTGGCCCACGGCTCCACGGCGGCGAGCAGGGCGTCGGCGGCGGTCTCCCAATGGGCGCGGGTGTAGCCGGTGTACGGGCTCGTCGTGCGGTCCTCGGCGGGCAGGTGGATCACGGTCGCGGTCCTTCCCTTCCTGACCTTGCCGACCTTCCTGGACTTGCCGGCCTCAGCGGTCTTCCTGGCCTTGCCGACCTTCGTGGCCTCAGCGGCCTTCCTCGCCTTCGCTACCCGTGTTCCGGCCCCGGCATCCGACGCCGGGCGAAGGTCCCGCCGCCGACGCGTGCGCCACGACGCGCGGCGGGCCCCGGCGGCACAAGTCCGCCGGGGCCCGCCTCGGTCCTCACCCTGGGCCGGCCCGGTCCGAATGGGCCCGGGTCGGCTCAGTCCGTGCCGGACTCCATCGCGGCGCGGTCGAGCATCGCCTCCTCGTCGGCGACCTCGCCGCGCGAGGCGATCGCCTCGGCGCCACCCTCGGCCATGGCGCCGATGAGCCCGGTCGAGGCCGCCTGCGCGGCGCCGACGAGCGTGGGCCGGCCGGTGCCGACCATGCCCAGGCCGGCGTACTGCTCCAGCCGCGAACGGGAGTCGGCGATGTCCAGGTTGCGCATGGTGAGCTGGCCGATGCGGTCCACCGGACCGAACGCCGAGTCCTCGGTCCGCTCCATGGAGAGCTTGTCCGGGTGGTAGCTGAGCGCCGGGCCGCTGGTGTCGAGGATCGAGTAGTCCTCGCCGCGCCGCAGTCGCAGGGTCACCTCGCCGGTGACCGCCGCGCCGACCCAGCGCTGCAGCGACTCACGCACCATCAGCGCCTGGGGGTCCAGCCAGCGGCCCTCGTAGAGCAGCCGGCCGAGCCGCCGGCCCTCGTTGTGGTAGGCGGCGATGGTGTCCTCGTTGTGGATGGCGTTGACGAGGCGCTCGTATGCGATGTACAGCAGCGCCATGCCGGGCGCCTCGTAGATGCCGCGGCTCTTGGCCTCGATGATCCGGTTCTCGATCTGGTCGGACATGCCGATGCCGTGCCGGCCGCCGATCGCGTTGACCTCCATGACGAGGTCGACCGGGGAGGCGAACTCCTTGCCGTTGACGCTGACCGGGCGGCCCTGGTCGAAGCCGATCGTCACGTCCTCGGTGGCGATCTCCACCGACGGGTCCCAGTACCGCACGCCCATGATCGGGTCGACGGTCTCGATGCCGGTGTCGAGGTGCTCCAGGGTCTTGGCCTCGTGGGTGGCGCCCCAGATGTTGGCGTCCGTGGAGTACGCCTTCTCCGTCGAGTCCCGGTAGGGCAGCCCGTGCGCGAGCAGCCACTCCGACATCTCCTTGCGGCCGCCCAGCTCCGTGACGAAGTCGGCGTCCAGCCAGGGCTTGTAGATCCGCAGGTGCGGGTTGGCGAGCAGACCGTAACGGTAGAACCGCTCGATGTCGTTGCCCTTGAAGGTGGAGCCGTCGCCCCAGATCTGCACCCCGTCCTCGAGCATGGCCCGGACCAGCAGCGTGCCGGTGACGGCCCGCCCCAGCGGCGTGGTGTTGAAGTACGGGCGGCCGCCCGAGCGGATGTGGAACGCGCCGCAGGCGAGCGCCGCCAGCCCTTCCTCGACCAGCGCGGCTCGGCAGTCGACGAGCCGGGCGATCTCGGCGCCGTACGCGAAGGCACGGCCGGGCACGGAGGCGATGTCGGGCTCGTCGTACTGACCGATGTCGGCGGTGTAGGTGCAGGGGACGGCACCCTTGTCGCGCATCCAGGCGACGGCGACGGAGGTGTCGAGGCCGCCGGAGAAGGCGATACCGACCCGTTCGCCGGTGGGGAGGGAGGTGAGGACCTTGGACATAGCAAAATTATGCAACGTTCCGCATCTTCATGCAAACGTCGGAGGTCACACGCCCCCGCCGGGTGCCCGCCTGCTGGACCGACCAGGCGTTTCGCACCGCGCTTCGACTAGCGTCTGGGCATGACCAGCGACACCTCCCCGAGCCTCGCCGACACCCTCGCCACCGGCACGGTCGTGCTCGACGGCGGCATGTCCAACCAGCTGGGAGCCGCCGGGCACGACCTGAGCGACGAGCTGTGGTCGGCGCGGCTGCTGGCCGAGCGGCCGGAGGCGGTCACGGAGGCGCACCTCGCCTACTTCACCGCGGGCGCGGACGTGGCGATCACCGCCAGCTACCAGGCCACCTTCGAGGGCTTCGGCCGGCGCGGCATCGGCCGCGAGGAGGCCGCGCGGCTGATGGCGTCGAGTGTCGGGCTGGCCCGCGAGGCGGCCCGGCAGGCGCGGCAGGCGGGGGCGACGCGGCCGCTGTGGGTGGCGGCGTCGGCCGGACCGTACGGGGCGATGCTCGCGGACGGGTCCGAGTACCGGGGCCGGTACGGGCTGGGCGTCGCGGAGCTGGAACGGTTCCACCGGCCGCGGCTCGAGGTGCTGGCCGCCGCCGCGCCGGACGTGCTGGCACTGGAGACGGTCCCGGACGCGGACGAGGCGACGGCGCTGCTGCGCGCGGTGCGCGGGCTCGGTGTGCCGGCCTGGCTCTCGTACACGGTCGACGGCAGCCGCACCCGGGCCGGCCAGCCCTTGGTGGACGCCTTCGCCCTGGCCGCCGACGCCGACGAGATCATCGCCGTCGGCGTCAACTGCTGCGCTCCCGAGGACGTCGAGCACGCCGTGGAGACGGCGGCACGGGTGACGGGGAAGCCGGTGGTCGTCTACCCCAACAGCGGCGAGGTCTGGGACGCGGAGGCCCGGGCCTGGACCGGCCGGAGCACCTTCGGCAGCGAACAGGTCACCAGGTGGCGGGACGCGGGGGCGCGGCTGATCGGCGGATGCTGCCGGGTGGGGCCGCGGGCGATCACGGCCGTGGCCCACGCGCTGGGCTCCGCCGGGACGGTGTAGGGACCACCCGCCGACCGCCTCACCTGCGCCGCGCCCCCACCGACCGGCGCAGGCGGCGTACCGCTGACGCCAGTTCGACTCCGGGGGGCCGGGCGTCGGAGGCGGGGCTGGGTTCCGGGACGGTGGGGACGGCCGCCGACCAGAGGGCGACTTCGGGATCCCGTGGACCGTATGCGATATGCGGTGGACCGTCGCCGAAGATCCGCACCGGGTGGGTGTCGTCCCATGTCTGCCAGCCGGGATCGCCGGTGGCCGCGAACCGCACCCAGGCCGCGTGCATCGCGTCGGCCAGTTCCTGCGGGGCGCCCTCGCCGGCCAGTCTGGCCGACTCCGGGACGTCGCCGGTGTCGAAGACGAACCCCAGTTCCAGGGCGTGGCAGGCGCCGAGGCCGGACAGGAGGGACGGCCAGGCGAACTCGTAGACGTACGAGCTGCCGGGGCGGGCGTCGGCCAGCCGGTGCAGGGGGATGCGCAGCAGGTGGTCGGTGACCATCTGGCCGACGATCTCGGCGGTCCCGGCGCCGGGGTGCAGGGCGCGGTAGCGGCGGGGCACCTCATGTCCTGCGTGGCAGCGGGCCATGGCGCCGGCCAGGGCGACCGCGCCGAGCCGGTCGACGCGTTCGAGCAGTCCGCCGGGCACGAGCCACAGCCGGTACTCGTCGCGGGTCCAGCCCATGAGGAGGTCGACGTCTTGGGCGGCCTCGCCGTCGACGAGGGCGCGGAGCGGGTCGCGGGGTACGAGGTCGCCGTCCTCGACGATGCCGAAGGTGGGACCGCCGAGGACCGGGCTGCTCAGCCGGCCGATGTCGGCCTGGGTGCGCAGCAGCAGGTCGCGGTCGACGGCGGCGAAGGCTTCGGCGGTGGCGGGGGTCTTGAGCCGGTTGGCCATGCGGCGCACCATGCGCCGGACCTTGTCGCGTTCCAGGACCTCGGGCGGTCCGCTCTGCAGGATCGCGCGCCGGACCAGGCCCTGGGCCTTGGGTGCGGCGATGAGGGCGCCCGCGCTGATCGCGCCGGCCGACTGTCCGGCGAGGGTGACGTTGCCGGGGTCGCCGCCGAAGGCGGTGATGGTCTCGTGCACCCAGCGCAGGGCGGCGAACTGGTCGCGCAGGCCGGGGTTGGGGGGCGCGTCGGGGAAGAGGCCGTAGCCCTCGACGCCGAGCCGGTAGTTGACGGAGACGCAGACGATGCCGTCGCGGGCGAAGGTGCGGCCGTCGTAGACGGGTACGGCCGAGGATCCCCTGGTCAGGGCGCCGCCGTGCAGCCAGACGAGGACGGGCAGCCGGGCCGCGGGGCCGGGTGCCGGGGTCCATACGTTGAGGTTGAGGCAGTCGTCGCCGGATATGACCGGGTCGGAGAGGTAGCGGGCGAACGCCTCGGAGTACGGCGGTTTCGGCGCGGTGGGCCCGAAGGCGCCGGCGTCACGGACTCCGTCCCAGGGCTCGGGCGGCTCGGGCGGCCTGAACCGCCGGGGGCCGAAGGGCGGGGCGGCGTACGGGATGCCCCGGAACACCGCGATGCCCTGTTCGTACCGGCCGCGTACGGCCCCGTGGGGCGTTCGGACCACGGGGCCCGTCTGTTCTGCCGTCATCGCCCACCAGCCCTTCGCCGTGCCAGTGCCGTTCACCACAGAGCACCACATCGCACGGATGTATTCCGGTGCACAGACCCTGGGCTGCGCCATCGGGGTGACCACCGGGTGAGGGCCGTCCGTGCGAGCGGCGGGACACCGGTCCCGGCCATGGCTTACATTAGATAGACCGACCTACCTATTCATGAGGATTGCGCATGGGCGACACCGAGACGAGTGCGGCGGCGCGCGGGAGGCGGCGTCCGGCGCGGGACCGTCTGCTGGCGGCGGCCGCCCGGCGCTTCTACGCCGACGGCGTGGCCGCGACCGGCATCGACACGATCACCGCCGAGGCGGGCGTGGCGAAGATGAGCCTGTACAACAACTTCTCCTCCAAGGCCGAGCTGGTGCGGGCCTATCTCGACGCCCGGCACGAGGAGTGGCTCGGTCTGTACCGGGCCCGGCTGGAGCGGGCGCGCGGGCCGCGCGAGGGCGTGCTCGCGGTGTTCGACGCGTACGCCGACCACGCGGAGTTCGCGTACGAGCGCGGGTTCCGCGGCTGCGGTCTGCTGAACGCCGCCGCCGAGCTGCCCGCCGGTGACGAGGGCCGGGCCGTGGTGCGCGCGCACAAGGAGGAGGTCGAGCGGCTGATCGCGGGGCACCTGGGCGAGCTGCTGCCCGGCCGGCCCGGCGAGGCGCGTGCGACGGCCGAGCACCTGGCCTTCCTGCTGGAGGGCGCGATGGCCCGCGCCGGTCTCGAGGGTGACGGCGACCGTGTCCGGCACGCCCGTGCGATCGCCGCCGCGCTGCTGGACCGGCTGTGACGTGCGGCGGGCGGGGCGGTTCCGCGGGGATCGGCGCGCTGTGCGTGCTCGCCGCCTCCGTGCTGTGGGGCACGACGGGCACGGCGGCCACCTTCGCGCCCGAGGTGGGCCCCCTGGCCATCGGTGCCGTGGCGATGGGCCTGGGTGGGCTGCTCCAGGCGCTGTTCGCCGCGCCCCGGATCGCCCGTCACCGCGCGGGTCTGCGCGAGCGGCGCGGCACGGTGCTGCTGGGGGCGGTGTCCGTGGCGGTCTACCCGCCGGCGTTCTACAGCTCCATGCGCCTGGCGGGGGTCGCCGTGGGCACGGTGGTGTCGATCGGCACGGCCCCGCTCGCCTCGGCGCTGATCGAGCGCGTCGTGGACGGGCGCCGGCTGACCCGCCGCTGGACGGTCGCGGCCTCGCTCGGCCTGCTGGGCACCGTCCTGCTGTGCGTCGCCGAGGCCGCGCACGCCGCCGACGGCGGCGGCGGTACCGGCGCCGGGCGGCCGGCCTCCGCTGCGGCGACGCTGCTCGGTGTCGGTCTCGGGCTGGTGGCCGCCGCGACCTACGCCCTGTACGCGTGGGCGGCGCACCGGCTCATCACCCGCGGGACGCCCTCCCGGACGGCGATGGGCGCCGTCTTCGGCCTGGGCGGGCTGCTCCTGCTGCCGGTGCTGCTCGTCACCGGCGCGCCGCTCGTGGGGTCCTGGTCCAACGCGGCGGTGGGTACGTACATGGCGCTGGTGCCGATGTTCACCGGGTACGTCCTCTTCGGCTGGGGCCTCGCCCATGTGCCGGCCAGCACCGCCACCACCCTGTCCCTGCTCGAACCGGCCGTCGCGGCCGTCCTCGCCGTGCTGGTCGTCGGTGAACGCCTCCCCGCCACCGGCTGGTCGGGCGTCGCCCTCGTCATCGCCTGCCTGGCCGTCCTCACCACGCCGACAGGCGGCGGCTTCCGCCGCGGCCGGCGCCTCGCCGCGCGGCGCACCGGCGACGCGGCCCGGGGCGGGACGGCCCGCCGAACCGCCGGCACGGACAGCGGCCGGTGAGCGCCCCGCCGGGGGCACGGACCGACCCGTCACCCCGGCTGGGGTACGAGGCCGGTACGGGCGCGCCGTCCTTCGCTCGTTCGGGCGCACCGCGGTGACCGCCCGCGGCGGGGGCCGTTCTCCCTGGCATGAGCCCCTCCACGCGCGGTGCGGCGGCCCTGGCCGCGGTCGCCGTCGCCCTGGTCACCGCCTACGGCACCGCGCAGGCCGCGAGCCGGACCGTCGCGCCCGCCCTGCCCCGCACCGCCGTGGCCGTGCCCGGCGGCTGGCACGCCCCGCAGCAGAACCGGGACCCCGGTGGGAACGGCCACGCGGGCCCGGGCGCCGACTGAGCGGGCGCCGACCCACGCGGGTCGTGCGAAGGGCCGGGCAACCCCGCACGGGTGCCCGGCCCTTCGCGCTCGACCGGCCCTCAGTCCTCGTCGTCCGTCGGGCGCTCAGTCCTCGTCGTCCGTCGGGCGATCGCCGAGCATCGCCTGGATGGCGTCCACCGCGCTGCCGTCGTGGTCACTGCCGGCCGTGCCGCTGCCGGTCTGGACGTTGGCCGTGCGGTCGACCTCCAGGATGGAGTCGGCGTGCGAGTTGTCGATGACGGTGACCAGGCTGCCGCCGTTGGCCGCGGCGGGCGCGGCGGCGCCGAGGAGCGCCGCCGCGATCATCGTGGCGGCCCCGAACCGGGGTCCGGGGCCGGCCGTCACACGCCCACGCCCTCGGGCTGCAGCCGCTCGGGGTCGATGTTCCGCTCCAGCAGGCTGGTCGACGCCTTCACACCGACCCCCGCGGACGGGTCCAGCCGGGGCAGCCGCCCGTCGGCCGCCTTCAGGTCGACCAGCGCGGAGTTCATCGCCTCGTGGGCGGCGAACAGACAGGGGGTGCTGTAGATCGCGACGTCGACGCCGAGGTCGGACAGCTCACCGAGCGACAGGCGGGGCGACTTGCCGCCGGCGATCTGGTTGAACAGCAGCGGCTTGGTGCCCACGACCTCACGGATGCGCCCGATCCACTCGACACTGCGCACGCCGTCGACCAGGACCACGTCGGCGTCGGTCGCGGCGAGCCGCTCCGCGCGGTGCAGGATGTCGTGCTCGTCGGTGGCGTCCGTACGGGCGACGACGACCAGGTCCTTGCGGGTCTGGAGGACCCTCTCCAGCTTCTCCAGGTACTCGTCGAGCGGCAGCACCTGCTTGCCGTCGGCGTGACCGCAGCGACGGGGCCGCTTCTGGTCCTCCAGGATGACCCCGGAGGCGCCGATCCGTTCCAGTCCCTCGACGACGTGGCAGGCGACCTCGGGGTCGACGTACCCGTCGTCGATGTCGACCAGCAGGTGGTGGTGCGGGAACGCGCCCCGCAGCCGCTGGACGAAGGCCACCATGTCCGGCCATGCGATGAAGCCGATGTCCGGCAGGCCGTAGTACGAGGCCGCGAAGCCGAAGCCCGAGACGAACATCCCGTCGTAGTGCTTGGCCGCGATCGACGCCGAGTACATGTCGTACACGCCGATCAGCGGTGTGGTCCCGGGCCCGGCGATCCGCTCGCGCAGCTTGTTTCCGTAACTCAAGGTCCGGCTCCTCCAGTGGGTGGGTGGCGCGGGGCCGGGGTCCGGTCCACCGCGTCTCGACGCCCTTTACCAAGAC
This sequence comes from Streptomyces sp. WI03-4A, assembly GCF_033792105.1. Lineage (NCBI taxonomy): Bacteria > Bacillati > Actinomycetota > Actinomycetes > Kitasatosporales > Streptomycetaceae > Streptomyces > Streptomyces sp. WI03-4A. The sequence continues at coordinate 20,555 of NZ_JARAUO010000030.1, forward strand.
AAGAGCTTCCCTGGGTACACACATGACCTTCGCTGTGCAACGGCTTTACTCACCCCGTTGGCGGAACGGGTTCACCGCAGAAACGTCACTCGGGGAGCCGTCCCGCCCAGGAGAGGCCGCCGCCGAGGTGGGCCAGGAAGTCCGGGTCGTGGTACGCCTCGGCGGCGTGCCCGAGGGCCGTGTAGAACACCCGCCCCGCCCCCTGCGGGCGGCACCAGGCCAGCGGATGGTCGGCCCCCATCCCGCCTCCGTCGTACGACGCCTCGTCCGCGCGCAGCAGCACCCGCACCCCGTCGCGGCCCCTGGGACCGGAGCGGAAGTCGTACCACTCGTCGGTGAAGTCCCACACGGCGGGCAGGTGCCGGGTGGCGGGGTGGCCCGGGTCCACCACGACGGCCTTCCCCGGCTGGTACGCCGGGTGCCGGTCGAACCGGGCACCGAGCAGTTCGCCGTAGTGCGGCCAGTCGTACTCCGTGCAGGCCGCCGCGTGCACGCCGGCGAAGCCACCGCCCGCCTCGACGTACTCCGCCAGCCGCCGCCGTCCGGCCGGGGTCAGCACCGTGCCGCTGGTGGAGAGGAAGACGACGGCCGCGTATCCGGCCAGGGGCCGTTCCAGGTCCGCCGGGTCCTCGCTGTGCTCGACGGCGAAACCCCCGAGCCCGCGCACGGCCGCCACGGCGTCCGGGATGGAGTCGTGCCGGTAGTCGGTGGTCCGCGTGTACACGAGGATGCGAGGCGCCATGCCGGACGTATGGCGCGCGCCACCCGGAACTACACCCCTGAGAAGGGGATTTCGGCGTTCAGGTGACCTGCGTCACGCACTGTATCCATCATGGGACGGTACGTACGCGAGCGGCTGGGAGCACGACCGCATGGGCACGACTCGACGGGCACGGAAGAACGCCTCGGCGATGAAGATGGTGGGCGCGCTGCTCGCCCTCCACCGCGAGGTCGCCGGGTACACCCAGAGCGCGCTGGGGCAGCGGTCCGTCCTCGGCGAGGAGATGATCGCGTCGATCGAGCAGGGCAGACGGCCGCTGAAGCCGGATGTCGCCGAGCAGCTCGACGAACTCCTGGACACCAAGGGGACGTTGTCGGTCGCGGTGAGCCGGATGCCCGAGGTGGATCTCGTCCCGATGTGGGCGGAGGAGTTCCTGGACCGGGAGCGGGAGGCCATCGCCATCTCGTCGTACGAGAACCAGGTGGTGCCGGGGCTCTTGCAGACGGAGGCGTACGCGGAGGCGGTGTTCCGCAGCCGTGTCCCGGTGTACGCGGACGACGGTGTCGTGCAGTTGGTGGAGGCCCGCATCGACCGTCGGGCGATCCTGCACCGCAGAGAGCCGCCGATCACCTGCTTCGTGGTCTGGGAGCCGGTGGTGCGGGCGCCCATCGGGGGCAGGGACGTATGGACCGAGCAGCTGCGGCATCTGCTGGCATGCTCCGAACTTCCGGGTTTCATGCTCCAGGTACTGCCGCTGGAGCGCACGACTCATGCGGGGCTCAACGGTCCGTTCGTCCTGCTGGAGACACCCGAACACCAGCGGCTGGCCTATGTGGAGACGCAGCGCGGCAGTCAACTGATCGCTGACCCCGATGAGGTGGGGATCCTCACGCAGAAGTGTGCGATGCTGCGGTCACAGGCCCTCACGCCCGAGGACACGAGGGAACTGCTGGACCGTCTGCTGGGAGAGCGATGAGTGGCACCGCACTGAAGTGGGTCAAGTCGAGCTACAGCGGTGACGAGGGCGGCAACTGCGTCGAAGTGGCTTCCGAGCCCACCTCCGTCCACATCCGCGACTCCAAGACCCCCGCCTCCCCCCACCTCACGGTCACCCCGGCGGCGTGGGCCGCGTTCCTGAAGCTGCCCGGCAGGGACTGAGGCGGGGCATGGGCCGGATTCCGCCGCTGCTCGACCACCTCGTGCTGGCTACACCCGAACTGGCCGCGACAGTAGCTGACTTCGCACGGCGGACGGGGGTGGCGCCCGCGCCCGGTGGGGTGCACGTGGGGCTCGGCACCCGCAACCACCTGGTGTCGCTCGGCGGGCGGAGCTATCTGGAGATCATCGGGCCTGATCCGGAGCAGCCGGAGCCGGTGGAGCTGCGGCCGTTCGGGGTGGACCGGCTGGCCGGGCCGCGCACGGTGACCTGGGCGATCAGCCCGCCCGATCTGGACGCGACGGTCTCCGGGGCCCGGGAGCGCGGTCACGATCCCGGGCCGGTCCACCCGATGAGCCGCCGGACACCCGACGGCACCCTGCTGCGGTGGCGGCTGACCGACAGCGGCACCGCGCCCCACGGCGGGCTCGTCCCGTTCCTCATCGACTGGGGTGATTCGGTGCACCCGACCGGCTCGGGGCTGCCCGTCACGCCGCTGCTGGAGGTCACGGCCACCGCACCCGACCCGGCCGGGGTGCGACTCGCGCTGGCCGCGCTGGGCACCGAACTCACGGTGAACGAAGGGCCGTTCGCGCTGTCCTTCACGGTGGGGACACCCCGGGGTCCGGTGACGTTCTAGAACAGCCCGAAGTTCCGCTCGTCCCGCAGCCGGTCGTGGACCGCGCGCAGCCACGGCCGGCGGACCTCGGGGAGCCGGGCGAGCGTGCGCAGCAACAGGTCCCGGTCGGGGCGGAACACCCAGTTCGGGTGGGACGGCAGCGGGTCGTCGCGCCGTACGTCCCGGGGCAGCCCGCCGGTCGCCGGCAGCAGCGACCGGTCCTCCGGGAAGGCCAGGCCCAGCCACACGTCGAGGGGCAGCGGTACGGTCGCCGGTCCGCCGGGCGGCCGCCACGGCTCGCCGGTCCTGGGATGCACGGGGACCACGGCGATCTCCGTGGTGCCGGGCACGGGCAGGCCGGGCCCGGCCAGGGACAGCGTCCGCGCCGGCCGTCCGGGCGGGAGCAGCAGGGTCAGGGCGCGGCCGAACAGGTCGGTGAGGAGTCCGCCGGGCAGGGCGACGGGTTCACCGGCCGAGGCCGCCAGCAGGTGGGCGAGGGCCACGCCGGCGGCCGCCTCCCACTGGGGGCTCCAGTGGCCGGGCTGCTCGACGGGCGGTGTGCCGTGCTCCTCGGCGAGCAGGGTGGTCCAGTCGGCGGTCCGGGGCGCGGGGCCCGGGACGCGGCGTACGGCGGTGGGGTCCAGCCAGACGGCCTGCCAGATCGAGCAGTCGTCCACCCGGGTCGCCACCGCCCGGCCGCAGCTCTCGCAGGCGAGGTTCGGGCCGTCGCGGCCGTCCAGGCCCATGCAGTAGCCGTCGCACCGGCCCGGGATGAACACGGTGGCGCGGGTGTCTCCCGGCGCCACGACGACCGCGCCCGGCGGTCCGGAAGGGAGGGAGTGCACCGGGGCGAACACCCCGAGGGCCGCCGCCGCCTCGTCCCCGACCTCGTCCCAGGGACGCCGGGGTCCGCCTCGGGGTTCCGGGTCGACCGCGTAGGTGCCCGGTTCCATCAGGGCGGGCAGCATCTCGTGCCCGTAGTGATGGTGAGCGCGGACCGGAAACGCCACCCGGGTGACCGGAGCGGTCAGCTCCGTACCGCACCGCCCGCACACGAACCTGTCGGCCAACAGCCACTCCCCCGCCCTCGGACAGTCGGATCATCGTAGTGGCGGTGGGGGTCCGCAACCGGTTATCCGCGCGGGCCTCCGTGTCCGCCGTCGTGTCCGATTCGTTCAAGACCGGCCGCCGGTGGCCGGCCTACGGTGCGGTCATGACTCCACGATTCGCCGTGATCGGCGTGGTGGCCTCCGATCTGGCCGCCTCGCTCGCCTTCTACCGTCGCCTCGGTCTGGTCTTCCCGGACGGGGCCGAGGAACAGCCCCATGTCGAGGCCGAGTTGCCCGGTGGGCTGGTGCTCGCGCTGGACACCGAGGCGACCGTCCGGTCGTTCCATCCCCGGTGGCGGGCGGCCGCCGGCGGGGGGCGGGTCGCGCTGGCCTTCCGGTGCGGTTCGCCCGGCGAGGTCGACGCCGTGTACGAGGACCTGGTGGGCGCCGGGTACCACGGGGAGCTGAAGCCGTGGGACGCGTTCTGGGGGCAGCGGTACGCCACCGTGCACGACCCCGACGGCAACGGTGTCGATCTGTTCGCGCCGCTAGCCGCCGGGGCCGAGTAGCGCGCCGAGCGTGATGCCCGCGAGGTCCCGGACGTCGCGGGCGAGGTGGGGCTGGTCGGCATAGCCGGCGCGGGTCGCGGTCTCGGCGTACGGGACGCCGGAGCGGGCGAGCGCGAGGGCGCGCCGCAGGCGCAGGATGCGGGCCAGGGTCTTGGGTCCGTAGCCGAACGCGGTCAGCGAGCGGCGGTGCAACTGGCGTGCTCCGATGCCGAGTTCGTCCGCCGTCGCGGCCACCGGGCGGCCCGCGTCCAGGCGTTCGACGAGCAGGCGCAGGAGCGGGTCGGGGGGCGCGGCGCGGGTGGCCAGGTCCAGGGCGATGTCCTCCAGGGCGGTGGTGGGGTCGGGCGCGTCCGCGAGGCGGTCGTGCAGGCGCCGTACCCGGTCGGCGGCCCACAGGTCGGTCAACTCGGCCCGGGTGTCGCGCAGTTCGTGGGCGGGGACGCCGAGCAGGGCGGGTGCGGTGCCGGGGTGGAAGCGGACGCCGGCCCAGGCGCGGGGCGGCCCCGCGGGGACGTGGGCGCGGGTGTCGGGCCCTGCGACCAGCAGCCGGCCCTCGCTGTACAGCAGGTCCATGCAGCCGTCGGGCAGCACCGGGCGGACGGCGGGGTCCTCGGGAGTGCGCCACCACACCACCGCGCCGGTCAGCCGGGACGGCCGCTCCTGGTACACGTGGGCCAGGCTACGCCGCCCGGGCGCGGTGTTCCTGGGGGCTGACGCCGTAGACCCGTTTGAAGGCGCCGGAGAGCGCGAACGCGCTGCCGTAGCCGACCTGGCGGGCGATGGCGGCCAGGGTGTCGTCGGTGTCGCGGAGGCGGTCGGCGGCCAGGGCGAGGCGCCAGGCGGTGAGGTGGGTCATGGGCGGCTCGCCGACCAGTTCGGTGAAGCGGCGGGCCAGGGCGGCGCGGGAGACACCGGCCTTGGCGGCGAGCGCGGACACCGTCCAGGGGTGGGCCGGGTCGTCCTGGATGAGGCGCAGCGCGCGGCCCACGACGGGGTCGGCGAGGGCCCCGTACCAGCCGGGCGCGGCGGCCTCGGGGCGGGAGAACCAGGCGCGCAGGGCGCTGATGACGAGCAGGTCGAGCAGGCGGTCGAGGACGACTTCCTGGCCGGGTTCGTCGCGGACGACCTCGTCCATGAGCAGCGGGACGAGCGGGCTGGGCCAGGTCTCGGCGGGGAGGGTCAGCAGGGGTGGCAGGGCGTCGAGGAGGCGGCCGCTGATCTCGCCGCGCATGAGGTAGGTGCCGATGAGCATCACGGTGGGGGCGTCCGGGCGGTCGCCCCAGGTGCGGACGCCGAGGTCCATCGAGCCGTTGAGGGGGCGGCCGTCGGGGTGGTGGCACTCGCCGCCGGGCAGGATCAGCGCCTGCGGGGCGGTGCCGGGGGCGTCGGCGCAGGTGTAGGGGGCGGGGCCGCGGGTGATGGCCAGGTCGCCGGAGCGCAGCCGGACCGGTTCGCCGTCTCCGTCACCGCCGCTGTCGCCGTCGTGGGTGATCCAGGCGTCGCCGCGTGCCATCAGCATGACGGTGAGCGGGGCGCCATCCTCCACGCGGACCGCCCAGGGCGGCTCGAAGCAGGCGCGGATCATGAAGGCGCCACGGGCGCGGGGGCCGTCCAGCAGGCTGGCGAGGGGGTCCCCGCGCGTGGGGGTGAGCGGGCCCGGAGGAGCGTCCATGGGGTCAGGGTAGAGGCGCGCGACGGGGTGCGGGCGCCGGGTGGGCGGAGCCGCCGGGGGCGATGCCGTTCGCGGGCGGAGCCGCTCCTGGACGGCGCGCTCGCGGGCCGCGCCGGGCGTGCGGCGCCGCTTAAGGTCCGTGCCGTTCGTGGGCGGCGGTGCCGGAAGCGGTGCGTGGGCGGCGGTGCCGGCGGCGGTGCACGGGTGGCGGTGCCGACGGCGGTACGTGGGCGGGCGGTGCCGACCGCGGTACGTGGGCGGGCGGTGCCGACCGCGGTACGTGGGCGGGCGGTGCCGACCGCGGTACGTGGGCGGGCGGTGCCGGCGGCGGGGTCACCTGCCGGGTGGGCGGGTGTCGCCTTCGGTGCCGCCGGTGCCGTGGTCCTTGTGCGCGTGGTGGTGGGGGTTGCGGGCGTGGGTGCGCAGCCGGGCGGTCACGTCCTCCGGGGGGAGGAAGCGGGACCAGCGCTCGGGGAACTCGGAGGGCATGTCGGGGTCGTCGGGGTCGCTGTCGCGGGCGGCGGTGGCGCGGGCGACGTACTCGGCGACCTGGGCCTCCAGGACCCGTTCGTTGGCCGCGCGGGCGGCGCCGGTGGCGGCGGCCGGCCAGACGCGGTCGATCGCGGCGTTGACGGCGGCCCCGACGAGCACGGCGAAGGCGGACACGCCGATCCACAGCAGGACGGCGACGGAGGCGGCGAGTGAGCCGTAGATGGTGGCGCCCTCGATGGTGTTCGTCAGGTAGATGCGCAGCAGGAAGCTGCCGAGGACCCACATGGCGAGGGCGACGAGGGCGCCGGGCACGTCCTCGATCCACGGGGAGCGGACGGGCACGGACACGTGGTAGAGCGTGGTGAGGAAGACGATGGACAGCACGATGACGACCGGCCAGTACAGGACCTGGACGACCGTCTCCGACCAGGGCACGACACGCACCACCGCGTCGGGTCCGGCCACCATCAGCGGCAGCGCCACCGAACCGATCAGCAGGGCCACGATGAACAGCAGGAAGGACATCATCCGGGTCTTGACGATGCCGCGGACGCCGTCGAGGCCGTACATGACGGTGATCGTGTCGATGAAGACGTTGACCGCGCGGGAGCCGGACCACAGGGCGAACAGGAAGCCGATGGAGATGACGTCGGGTCTGCCGCCCTTCATCACGTCGTGCAGGATCGGCTCGGCGATCTCCTTGACGCCCCGGTCGGACAGGACCGTGCGGGAGGCGTCCAGCAGGTTGTGCTCCAGGCTGGCGATGGTGTCGGCGCCGGTCCAGGCGTCCACGTAGCCGAGCAGGCCGATGAGGCTGAGCAGCAGGGGCGGCACGGACAGCAGGGTGAAGAACGCCGCCTCCGCCGCGAGGCCCAGGATGCGGTATTCCATGCAGGAGTTGACGGTGTCCTTGAGCAGCAGCCAGGCGGTCCTGCGCTTGGAGACGTTGCGGTAGAGGGCTCTGGCCCGGTGGAGCCGGCCCGGGGGCCGCTCGGGGGTTTCACTTCCTGACTGCACGGTCCAACCGTATCCGCCGGACCGGACCGGCCTCACCTTCCGGTGCCGGTGGGAGGGCCGGGCGCACCGGCGGGCGCGCTGTGCGACTCTGGATGCCAGCATCGCCGCGATCCCGGGTAGGTTCGCAATCATGGCAGGCAACTCGACCCACACCGTGACGAACCAGCCGCCTCCGCTGGTGGCCTACGACGTCTTCACCGCCGACCGGGCCCTCGTCGAGGCCGTCGAGCGGCACACCGCCGCGGACACGCTGGACGAGGTGCGCGCCGAGCTGGCCGCGCTCGGCCGGGCGGTGGGCTCGGCGCAGGTGCAGGAGTGGGGCGCGCTCGCGAACGAGCACCCGCCGCGGCTGCGCACCCACGACCGGTACGGCCACCGGGTCGACCGGGTCGAGTTCCACCCGGCCTGGCACCGGATGCTCGGCAAGGGGGTCTCGGCGGGGCTGACGGCCGCCTGGACGCGGCCCGCGGGGCATGTGCGCCGGGCGGCCGGGTTCCTCATCTGGACCCAGGTCGAGGCGGGCACCTGCTGTCCGCTGTCGATGACGCACGCGGCGGTGCCCGCGCTGCGGGCGGACCCGGAGCTGGCGGCCGAGTGGGAGCCGCTGCTGACGTCCGTGATCTACGACCAGGACCTGCGGCCGGCCGCGGCGAAGGCCGGCGCCCTGTTCGGCATGGGCATGACGGAGAAGCAGGGCGGCAGCGACGTCCGGGCGAACACCACCGAGGCGCGGCCGCTCGCCGAGACCGGGACGTACACGCTGACCGGGCACAAGTGGTTCTGCTCGGCGCCGATGTCGGACGGCTTCCTGGTGCTCGCGCAGGCCCCCGGCGGGCTCACCTGCTTTCTGGTCCCCCGGGTGCTGCCGGACGGCGCCCTCAACACGTTCCTGATCCAGCGGCTCAAGGACAAGCTGGGCAACCGGTCCAACGCCTCAGCGGAGGTCGAGTTCGACGGCACCTGGGCCCGCCGGGTCGGCGAGGAGGGGCGCGGGGTGCCCACCATCATCGAGATGGTCACCGCGACCCGGCTGGACTGCGCGCTCGGCTCGGCCGGCCTGATGCGGCAGGCGGTCGCCCAGGCCGTACACCACTGCGCGCACCGGGAGGCGTTCGGCGCGAAGCTGATCGACAAGCCGCTGATGCGCAACGTGCTGGCCGACCTGGCGCTGGAGTCGGAGGCGGCGACCGCGCTGGCGCTGCGGCTCGCGGCCGCCTACGACGACGGCGGCGAGCAGGAGCTGGCCCTGCTGCGGCTCGCGGTGCCGGCCGCCAAGTACTGGATCACCAAGCGCTGCGCGCCGCTCGCGGTGGAGGCCGCGGAGTGCCTGGGCGGCAACGGGTACGTCGAGGAGTCGGGGCTGCCCCGGCTGGTGCGCGAGTCGCCGCTGAACTCGATCTGGGAGGGCGCGGGGAACGTGCAGGCGCTGGACGTGCTGCGGGCGCTGCGGCGCGAGCCGGGCGCGCTGGACGCCTGCCTCACCGAGATCGGGCGGGCGCACGGCGCCGACCACCGGCTGGACCGGGCGGTGAAGGACCTGTTCACCGAACTCGCCGACCTGGACGGGGTCGAGGCGCGGGCGCGGCGCCTGGTGGAACGGCTCGCGCTGGTGCTCCAGGGTTCCCTGCTGGTGCGGTACGCGCCGCCCGCGGTGGCCGACGCGTTCTGCGCCTCACGCCTCGGCGGCGACCGGGGCGCGGCCTTCGGCACCCTGCCGTCGGGACTGGACCTGGCGTCGGTGGTGGAACGGGCACGGCCGGTGTCGTAGGCGGCTGGGGGTGGTGCTGCGCCGACACGGCACCACCCCCGCCTCATGGGCCCGTTGAAGGGCACGAAACGCCGCCCGGGGGCGGCGTCGTGGTCAAGTCTCGGCCACTCGCGGGTGAATCGCCAGGGTTGCAGGGGGTTGCAACTTGTCGGTGACGGTGGACGGAGTGCGTGCCTCCGGTCCGCGCCGGACGGCACTATGGGAGGCACGGCCGGGCCGGAAACCGCCGCCCGGACGGCTAGACCGTTGTGTTCGATGCCCCTTTTCCCGGGAGGACCCCAGTGGTGAACCCGCCGGTGAACGTGGCGCGCCTGGCCGCCGTGGACGCGGCGCAGGCGGCGCGGGTGCTGCACCAGATGCGCGAGGCGACGCTGGCCGGACGACGTGCGCGGATCGCGCCGCGCCCGGTGATCGAGCAGTCCTGGGGGCGGATGCTGCGCGGCGGCGTCGACCCCGACCGCGACGTGCGGTCCCGGCCGCTGTCGGCCGAGGAGGTGCGGCGCAGACGGGAGGAGTCGCCGCTCGGGCGGGTGCTGCCCGTGCTGCGGCAGGGGCTGCTTTCGGTCGCGGACGCCGGCGCGCACATCATGGTGGTCGCGGACGCCGAGGGACGCGTCCTGTGGCGGGAGGGCTCCCCCGCGGTGCTGCGCAAGGCCGACGGGCTCGGATTCGAACTCGGCGCCGACTGGCGCGAAGACGTCGTCGGAACCAACGGCGTGGGGACGGCCGCGGTCGTACGGCGGCCCGTACAGGTCTTCGCCGGGGAACACTTCGTGCGCACCCACACCTCCTGGACGTGCGCGGGTGCCCCGATCACCGACCCCCGGGACGGCGGTCTCCTGGGGGTGGTGGACGTCAGCGGCCCGCTTAAGACCATGCATCCGGCGACGCTCGCCTGGGTGGACGCGGTCGCCAAGCTCGCCGAGGCCCGGCTGCGGGAACTGCACCTTCACTCCCTGGAGGGGCTGCGGGCGGTGGCGGCGCCGGTGCTGGCCCGGCTGGACGGCAGGGCGCTGGCGGTGGACCGGGACGGCTGGACGGCAGCCGTCACGGGGATGCCGTACGTGCGGCGCGTGTCGCTGCCCAAGTCGCTGACCCCGGGCCCGCACCGGCTGCCCGCGCTCGGCACCTGCGCGGTGGAGCCGCTGGCCGGCGGCTGGCTGCTGCGCGCCGCCGAGGAACCGCCGCCGGCCACGGACCTGAGGGTGGAGCTGGATCTGGGCCGGGCGGGCCGCACTTCGGTGACCGTGACGGGGGCCGCGGGTTCCTGGTCCCGGGAACTCAGTCCCCGGCACGCGGAGTTGCTGTACCTGCTGGCCGAACACCGCAAGGGGCGCGGTGCGGCGGGCCTCGCCGAGGACCTGTTCGGCGACCCGTCCCGCACGGTCACCGTACGGGCGGAGATGTCCAGGATCCGCCGCTACCTGGGGGAGGTTCTGCGCCACCGGCCGTACCGCTTCAGGGAGGACGCGGAGGTCGAGGTGCTGCTGCCCGAGGACCCGCGCGACCTGCTGCCGCACTCGACGGCACCGGCGGTCACGCGGCGCAGGGCGACGGCCGGGGCCGGCTGACGGGACTCGACGCCCGGGGCGGAGCGGGCGACCGGGTCGTACGGGGCGGTCCGTTCCGTGCGCGTGCCTTCCGCATATTTGCGGGTCTTGGCCCCACGGCGCCCGTTACTGCCGTAGCATCCCTATGGGCCTCCCCACCTGCTCCCTGGTCAACTCACGGACCACCAGGCGCAGTTGGCCCGCTCGGGAGGAGACATGAAGCAACGCGGCAGACACCGCAGACGCAGGCGGGGCGCGGCTCTGCGCGCGGTCCTCGCCGGGGCCGCGCTGGCGCTCACCGCGACCGCCACCCTGATCAGCGCCTCTCAGGCCACCGTCGCCGCGAACCCCGGCGCGCTGCGGCCGCTGACCTCCCGGGCGGACACCGCCCCGCTGCGACTGCGCGAACACCTCGTGCCCGCCCGCACCCTGAACCGGCTCGCCGCCTCCATGGGCCGCCCGGTCGGCGTGGACGCCGTGCTGCGCAGCGCCGACCGCTCGCTGCGCGAGGGCGCCGGCTGCGGTTCCGAGGACCGCGAGACCCTGCCCGTCGCCCCGGCCGTCACCCGCGCCTACTGCTGGGACCGGGCCGACACCGCGGGCACCGCCTGGCAGCCGGCCTCCGTCACCACCTCGGGGGACGCCGACGACGACGGCGTCTGGGGCAGCCACCGGGTGATCCTCACCGGCTGGACCCACGACACCGCCACCGGGCCCGCCGCCGAGCGGGGCCTGGCCAGGGTCGCGTTCGTCGACGCCGACGACCCGCGGCACCCCGTCTACCGCTGGGTGCTCCTGGTGGTGCCCGTCGAGGGCGGCCGTGACTACCGCGCTCTGGCCTCCGGGGTCTCCGGGATGGTCTGGTACCAGGACAAGCTCCTGGTCACCACGCGCAGCGGCAGCGCCGACGCGCTCTACGTCTACGACCTCGACCGCATCCAGCGCACCACCGCGGACCGGGCCGCGATCGGCCGCGTGCACGGCGGCTGGTCGGGCGGCGGCTACCGGTACGTGATGCCCGCCGTGGGCTCCTACCGCTTCGCCGCCGGCCGTTGCGGCGCCTCGGGGCCGCCCTGTCCCGCGGGCATCTCCCTGGATCGCGGCACCGCGCCCGACAGCCTGGTGGCCGCCGAGTGGACGGCCCCGGGCAGCGAGCGGCGCGCGCGGCTGTGGCGGTACGCGTTCAGCACCGACCCCGCCCGCGAGGGGCTGCTCGCCACCGGCGCCGCCGGGCGGGTGGACCCGGTCGAGGCCTACCGCACCCGGGCGACCGGGATCCGGGGCGTGCTGTCGTACCGGCAGGCCGGGGCGGCCGGCCCGTCCTGGTATGTGGGACACGTGTCCGCGAACGCCGGGGGCGGCGGGAGCGCCGACGGCCACGGCGGTCTCTGGCGGCAGGACACCAAGGGTGCGAAGGCGGACCGCTGCGGCTCGGACGCCTCCCACCGCTGCTGGGCCCAGGGCCCGGGATCGCTGTCGTACTGGCAGGAGACGGGCGAGGTGTGGTCCCTGTCCCGGCGGATGCTGTTCGCGATGCCGCTGGCCACGCTGGACCGGTCGCTGGACTGAGCGGACGGGCCGACGGGCGGGCGGCGGACCGGCGAACCCGTGGCGGACCGGTGGACGGGCCGCGGATCGACAGACGGGCGGACGGGATGATTCCCTGGCCCGCATGAGCAGCGCCCCTGTCACCACCTGGTCCCTGGAACAGACCTCGCCGGCCGACCTCCTGTCCGCCGCCGCCCCCGACGGCGACGTGCGGATCGTCCGCGCCGAGGTCCCCTCCCCGGAGTTCAGCCGCTTCCTATACGCCTCCGTCGGCGGCGACATCCGCTGGACGGACCGGCTCGGCTGGGACTACGCGCGGTGGCGGCGCCACCTGGACCGGCCCGGTGTGGAGACCTGGGTCGCCTACGACCGGGGCACGCCCGCCGGGTACGTCGAACTGGAGCCGCAGGACGACGGCGTGGTGGAGATCGTCTACTTCGGTCTCATCCCGGCCTTCCGGGGCCGCCGCATCGGCGGGCACCTGCTGTCGTACGGCGCGGCCCGCGCCTGGGACCTGGCGGAGCGGTGGGCCGAGCGGACGCCGACGAAGCGGGTGTGGCTGCACACGTGCAGCAAGGACGGCGAGTTCGCGATGGACAACTACCTGCGCCGGGGCTTCACCCTGTTCGACACCAAGGTCGAGGAGGAGGCCGTGGTGGCCACCCCCGGCCCCTGGCCGGGGGCCTACCCGGCCTGACCTGCTCCGACAAGCCGTCCCGCACGGCATGTGACCGACGACACCCTTGTCCCACACTTCGGGACAAGGGTGTCCGCATTCTGGATAAAGCTGGACTGTGTCCAGATCGCCGTGCCAGGCTTCCGCCATGCCTGGAACTGGAATTGCCTTGGTGAGTCGGCGGCACGTCGACCTCGGCCGCATGTCCAGCGCCATCTGTCCGGCGAGCTGACCGACCCAGCACCGCCGCGCCCCCTCTCCCCGCCTGCCTGCTGCGCAAGGACGCGCACGCATGCCCGCATGCTCGCGTACGCGCAGGTCAGTGCCGCTTTCCGCCTGTCCGCAGCCTGTCCGAAGGACGTAGAACCATGGCCGCCACCCCACAGAACCCAGCCGCTTCAGCGCCCCGCCGCAAGGTGAGCCGTCACCGCGGCGAGGGCCAGTGGGCCGCGGGCCACTTCACCCCGCTGAACGGGAACGAGCAGGTCAAGAAGGACGACGACGGTCTCAATGTGCGGACACGCATTGAGACGATCTACTCCAAGCGCGGATTCGACTCGATCGACCCGAGCGACCTGCGCGGCCGGATGCGCTGGTGGGGCCTCTACACCCAGCGCAAGCCCGGGATCGACGGCGGCAAGACCGCGGTCCTGGAGCCGGAGGAGCTGGACGACGAGTACTTCATGCTGCGCGTCCGGATCGACGGCGGCGCGCTCACGACGCGGCAGCTGCGGGTGATCGGCGAGATCTCCCAGGAGTTCGCGCGCGGCACCGCGGACATCACCGACCGGCAGAACGTCCAGTACCACTGGATCCGCATCGAGGACGTGCCGGAGATCTGGGAGCGGCTGGAGGGCGTGGGCCTTTCGACGGTCACCGCCTGCGGCGACACCCCACGTGTGATGATCGGCTCGCCGGTGGCCGGCATCGCCGAGGACGAGATCATCGACGCCACCCCGGCGCTGGAGGAGATGAAGCGCCGGGTCCTGAACAACAAGGCGTACTCCAACCTGCCGCGCAAGTTCAAGACGGCCATCTCGGGCTCGCCCCTGCTGGACGTGGTGCACGAGATCAACGACGTGGCGTTCGTCGGCGTACGGCACCCCGAGCACGGGCCGGGCTTCGACGTGTGGGTGGGCGGCGGCCTGTCCACCAACCCCAAGCTGGGCGTCCGTCTGGGCGCGTGGGTCCCGCTGGACGAGGTCCCGGACGTCTACGAGGGCGTGATCTCGATCTTCCGGGACTACGGCTACCGCCGGCTGCGCAACCGGGCCCGCCTGAAGTTCCTCGTCGCCGACTGGGGCGCGGAGAAGTTCCGCCAGGTGCTGGAGGACGAGTACCTGGGCGGCCGCAAGTTGATCGACGGGCCCGCCCCCGAGCAGCCGGTGCAGCAGTGGCGCGACCACGTCGGCGTGCACCGGCAGCAGGACGGCCGCTACTACGTCGGTTTCGCCCCGCGCGTCGGCCGGGTCGACGGCGCCACCCTCACCAAGGTCGCCGAGCTCGCGGAGGCGCACGGCTCGGGCCGGGTCCGGACCACCGTCGAGCAGAAGATGATCGTCCTCGACGTCGCGGAGGAGCAGGTCGACTCGCTGGTCGAGGGCCTGGAGGCGCTGGACCTCACCGCCCGGCCGTCCTCCTTCCGGCGCGGCACCATGGCGTGCACCGGCATCGAGTTCTGCAAGCTCGCCATCGTCGAGACCAAGGAGCGCGGCTCCCAGCTCATCGACGAACTCGAGCGCCGCCTGCCGGACTTCGACCAGCCGATCACCATCAACCTCAACGGCTGCCCGAACGCCTGCGCCCGCATCCAGGTCGCGGACATCGGTCTCAAGGGCCAGCTCGTCCTCGGCGAGAACGGCGAGCAGGTCGAGGGCTACCAGGTGCACCTGGGCGGCGCGCTCGGCCTCGACGCCGGCTTCGGCCGCAAGGTGCGCGGCCTGAAGGTCACCTCGCGGGAACTGCCCGACTACATCGAGCGGGTCCTCAAGCGCTACCAGGCCGAACGTGAGGACGGCGAGCGGTTCGCGACCTGGGCGGCCCGCGCCTCCGAGGAGGCGCTGTCATGAGCGAGCGGGCCGCGCCGTTCCACTGCCCCTACTGCGGCGACGAGGACCTGCGCCCGGGCGAGCAGGGCCACGGCGCCTGGGAGTGCGGGGCGTGCAACCGCGCATTCCAGCTGAAGTTCCTGGGGCTGCTCGCCCGGGGCCTGAGGCGAGCCGACAACGGAGGGGACGACGCGATATGACGACGGCTCAGTCAGAGCGCACGGCCGAGGAGTTGAAGGCCCTCGCGGAGCAGGCCGGCCGGGACCTGGAGGACGCCCCCGCCCTGGAGATCCTGCGCTGGGCGGTGGACACCTTCGGGGCGCGGTTCTGCGTCACCTCCTCCATGGAGGACGCCGTGGTCGCCCACCTGGCCTCGCGCGTGCGCAGGGAGGACGCCCCCGTGGACGTCGTCTTCCTCGACACCGGCTACCACTTCCCGGAGACCATCGGCACCCGGGACGCCGTCGAGGCCGTGATGGACGTCAACGTCATCACCCTCACCCCGCGGCAGACGGTCGCCGAACAGGACGCGGAGTACGGCCCGAAGCTGCACGACCGCGACCCCGACCTGTGCTGCCGGCTGCGCAAGGTGCAGCCGCTGGAAGAGGGCCTGAGGGGCTATCTGGCCTGGGCGACGGGCCTGCGCCGCGACGAGTCCCCGACCCGGGCGAACACCCCGGTGGTCGGCTGGGACGAGAAGCGGCAGAAGGTCAAGGTCTCCCCGATCGCCCGCTGGACCCAGGACGACGTGGACGCCTACGTGGCCGAACACGGCGTCCTGACCAACCCGTTGCTGACGGACGGCTACCCCTCCATCGGCTGCGCCCCCTGCACCCGACGGGTCCTGGAGGGCGAGGACGCGCGCGCCGGCCGCTGGGCGGGCCGCGCCAAGACCGAGTGCGGGCTGCACGGATGACGACCGACCAGACACAGGAGAACCACGTGACCACCGGAGCCACCGTCTGGCTCACGGGTCTGCCGAGCGCCGGCAAGACCACCATCGCCCACGAACTGGCGGCCCGGCTGCGCGACGAGGGCCACCGGACCGAGGTGCTCGACGGCGACGAGATCCGCGAGTTCATCTCGGCGGGCCTCGGCTTCTCCCGCGAGGACCGGCACACCAACGTGCAGCGCATCGGCTTCGTCGCCGAGCTCCTCGCCCGCAACGGCGTCACGGCGCTGGTCCCGGTGATCGCGCCGTACGCGGACAGCCGGGACGCCGTCCGCAAGCGGCACGAGGAGAACGGGACGCCGTACCTGGAGGTCCACGTCGCCACCCCGGTCGAGGTGTGCTCGGTGCGGGACGTGAAGGGGCTGTACGCCAAGCAGGCGGCGGGCGAGCTGTCGGGGCTGACCGGGGTCGACGACCCGTACGAGGAGCCCGAGACACCCGAGCTGCGGATCGAGTCGCAGCACCAGAGCGTGCAGGAGTCCGCGGCCACCGTGTACGCCCTGCTGAGCGAGAGGGGACTGGCATGACGACCGTCGCCAAGACCGCGACCGGCGAGGGGACGTCCGGCCCGTACGCCCTCTCCCACCTGGACGCGCTGGAGTCCGAGGCGGTGCACATCTTCCGCGAGGTGGCGGGCGAGTTCGAGAACCCGGTGATCCTGTTCTCCGGCGGCAAGGACTCCATCCTCATGCTGCACCTCGCGCTGAAGGCGTTCGCCCCCGCGGCGATCCCCTTCTCGCTGCTCCATGTGGACACCGGACACAACTTCCCCGAGGTGCTGGAGTACCGGGACCGTGTGGTCGACGCCCATGGGCTGCGCCTCCATGTGGCCTCGGTACAGGACTACATCGACCGGGGTGTGCTCAAGGAGCGGCCCGACGGGACCCGTAACCCGTTGCAGACGCTGCCGCTGACCGAGAGGATCCAGAGCGGGAAGTTCGACGCCGTGTTCGGCGGCGGTCGGCGCGACGAGGAGAAGGCCCGGGCCAAGGAGCGGGTGTTCTCGCTGCGGGACGAGTTCTCCCAGTGGGACCCGCGCCGTCAGCGGCCCGAGCTGTGGAACCTGTACAACGGCCGGCACGCCCCCGGCGAGCACGTGCGGGTCTTCCCGCTGTCCAACTGGACCGAGCTGGACGTCTGGCAGTACATCGCCCGCGAGGGCATCGAGCTGCCGCAGATCTACTTCGCGCACGAGCGTGACGTGTTCGCGCGCGGCGGCATGTGGCTGACGGCGGGCGAGTGGGGCGGCCCGAAGGACGGCGAGACCGTCGAGCGGCGCCTGGTCCGCTACCGGACCGTCGGTGACATGTCCTGCACCGGCGCCGTCGACTCGGACGCGACCACGCTGGACGCCGTCATCGCCGAGATCGCCGCCTCCCGGCTCACCGAGCGCGGCGCCACGCGCGCCGACGACAAGCTCTCCGAGGCCGCGATGGAAGACCGCAAGCGCGAGGGGTACTTCTAAGCATGAGCACGACCACGACCGAGGCGCTCTCGGCCACCACGCTGCTGCGGTTCGCCACCGCCGGCTCCGTCGACGACGGCAAGTCCACGCTCGTCGGACGGCTGCTGCACGACTCCAAGTCGGTCCTCACCGACCAGCTGGAGGCCGTGGAGCGGGCGTCGGCGAGCCGGGGCCAGGAGGGCCCCGACCTCGCGCTGCTCACCGACGGCCTGCGCGCCGAGCGGGAGCA
This sequence comes from Streptomyces sp. WI03-4A, assembly GCF_033792105.1. Classification (NCBI taxonomy): domain Bacteria; kingdom Bacillati; phylum Actinomycetota; class Actinomycetes; order Kitasatosporales; family Streptomycetaceae; genus Streptomyces; species Streptomyces sp. WI03-4A. The sequence goes on from NZ_JARAUO010000030.1 coordinate 38,086, forward strand.
GGGCATCACCATCGACGTGGCCTACCGCTACTTCGCCACGCCCCGCCGCCGGTTCATCCTCGCCGACACGCCCGGCCATGTGCAGTACACCCGCAACATGGTGACCGGCGCCTCCACGGCCGAGCTGACCGTGATCCTCGTCGACGCCCGCAACGGCGTGGTCGAGCAGACCCGGCGGCACGCGGCCATCGCCGCGCTGCTGCGGGTGCCGCACGTGGTCCTCGCCGTCAACAAGATGGACCTGGTCGACTACGAGGAGCCGGTGTTCGCCGCGATCGCCGAGGAGTTCACGGCGTACGCGACCGAGCTGGGCGTCCCCGAGGTCACCGCGATCCCGATCTCGGCGCTCGCGGGCGACAACGTGGTGGAGCCGTCCGCGAACATGGACTGGTACGGCGGCCCGACCGTGCTGGAGCACCTGGAGACCGTCCCGGTCAGCCACGACCTGGCGCACTGCCACGCGCGGCTGCCCGTGCAGTTCGTGATCCGGCCGCGGACCGCCGACCACCCGGACTACCGGGGCTACGCGGGCCAGATCGCGGCCGGCACCTTCCGCGTCGGCGAGCCGGTGACGGTGCTGCCGTCCGGGCGGACCACCCGGATCTCCGGCATCGACCTGCTCGGCGAGCCGGTCGACACGGCGTGGACGACGCAGTCGGTGACGGTCCTGCTGGAGGACGACATCGACGTCTCGCGCGGCGACCTGATCGTGCCGACCAAGGACGCGCCGCCCACCACCCAGGACGTGGAGGCGACCGTCTGCCACGTCGCCGACCAGCCGCTGACCGTCGGCCACCGGGTGCTGCTCAAGCACGGAACCCGCACGGTCAAGGCGATCGTCAAGGACATCCCGTCCCGGCTCACGCTCGACGACCTGTCGCTGCACCCGCACCCGGGCCGGCTCGCCGCCAACGACATCGGCCGGGTGAAGATCCGTACCGCCGAGCCGCTGCCCGTCGACTCCTACGCCGACTCGCGCCGCACGGGCTCGTTCATCCTGATCGACCCCAGCGACGGCACCACGCTCACGGCGGGCATGGTCGGGGAGTCGTTCGCGACGCCCGAGCCGGTCAAGGACGCCGCCGAAGACGACGGCTGGGACTTCTGAGCCATGGACACCGCCATGGACACCGCCATGGACACCGGCGATTTCTACTCGCTGTTCGCGAAGGAGGGCGGCCGCGTCGGCAGCGGCGCCCTCGGCAGCGGGCAGGGCGGGGTGGCGCGATGTGCGCGGTGACGTACGCGCACTGCCGGCGCGCCCTCCCCCCGCACCACAAGCGAAGACCTGCCGACCTCCCGGCCACGACCTGAGGGTCCGTGACCGCCGGGCCTCCGAGAGGAACACCTCCCGTGCCTGCCACCACCTCGACGCTCCTTCGCCGCGGCGCGGCCCTGATCGCCGCGCTCCCGCTGCTGACCCTGGCCGCCTGCGGCTACGGCTCGAAGGCCGCGGACGACTCGGCGAACACCAAGGTCGCCGCCGGCGCCGAGAAGATCGACGGACTCGACTCCGTGAAGATCGGCTACTTCGGCAACCTCACCCACGCCACCGCGCTGGTCGGCAGGCAGAAGGGGTTCTTCCAGAAGGAGCTGGGCGCGACCCAGGCCGCCTACCAGGTGTTCAACGCCGGCCCGTCCGAGATCGAGGCCCTCAACTCCGGCTCCATCGACATCGGCTGGATCGGCCCCTCCCCGGCGATCAACGGTTATACCAAGTCCGGCGGCAAGAACCTGCGCATCATCGGCGGTTCGGCGTCCGGCGGGGTGAAGCTGGTGGTGGACCCGGAGAAGATCAGGTCGCTGAAGGACATCAAGGGCAAGCGGATCGCCACTCCCCAGCTCGGCAACACCCAGGACGTGGCCTTCCTCAACTGGGTGGCCGGACAGGGCTGGAAGGTCGACGCGGAGAGCGGCAAGGGTGACGTGTCGGTGGTCAGGACCGACAACAAGGTGACCCCGGACGCCTTCGAGTCGGGCTCCGTGGACGGCGCCTGGGTGCCGGAGCCGACCGCGTCCAAGCTGGTCGCCGAGGGCGGCAAGGTGCTGCTGGACGAGTCGGCGCTGTGGCCGGACAAGAAATTCGTGATCACGAACATCGTCGTGTCGCAGAAGTTCCTCAAGCAGCACCCCAAGGCCGCCGAGGCGGTCCTGCGGGCCTCCGTCGAGACGAACCGGTGGATCAACGCCCACCCGGGGCCCGCGAAGGCCGCCGCGAACAAGCAGCTCGGCATCGACTCCGGCAAGGCACTGCCGGCCGATGTCCTCGACCCGGCGTGGAAGTCCATCCGGATCACCGACGACCCGCTGGCCGCCACGCTCGACACCGAAGCGCGGCACGCGGTGAAGGCGGGGCTGCTGGAGAACCCGAAGCTGGCCGGCATCTACGACCTCACCCCGCTGAACAAGGTCCTCGCGGCCGCGGGTGAGTCCTCCGTCAGCGACGCCGGTCTCGGCGTCAAGTAGTTCCGGATCCGACAGTTCCCAGGAGGTGACGATCATGGCAACCGCGCTCGCCAAGGCCGATGACGTCGACACGGTCGACCACGCCGCCCGTATCGAGCACGTCTCGAAGTCCTTCCCCGGGCCCACAGGGCAGCAGCTCGTCCTCGACGACATCACCCTGGATGTCGCACCGGGCGAGTTCGTCACCCTGCTGGGGGCCTCGGGCTGTGGCAAGTCGACCCTGCTGAACCTGGTGGCGGGGCTCGACCAGCCCTCCGCGGGCAGCATCACCACCCACGGGCGTCCCGCCCTGATGTTCCAGGAGCACGCGCTCTTCCCGTGGCTGACCGCGGGCAAGAACATCGAACTCGCCCTCAAGCTCAACGGTGTTCCCAAGCAGGAGCGGCGCGGCCGCGCCGACGAACTGCTCGAACTCGTACGGCTGAAGGGCTCGTACGGCAAGCGGGTGCACGAACTGTCCGGCGGGATGCGCCAGCGCGTGGCGATGGCCCGCGCGCTCGCCCAGGACAGCCGGCTGCTGCTGATGGACGAGCCGTTCGCGGCGCTGGACGCGATCACCCGCGACCTGCTGCACGACGAACTGACCCGGATCTGGGAGGAGACGGGCCTGTCCGTCCTCTTCGTCACGCACAACGTGCGCGAGGCGGTGCGGCTCGCGCAGCGGGTCGTGCTGCTGTCCTCCCGCCCGGGCCGGATAGCCCGCGAGTGGCGGGTGGACATCCCCCAGCCGCGGCGCATCGAGGACGCCCCGGTCGCCGAACTGTCCCTGGAGATCACCGAAGTCCTGCGTGGGGAGATCCGCCGTCATGGCCAGCACTGAGACGAAGACCGCCACGGACGCGGGGAGCGTCGAGGCCGGCCTCGACGCCCTGGAGAGCGCCGCGCCGCGCCGCACCCCGTTCCGGCAGACGTTCACCGGCAAGATCCTGCCGCCGCTCGTCGCCACCGCGGTGGTGCTGGTGGTCTGGCAGGCGCTGATCACGTTCAAGGTCGTCGACGATCCGACCAAGCTGCCCTCCCCCGCCGACGTGGGCGGTGAGTTCAAGGAAGCCTGGCTGGAAGGCAAGCTGCTCGGCTACATCTGGACCAGCGTCTCGCGCGGTCTGCTGGGCTTCCTGTTCGCCCTCGCCATCGGCACCCCGCTGGGGCTGCTCGTGGCGCGGGTGAAGTTCGTGCGGGCGGCCATCGGCCCCGTGCTGTCCGGCCTGCAGTCGCTGCCGTCGGTGGCGTGGGTGCCGCCGGCGGTGATCTGGCTGGGCCTGGACAACTCGATGATGTACGCGGTGATCCTGCTCGGCGCCGTCCCGTCCATCGCCAACGGCCTGGTCTCCGGCATCGACCAGGTGCCGCCGCTGTTCCTGCGGGCGGGCCGCACCATGGGCGCGACCGGGGTGCGGGGTGCCTGGCACATCGTGCTGCCCGCCGCACTGCCCGGCTATCTGGCGGGACTGAAGCAGGGCTGGGCGTTCTCCTGGCGGTCCCTGATGGCGGCGGAGATCATCGCTTCCTCCCCCGACCTGGGCATCGGCCTCGGCGCGCTGCTGGAGAACGGCCGCAACGCCAGTTCCATGTCCATGGTGTTCGAGGCGATCTTCCTGATCCTGTTCGTCGGCATCGCCATCGACCTGCTGATCTTCAGCCCGCTGGAGCGGTGGGTGCTGCGCAGCCGCGGCCTGCTGGTGAAGGGCTGACCCCCATGCGCCACCGGCCGGTCCTCCTCGTCATCGCCCACGGCAGCCGCGACCCGCGGCACGCCGCGACCGTGCACGCCCTGGTGCGGCGGGTACGGTCGCTGCGGCCCGGGCTGCGCCTGGAGACCGGTTTCCTCGACTTCAACGTCCCGTCCGTGCAGGGCGTGCTGGAGTCGCTGGCGGCGGAGGGCGTACGCGACGTCGTGGCGCTGCCCCTGCTGCTGACCCGCGCCTTCCACGCCAAGGCGGACATCCCTGCGGTGCTGCGGGACGCCCCGGCGCGGCTGCGGATCCGCCAGGCGGAGGTGCTCGGCCCGTCGCCGCTGCTGCTGGCGGCACTGGAGCGCCGGCTGTACGAGGCGGGCCTGACGCCCGCCGACAAGTCCTCGACCGGGGTCGTACTGGCCTCGGCGGGGTCCTCCGACCCGGAGGCGATCGCGGTGATCGCAGAAATCGCGCGGGAGTGGCGGCACACCGGTTGGTGCGCCGTGCGGCCCGCGTTCGCCTCCGCATCCCTTCCGCGCACCGAGGACGCGGTGCGCGAACTGCGCGACCTCGGCTGCGAGCGGGTCGCGGTCGCCCCGTACGTCCTGGCCCCCGGCTTCCTCCCGGACCGCATCGCCGGCGGCGCACACGAGGCGGACGTCCTGGCCGACGTACTCGGCCCGGCGCCCGAGGTGGCACGCGTGCTGCTGGAGCGCTACGACACGGCGGCCCTGCCGGCGCGGGCGGCACTGGGCGCGTGACGCCTGGCGGCGGGGCCACGGCGCGTGCCGCGAGCCTCCTGCCCGGTGGGGCCCGTACGCACCGGTGGGTGCGGTCCGGCCCGGGGTGCCCGGGTTCCTCGAAAGTACTTCCTGGTCTCGGCCGGATCTGCTGGGATGGTGCCTCGGAGCACTATCGGGGGAGAACGTGCGCGTGGCCGGTCAGGAGTTCGGGTGTCACCTGGGGCTGCCCAGGGCCCTGTCGGGCCTGCCACTGAGTCCCCTCGTGCCGGGCTACGGCCGTCTCGCCGCCGACCAGCACGCCGCGGGGTTACGCCACCTCGGCGAGACGCTGGGCGCCGCGCCGACCGGGTTACGGGTCCTGGACGGCCTGTACGTGCCCGCCGGGCCGCGGGGCAGGCGCCGGGTGGACGGGCCGTTCCTCGACCAACTCGCCGAGGGCGCCGGTCCTGCCGCCCCGCTCGCCGCGAAGCTGGCCGCGCTGCACCGGCGCGACCCGCAGGCACCGCGCCGCGTCGTCCTCTACCAGCTCATCGGCCTGCTACAGGACCAGCCCGCCCCCCGACGCCCACGCGCCGCGGCCGAGTTGGGCGTGCACCCGGACGAGACGGCGGGCCTCGTGGCCGCCGCCCGGCTGCGGCCGTTCCTGGACCGGCGCGCACGCGACGCCGCCGAGTCCCTCGCCGACGCCCGGGAACTGCGCCGGCTGCACCGGCTGCGGGCACTGCTCGACCGGCTGCCCCCCGACACCGGCGACCGGGAGGTCGCCGCCCTGCGCGTCTGGCTCGCCGAACGGCTCGACGCGGTCGACGGCCACCTGCGGACCGGCCGCCGGGCCGAGGACGAGGGCGAGCGGGAGAACGCGGGCGACGCGTACCTGAAGGCTCTGTGCGAGGCCGCCGACGACCACCGCGCCCTGCGTGGCCTGGTCCGCGTGCACCGCCCCGAGTCCGGCCGGCGTCAGCTGCTGCGCGCCGAACTGCGGCCCGATCACGTGGAGTTGTCGTGGCGGGACCGGCACGACGTGTCGGACGACTGGCGGCTGCTGCGGCTGTGCCGCACGGACCGCGGCAGGCCCGTCGTGCGCAGCGTGCCGGGCGCGGACCCCACGGCGGCCGGCACGGTGGCCGACGAGGACGCGCCGCTCGGTGCGAAGGTGCGCTACGCGGCGCTGCCGTTGCGGGACGGGCGGGTGGCGGGGCCGCCGCTGGTGTCACGGCAGTTGCTGGTCGCCCCGGAGGTGGGCCGGCCGGTGCTGACGGACGGCCCGGGCCGGATCCACTGCGCCTGGCAGCGTCCGGAGAAGGCCGGCGACGTCACCGTCGAGCACACCGGACCCGGCCCGGCCGGCGCCCGGTTGACGCTCCGGCCGGACGGCTTCACCGCCACGGGCCTGCCGGCCGGCCCGCACGCCTTCCGCGTCGTCTGCCACTACCAGGGGCCCGGCGGCGCCCCGGTCTCCTCCCCGGGACTGCGGGTGACCGGCACCGTCCACCCCTGGCCCGACCCCGTGCGCACCCTCACCGCGCGGCCCGACGGCGGGGCCGTACGGTTCGCCTGGACCGGTGCGGAGGACGCCGAGGTACGGCTGGTGGTGTGGCCCGGGCGGACGCCCGCGCCGGGCACCGAGCTGCGCACCCGGGACCTGCCGCCCCCGCTGGACTGGCCCGAGCGGAGCGGCGCCCCGTGTCCGCCGCCCGGGACCTGGGCCGAGGTCGCCGCCGTCGCCGTGCTCGGCGAGCGGGCGCTGGCCGGTCCCGCCGTCGCCGTCGAGGCCGTGCACGCCGTACCCGGGCTCGCCGCCGAACGGCTCCCGGACGGGCAGGCACGCGTCACGCTGGACTGGCCCGACGGCGCCGGGCACCTCGCGGTCACCTGGGCGCCCCCGGACGGCACGGACGCCGGCGGTGAGCGCACGCTGACCGCGCACGCCTACCGCCGCAGCGGGCTGCGGCTGCCGGTCGGCCCGGGAGCGGTGCGGATCCGGGCGGCGACCGTGCCCCGGGCGGCCGGAGCCGTCGTGGTGGTGCCCGAGACGGCCGAGACGCTGCTGCCGCCGGACACCGCCATACGGTACGAACTGGTACGCCCGCAGCGGCGGTTGCTGCGCCGGGGCCGGTCCCTGCTGCGGGTCAGCCTCGCCGCGCCGGGCGCGTCCGGCGAGCTGCCCGAGTTCGTGTGCGTGGCCCGCAGCGGCGACCTGCGCCCGAACAGCCCCGCCGACGGCACGACCGTGCTGCGCGTGTCCGGCCCCGACCTGGCTCGGCACGGCACGGTCGAGCGGGAACTGCCGGCCTCCGTCTGCCCGGCCCCCTACAGGCTGCGCGGCTTCCTGCTCGGGGAGCACGCGGTCTCGGTGCGTCTTGAAGAACCCTCCCCCGCGAGCCTGGTGGTGCGCTGAGCGATGACGACCGTGATATGCCCGTACTGCTTCACCCGCGCGTCGGCGGCCAGGCTGCCGTACCGCTGCCTGATGACCCCGAGCGGGGTGCGCGGCGGCGCGCCGTGCGGGCCCGAACGGGACGATCTGTGGGCCGGGTTCATGGGGCCCGGGGTGCCTCCGTCGGCCCGGATGCGAGGGCCGGTGTTCCCCGCGGCGCGCAGGCTCGGCGGGCTCGGCGGCCCGAGCGGCGGGCGCAGCAGCGTGCCCTGCCCGCACTGCGGGGTGCCGACGCCGGTACGGGTGTGCGACTCCTGCCACAGCGACCTGCCCAGCGACTACTGCGACCAGGACAGCCGGATCATCGCCCTGGTCGGCGCGAAGGCCTCCGGCAAGAGCACCTACGCGGCCGTCCTGGTCAACGAGCTGAACCACCGGGTCGGGCAGGCCTACCAGGCCTCGCTCGCGGCGATGGGGCAGAGCACCCAGCAGCGGGACAAGGAGATGGCCGAGGACCTGTACGAGCGGCTGCGGCTGCCGGACGCCACCCGGCCGGCCGCGCTCGGCTTCAACGACCCGCTGCTGTACCGGCTGAGCCTGCCCCGCAAGGGCCTGCTGGGCGGGTCCGGCACCCGGCACACCACGCTGGTCTTCTTCGACGCGGCCGGTGAGGACCTGGCCGGCAGCGAGGCGATGGACCGCTACACCCGCTACCTGAGCGCCGCCGACGGAATCATCCTGCTCGTGGACCCGCTGCAGCTCGGTTCCGTCCGGGACCGGCTCCCGGTGCACGAGGGGCCGCCGCTGCCCGTCGTGGAGACCGCGCCGCAGCAGATCGCCGCCGACCTCGCGGCCCAGCTGCGGGCGCACGGCCGGGGGCGCTCCCGGGGCCGGGTGTCCACCCCGATGGCCGTCGCCGTCACCAAGACGGACATGCTCAGGCCGCTGCTCGACCCGCACTCCCCGCTGCTGCGCAACGCCCCGCACAGCGCCGGCGCCTACGACGACGCCGACCGGCTCGCCGTCCACGAGGAACTGCGGTCGCTGCTGACGGACTGGGACTCCGGCGCGCTGCTGCGCCAACTGGAACTGGACTTCGCCGAGTTGTCCTACTTCGGGCTGTCCGCGCTGGGGGCGCCACCGCCCCGGGACGCCCCGGCGGACGCCCCGAAGTCGGGCCCGCAGCCGGTGCGGGTCGAGGATCCGCTGCTGTGGCTGCTGTCCCGGCGCGGGCTGCTGCCCGTGCGGGCGGCGGAGAAGGGGCGTGCCCGATGAGCCTCGCCCAGCTGCACTACACCTCGGCGCCGCCCGGCCCGGACGGCTCCGGCTTCCGGTTCACCGCGGTCAGCCCCGGCGTGCCGCAGACGGTGCTGCGGGAGGCCGAGCAGCTCATCGGGTACGAACCCCCGCGCGACCTGCCCGCGCGGCCGGACACCGAGGAGCTGAAGGCGTTCCCCAAGGCATTCAGCTGCACCGAACTGTCCGACGGCGGGCGGCTGCTGAGCCGGTCGGTGTACACGGGCGCCGACTACAGCGGGCGCTGGGGCAACTTCCACACGCACGCCCTGCACCTTCCGCCCGGGACCCGGCTGCCCGACGGGGCGCTGCCCATCACGGCCTGGGAGTCGCCGCGCTGGGCCGACGCCACCCCGCCGGACGGGCGGCCGGAGCCGGTCGACCGGTTCGAGCCGTCGGGCCTGCTGCGCCGGGACGGCCTGGTGGCGTTCGCGCGCTCGCGGGCGGACCGGCTCGCCGCGTTCTTCGCCGACCTCGCGGCCCTGGCCGGGGAGGCGGACAGCCGGCAGATCGTGGTGGTGGAGCGGGACAGTGCCGACGTTGCCCAGTGGATCGCGCTCGCCTGCGCCGTGCTGCCCCGCGAGCGGGCGCATCTGCTGACGTTCACCACCTACACCCGGCGCCCGCAGCAGGCCCGGCAGCAGATCGTCGGGGTCCTGCCGTCCTCCGAGCCGGTCGGCCACGACCACCGGTTCCGGGTGCACGACTGCACCGCCCGCCCCGGCCCCGGGCCCGTCGCCGACGCCTGGGCCGACGCCTGCGCGCGGATCTGGACGGCGGGCCGGCCCGACCTGTTCCGGGGCAACTCGGGTGACCTCGGCCCGCTGGCGGTGGCGGCACTCGTCACCGGCGTCCCGCTACGCGCCGACGCCCGCGCGGCGGCGGCCCACTGGACCGCGGCCCACGCGCCCACGGTCCCGGAGGAGACCCTGACCGCCCTGATCGCCGCGCTGACGGAGGCGAGCGGGACGGGCACGGGCCGCCCTGCCACCGGGGCAGGCGGCGCGCGGACGGGGGCGGGGTCGGCCGGGGGTGACGCGTGGTCGCGCCGCAGCGGTACGGCACCGACCGGCACCGCGGCGGGCGCGAGCGGCAGCGGCACGGGCGCGGGCGGTACGCGGGCGAGCGACAGCGGTGCGGGCCCGCACCGCACCGCCGGGACTCCTCTGGACCACGAACCGGCCGCGCTGGCCGCTCTGTCGGCACGGCTGGACGGGCAGGTGCCCACCGCCGTCTCCGCGCCGCTCGCCGCCCATGTCCTCGCCGCGGCGGTCCGTGACCGGGGGCCCCTGCCCGCGCTGGGCGCGGGCTCGCTCACCCCCGCGCTGCGCGCGGAACTGGCCCGGGACCTGGCCCCCGCCCTGCGGCAGGGCGTCGGCGACCCCACCGAGCCGGCCGCCGGACGGCCCCTGGCCCTGCTGCGCGTCGCCGACCTGCTCGACGTGGACTGCGTGGACGCGCTGCCCGGACTGGCCGGGCGGCTCGCCCGCGACCTGGTCAGCGGCCGGCCGGCCGACCGGGCCGCCGGGCAGGAGCCGGAACACGGGTCGGCGGGAGCCGTGAGCGTGGCCGGAGCCGGGACCGACCCGCACGTCGACGGCGGGCGGGTGGTCTGCCCGCCCGCCGTCCTCGACGCCGTGCACGGTCATCCCGCCCTGCGTACCGCCCTGTTCGGCGCGCTGGACGCGCTCGCCGCCGCGCATCCGCCCGGGGTGGCCGGGCGGCTGGCCGGCTGTGGGCTGCCGGTGCCGCCCTCCCCCGGCTTCCCGCACCTGCGGATGTGCCTGCAGACGGCGGGGGCGGGGCGGACCGGCGACCGGCGGGCGCGGTTCCACGGCCTGCTGCGCACCGCCGGGGTCTCGCCGCACGCCGCGCCGGACGTGCTGCGCACCGCGTTCCAGCTGGTGTGGCCGGACGGCCCGCCCGGTGCGGAGGATGCGGCACTGCTGCTGAGCGAGCTGGGCTCGGACGCGCACCGGCTCGCGGGCACCCGGGATGCGTTGGTGGAGGCCGCGCTCGCGGCCCCCGCCGACGACCCGGCGGTGCCGGTCCTCGCCGCCGACCTGCTGCGCTGCTTCACCACGGAGCTGCGGCCCGCGCACCGGGCGCCGCTGCTCCTGCTGGAGTACGCCGGGCTGCTGGACGGCGACCACGACGTCGAGAACTGGGTCGACCACGTGTGCGGCCTGCGGGACGGCGCGCCCGAGCCGGTGCCCGAACCGGTGACGCGGCGGGTGTACGACGCCCTCGCGCGACGGCTGCTGGCCGTGGCGGCGCCCGGGACCGAGCCGTACGCACCGCCCCGGCCGCCCGCGCCGGAGAGCGAGCTGTACGCGCTGGCCCGCGCGGGCGATCCCGGGCTGCTCGCGGCCTACGAGCGGGTGGCGCGCGGGGACCGGGTGGCCGAGCGGCTGCGCACCGTGCCCGGCTACGTCGCCGCGTGCTTCTGCGACTGGAGCGCCTACCCGCGGCCGCACGGCGGCTGGGAGACGACCCGGACCACCCTGCTGGCCAAGGTGCTGCGTCCGGTCGTACGGGCGCTGCCGGCCGAGGACCAGCGGGCGGTCGAGGAGGCGCTGCACCGCACCGGCCGGGGCCGGCTGGACGCCTACCGTGCCTGGAACCGGCCCGGTGCCCTGGGCCGGCTCGCGGGCCGGCTGACCGGGCGGGGCCGGCGCGAGGACCGGCAGGCGCCCTGGACCGGCGACGTGGAGCCGCCCGCCGGGGGAGGCCGCGGATGAAGGCGGACGCGGCGGAGGGCGGCGCGCAGCTCGCGCTGGTGCTCCTGCTCGGCTGGACCGGGGTGGTGGCCGCCGCGGTGTGCGGGCTGCGCGCGCTGTGGGAGTTCCTCGGGCGCGGGCTTGCGGCCGCCTGGCGGCGGACCGGCCCCTGGCAGCCCGGCCTCGCCGACTGGCGGCTCGCCGGGGTCGGCGGCGCCGAGCCCGCGCATCTGGTCTACTGGTGGCGGCAGTCGTGGGCGGACGCCGGGTCCGCCGCGGCCGCGGTGCCGCGGACCGTGTGGTCCGCGCTGCGCGACCGGTGGCTGCGGGGAACCGTCCGGAACCTGTTCCACGGGTGCCGGCCCTCCGGCCGGCGCCCCACCGCACCGCTCTACCGGCTGCTGTTGCTGGTGTTCGTCGCGCCCGGCACCGCCGTGGGCGCGCCGGCCGGGGCCGCGCTGGCTGCGCTGCTCCTCGGTGTGGTGCTGGCGCTGTTCGCGCTGCTGCTGGCCGTGGTGTGGCTGGGCTGGGCCGCGGCCGTACCGGTGCTGCGCGCCCTGGAGCGGGGCTGGCTGCTGCTGCGGGGTGTCCGGGTCAGGTGCCCGCACCCCGGCTGCTACGCGCCGGTCCCGCTGGCCCTGTACCGCTGCCCGAACTGCGGTGAGCACCATGCCGAGTTGCGGCCCGGGCGGTACGGCGTGCTGTGGCACGTGTGCCGGTGCGGGCACCGGCTGCCCGCCTCCCGGCCGCTGGGCCGCGGACGGCTCACGGCGCTGTGCCCGCGCTGCGAGCAGTTCCTGCCCCGGGCGGCGGGCACCATGCCGGTGGTGCACACCCCGCTGGTCGGTGGCACCTCCTCGGGCAAGACGATGCTGATGGCGGCCATGGTCGAGGGGCTGCACTCGTGGGCGCGGCAGGGCGAACTGCGGGTGGAGTACGCCACCGTGGACGACCAGCGCGTCCGGACCGGCCTCAACCAGGAGCTGAACCGCACCGGTTGGGCGCACGCCACGACCGGCGGCCAGCCGCGCGCCCTGATGCTGACCGTGGCCCGGGGCCGCAGGCGCCGGCTGCTGTACCTGTACGACCCGATGGGCGAGTCGGTGAGCGACGCCGAACGGGTGCGCGCCCAGGGGTACCTGGCGCACACGGACGGGGTGGTCCTGGTGGCCGACGCCCTGGCCGATCCGCGGGTGCGCGGCCGGCTGGACCCCGCCGACACCGAACGGGCGGAGCGGGCCCGGCCCTCGGCGCAGGGCCCCTGGGAGACGTACCAGCGGCTCACCGGGGAGCTGGCGGCGCTCACCGGCCGGCGGTCCCGGATGCCGGTGGCCACCGTGGTCACCAAGCGGGACGTGCTCGACCGGCTGACCTCGCTGCCGGTGCCGGGCGCGCGGGTCGAGGACTGGCTGGCCGACGTGGGCCTCGGCCCCCTGGTCCGGGCGCTCGGCCACGACTTCCGGGCGGCCCGCTACTGGGCCGTCAGCGCACACGCGGCCACCGGCACCGGGCCGCTGGAGAGCGAGCAGCGGCGGGCCGCGGAGCCGGTGCTGTGGCTGCTCGCGGCCTCGGGGCTGCGCACCGGCCCGCTGACCGGCCCGGGCGGTGGCGGGGGCCGGCCGGTCCGGCCGCGGCGGCGGTCCGACGGGGCGAGCGAAGGCCACGAGGGGAGGTACAGCCCGGCATGAACCAGGTGACCCCATCGGTCGCACGGGCCCGGCGGGTGCTGGCGGGCCTCTTCGTCACCGCGGTGGTCCTGGCGGCGGTGGCCCTCGGCGGCACCGCGTGGCTGCTGCTGCGCTGACCCCCGGTACTCCCCCACGGGTGCGTCCACCCACGCGCCCCACCCGCACGACACCTGTCCACGGAAAGGAACCACGGCGTGAGCGACATTCCCGGCGGGCCCATGGCCAACCGGCCGGTCCACTTCATCTGGCTGCTCGACTGCTCGTACTCGATGCAGGGCGACAAGATCGCGAGGCTGAACTACGCGATCAGGGAAGCCGTTCCGGAGATGCGGGCGGTGGCCCACGACAATCCGGCCGCACAACTGCTGCTGCGCACCGTCACGTTCTCCACCACCGCGCAGTGGCACCACCGGACGCCGGTCCCGGTGGACGACTTCACCTGGCAGGACGTGCAGGTCGACGGCATGACCAACCTCGGTGAGGCGCTGCACCTGGTGGCGCGGGAGCTGCAGTCCCCGCCGATGCCGCAGCGGGCGCTGAAGCCGGTGCTCGCCCTGGTGTCGGACGGCGGGCCCACCGACGACTGGCGGGAGGGCCTGAAGGCCGTCGACGCCACCCCGTGGGGCCGCAAGGCGGTGCGGGTCGCCATCGCGATCGGCTCGGACGCGGACCGCGGGGTGCTGCAGGAGTTCCTCGGCAACCCCGAACTGCAGCCGCTGGACGCCAACAGCCCCAAGCAGTTGGCCGCCGCCATCCGGTGGGCCTCCACGGCGGCCGTGAAGGCGGCCTCCCAGCCGGTCGCGGGCGACACCTCCGGTCTGGCCGCGACCATGGTGAAGCAGCCGTACGCGCCGCCGGTGCTGGACGACGACGATGACGACGACGTGTGGTGACGCTCGGGGTGCGACGGTGGGAGACGCTGGCCGACAGCGTCCAGGGCGTCAACAAGCGCCGTAACCAGGACTGGTACGAGTGCCGGGGCGCGGGCACCGGTGAGAGTCCGCTACTCCTCGCGGTGGCGGACGGGCACGGCTCGGCGGTGCACGCGCGCAGTGAACTGGGCGCGCGGTTCGCCGTGGACCGGTTCATGGGGCTGGCGGCGCACTTCGGCCGGGCGGCCGCCGACTGCCAGGGGCCGGGCCGGCTGTCCCGGCTGATGACGTACGCCCGGGACGACTTCCCGCGCGCCCTGGTGCACGAGTGGCGGCAGGCCGCGCTCGGGCACTGGGACCGCAACCGCCCGGTCGTCGAGGAGGCGTCCCGGGAGCCGGGGACCGAGGAGAAGGTGGTGCTGTACGGCACCACGCTGATCGGTGCCGTGCTCATGCCCTGGCTGTTCGTGGCCTGGCAGATCGGTGACGGCGACCTCGCGGTGGTGGAGCACGACGGCACGCTGAGCCGGCCGCTGGCGCCCGCCGAGGAGGACCTGGGCGACGAGACGGAGTCGCTGTGCGGGCGGGACGCCTGGCGGTCGATGCGGATGCACTGGGCGCCGGTGTTCGAGGAGGCGCGCACCCCGCGCCTGGTGGTGCTCTCCACGGACGGGCTGTCGAAGAGCTTCGCCTCGGCCGACGGCTACCGGTCGTTCGTCGAGGGCCTGGCGGGGCGGCTGGCCGGGGAGGGCGGCGCGGGCGTCCGCGAGGTGCTGCCGCGGTGGCTGGCCGAGGCGGCACGCCATTCGGGCGACGACACGACGCTGGCGGCGGCCCTGCGCTGCGCGCGGGACGCCCCCGAACCGGCCGGGGCCTGCGGGAACGAGGAGTCCACCGCGGTGGCTGCCGGTGCCGCGGAGCCGGACGAACGGAAGACGGAGACGGAGACGTAGATGAGCGGCATGCTCGACGGCGGGACGCGCCTGACGGCGGAGAACGGTGACGGGGTCGAGGTCGTCGGCCTGCTCGGCGCCGGTGGGCAGGGCGAGGTGTACCGGGTGCGCACCCCGGACGGGGAGCGCGCGCTGAAGTGGTACTACCCGACCTGTGCGACCGGTGCGCAGGAGGCGATCGTGAGGGAGCTGGTGGCGCGTGACTTCGCGGACGACCGGTTCCTGTGGCCCGAGGCGTACGTGCCCGAGCACCGCGGGTCGTTCGGCTATCTGATGGCAGTGCGTCCGGACCGCTTCAAGGGGCTCCCGGCGCTCTTCCGGCGGCAGTTGCGCACGAGTCAGCGGGCGCTGCTGACGGCCTGCCTGTACACGGTGGAGGCGTACCAGGCGCTGCACTCGCGGGGTATCGCCTACCGGGACATCTCCTGGGGCAACATCTTCTTCGACCCGGCCACCGGTGACGTGCTGGTCTGCGACAACGACAACGCGGTGGTGGAGGGGGACGCGACCGGGATCTCGGGCACCATGGAGTTCATGGCGCCGGAGCTGGTGCGCGGCGATCCGGGCGCGTGGCCCGGCGTCCAGTCCGACCTGCACTCCCTGGCCGTGCTGCTGTTCATGCTGCTGATGAACCATCACCCGCTCAAGGGACGGCGGGAACTGGGCATCCACTGCCTGGACGAGGCGGCCGAGCGCAAGCTGTACGGCCGCGACCCGCTGTTCGTCTTCGACCCCGCGGACGACTCCAACGCTCCGGACCCGATGGAGCACGCGACCGTGCTGGCCACCTGGGACGCGGCGGCGGAACGGCTGCGGGAGCTGTTCAGGCGCTCGTTCACCGTCGGGCTGCGCGATCCGGCGGCGCGGGTGCGGGAGTCGGAGTGGCGCGACGCGCTGCGGGCGGTGCTGGACTCGGTGGTGGAGTGCGCGTCCTGCGGGCGGCAGAACATGACCGAGCCGGGCGAGAACCCGCCGTCGCGTGCCTGCTGGGGCTGCGGGGCGGCCCTGGTGCTGCCGCCGCGGCTGACGGTGACCACTCCCCCGCCGCGCACCGAGCACCACATCCGGCTGCGCCGGGGCGCCCGGGTGCAGGAGCACCATCTGCCGCCCGAGCCGGCCCGGCACGACTGCTCGGACGCCGCGCTGGTGGCGGAGCTGGTCGAACACCCCAAACAGCCGGGGCGGTTCGGTCTCGCCAACCGGTCGGCGCGGACCTGGACGGGCACCCGCTCGGACGGCACCGCGCAGAAGGTCGAGCCCGGGCAGACCGTGCCGCTGAGGTCGGGTCTTGAACTGGACCTGGGCGGCGGGGTGCGGGCGGTGGTGCGGGCCGGGTGAGTGCCCGCCGGGGGCCCCGCTCGCGCGAGGCCCCCGGCGGCTCACGGACCCGGGTGGCTCACAGGCCCAGCACCTGCATGAACTGCTGGGTGAAGGCGAGGCTGGCGGTGCCGGCCGCGGCGCCGATGCTGATGGTCTCCAGGGCCGAGCGGATCCGGCCCCGGTTGGGCGGGCCGCCGTCCTCGACGGACTCCATCAGCGCGCCGTGGATGACCTCGCCGTGGCGCACGAGCACCGGGTACTCGGCGCGCAGCGCCTCGATGAGCCCTTCGGCGAGCCGGACGAGCGGCTCGGTGGCCGGTCCGTGGACGTTGACCTCGATCCGGCCGTGGTCGCCCATGTGGGCGGGGCCGTTGATGTTCCCGTGGAAGTTGTAGGTGCTCACTGTCCTGTCCTGACTCCTGGTCGGAGGGTGCCGCCGGTGGTGGGGCCGGGGCGGGGTTCACGGTGAGGCCGGGCCGGCCGCCGGGCCGCCGTGGGGTCCGGGGCCGCCGTGGGGTCCCGGGCCCTGCTGACCGCCCATGGCGATCGTGCCGTCGTTGCCGAAGATGCTGGGGCCGCTGACGTTACCGATGTTGTAGGTCTGCGTGCTGATGACCTGAAGGGCCTTGTCGTAGGAGCTGGTGTCGACGTGGTGGTCCTCCAGGAACCGTTCCGTGGCGACCAGCACGCCCTGCTGGAGCCGGAACAGGAAGTCCTGCGCGTCGGTCCGCTCGGCGTAGCCCGCCGCGTCCCAGGCGCCGAGGTCCTCGCGCAGGCTGCCCTTGGCGCCGTAGTCGTACAGGAGGTGCTGCTTGTCGATCGCCTTGCGTTCGCGGGCCAGCACGCGGGCGTGGTCGCGCCGCCAGCTGCGGCGGTCGCGCACCCGGCCGAGGGAGCCGCGCAGGTACGGGCCGGTGTGCGCGGTGGCGTGCCGGACGAGGCTCCACCAGCGTTCGCGGGGGGCCACCGGCAGCCGGTCGACGCGGAGGAAGCGGCCGTCCAGCGGGGGTATCACGTAGGCGGCGACCTCCCAGGTGAGGCTGGGCGGCTGCAGGATGGCCCGCAGGTACATGGAGACGATCATGCGGCCGCCCTCGCCGATGCGTTCCAGGCAGAGGTGGGTGCGCATGCCGGCGCCGGGGTTCTGCAGGCCCGCCCGCACCAGTTCGCCGGGTATCCGGGCGTGCGGTCTGCGGGTGCGGTCGGGGACCAGCTCGGGCAGGAAGCAGGCGTTGCTGCCGAGGACGTAGAGCCGGTTCTGCGCCCGCAGGCCCGGCAGGCCGGCGATGGACTCCAGGTGTCGGGCCACGTAGGTGTGCAGGTCGACGGCGTCGAAGGGCAGCAGCGGGAGTTTGCCGCCGCCGGGGGCGTCGGCTGGTCTGCTGATGTCGATGGGCTGCCACACCACCTCCTTGAGCTTGGCGCCGCTGCCGACGAAGGGGTTGGTCCGGGCGGCCGCGTCCGCGTACGGCAGGACGTTGGCGCGTTTCAGCTCGCCGAGCCAGGCCTCGGCCTCGGGTTCGACGGGCGGCGCCGTCCGCTCGGGCTTCTCGGTGGCCTGGAACACCTCGCGTGCGGTGTCCCGGCCCACGGACTCCTTGCGGTGGACCAGGGTCCAGGCCACCGCGTACGTGCCGAGAGGGCCGAAAATCGCCACCCATACGAGGGACCAGTGCCCGTTGACCGCCCCCGTCACCCCGGTCAGGAGGCAGAGGATCGCGACGACCGCGAGCCGGGCCAGCCGGCTGTCGAGGGCCTCGCGGCGGCGGGCGGCGACCCGGGCGTGGCGGGCGAGGGCGACGAAGTTGATGCCGAGGCTGAGCCCGAGGGCGTCGAGGCGGTCCCCGGTGAGCGCCCGGTCGACATAGCGGGCGAAGGCGTCGTCGAGGTGCGCGGAGGCGCACAGGCGGCGGGTCACCGAGTCCCTGCGGTACTGCGGCAGTTTCGGTAATGGTCGCCCCGTCACAGTCATCCGTCCCCCTCGGCCGTTCTCCGCGCGCCTCACCCTAGGGACAACGGGGAGCGTTTGTCCCGGGGTTCCCCAGAGCCGGGACACGGCGGGAGGCGCGGGGACGCGCCGGGGCGTCGGCCGCCGTGGTCCGGCGTTCCCCTGTGACGTCGGACCACGGACGGCTCTTGTCTCTGCGTCTGCTCCGGCGGATGTGTCACGGGTGTGCTGCCGGTACGGCGCCGCAGGGGCGGTTATCGGCCAACTCGCGGCGTTCGGGCGTCGGATCAGTCGAAGCGCAGGCCACCGGTGCGGGTGCGCTTGAGTTCGAAGAAGTCGGGGTGGCGGGCCAGCGTGCGGAAGCTGTCGAAGAGTTCGGCCGCCTCCGCGCCGCGCGGGACCGCCCGCAGCACGGGGCCGAACCACACCGTGCCGTCGACGTGCAGCGTGGGCGTGCCGACGTAGCCGCCGGAGTCCGGTTCGGCGCCCGCCTCGTGGCTGCGGCGCACCGCGTCGTCGTACGACGGGTCGTGGGCGGCGGCCGCGAGGTCCGCCGGGAGTTCGAGTTCGGCCAGCGACTCGGCGACCACCCCGTCGAAGTCCTTCTCCCCGCGCTCGTGGATGCGGGTGCCGAAGGCGGTGTACAGGTCGCGCAGCACGTGCGGGCCGTGCCGTTCGGCGGCGGCCGAGGCGACCCGCACCGGGCCGATCGACCGGTCGACCAGGTCCCAGTACCAGTCGGGCAGTTCGTTGCCCGTGTTGTGCAGGTACAGGCTCATGACGCGGAAGCGCAGGTCGAGCGGGCGGGCCCGTTCGACCTCCAGCAGCCAGCGGGAGGTGATCCAGGCGAAGGGGCAGGCGGGGTCGAAGAAGAAGTCGACCCGGGCCGGGTCGGGGGCGGTGGCCGTACGGCCGTGTTCGGAAGCGCTCATGACGCTGACGTTAGTGCGCCGTTGGCTCAAGATCCCGGCCCAATCCAGGGCGTTCTCATTGGCCCATTCCGCAGGCGGCCGTAACCGGCGGGGGCGGTCCGTACCGACGGGAGCGGGTCAGGGCGTGGTCAGCTCGACGAGTTTCGTGACGGTGTTCCAGTTCCGGCTGGTGGCGATCAGGCCCTTGCCGATCCGCGGCCGGGACAGCGCCTCGGCGAGCTTGGAGCGGCCGACGCCGTCGGGGGCGTACAGGTACAGACAGCGGTCGCCGAGCCGGAACTCCTCGGGCAGGTACGCCCCGGGGTCGATCTCCGCGAACCGCTCGGCGGTGACCGGGGCGGAGAAGTAGGTGACGTGCAGTTGCCTGGGCTCCAGTGCGGCGGCCGGGAAGGGGCAGCCCGTGACCACCGCGCTCAGGTAGGCGTGGTCGCGCACGATCACGTCGACCGGGAAACCGAACCGCTCCTCGACCGCCCGGGCCAACGCGGCCGCCAGCGACTCCTCGTCGCCGCCCCCGGCGGTGAACACGGCCTGGCCGCTCTGCAGATGGGTCCGTACCCCGTCGTACCCGAGACCGGTCATGAGCGTGCGCAGCTCGGCCATCGGGACCTTCCTGCTGCCGCCGACGTTGATTCCGCGCAGCAGTGCCGCATAGGTCGTCATCCGGACACCTTAGAGCGGCCGCCGTGCCCCGTGGGGGCGGGCACGACGGCCGGGCCCGGACGTGCGCCGGACTGCGCGAAACTCTGGCCGATGGGGAGGGTGCGGATCAACTCCTACACGCGGCTGTGATTTGTTCAACAACCTTTCGTAATCACAAAGTGGATCTCTGTCGGCGGATCGGACACCCCGAGGCTCGGCCCCGAGAGCCGGCGATAGGTGTAAGGGGCCGCCGTCCTCCCCAGCGGTGAGCCGCGACCCCCGGAGCTCACCGGACAGCACGACGAGACGGCCGCGCGCGGCGCCTACCGTCGAGACGGAACAAGCGAGGAGGTGGCGGCAGGGGGCCGTCACCGCACACGAGGGGGACATCCCGTCATGGGGAACACGGACGTGCGGGTGCGGGGGCTGGCCGCCCGGGCCGGCGGCTGGAGCGCCCGGCACCGGTGGGCCGCCGTCGGCATATGGGTGCTGTTCGTCGTCCTGGCCATGGGGCTCGGCTCGGCGGCCGGCCGGGTCGACGTCGACGAGAACGACCAGCTCAAGGGCGAGACGCACACGGCCGCACGGATCATCGCCGACGCGGGCATCGAGCAGCCGGCCGGCGAGACCGTCCTGATCCAGGCCAAGGGCGGGGACACGCGGGCCACGAGCGGCGAGTTCCGGGCCGCCGTGACCGACGTCGTCGCGGCCGTCGGCGCCACCGGCGAGGTCACCGCGGTGACCTCGCCCTACGACACCCACACCATCTCCCGGGACGGCCGCAGCGCGCTGGTGCAGTTCGACATGCGCGGCGACGCGGACACCGCCGCCGAGCGCGTCGCACCGGTGCTGGACGCCGTGGCCGGGGTGCAGGCGAAGCACGGCTCGCTGCGGATCGAGGAGATCGGCGGCGCCAGCATGAAGAAGCAGTACGACGACGCCTTCGGCGACGACTTCGAGCAGGCCGAGCTCTCCGCGGTGCCGGTGGCGCTCGGCATCCTGCTGATCGCCTTCGGCGCGCTGGTGGCGGCGCTGCTGCCGGTGGCGCTCGCGGTCACCGCGATCATGGCGACGATGGGCCTCATGGGGCTCGTCAGCCACCTCCAGCCGATGAGCGACACCGCCAACTCCGTGATGCTGCTGGTCGGTATGGCCGTCGGCGTCGACTACTGCCTGTTCTACCTGCGCCGGGAGCGGGAGGAGCGGGAGGCGGGCCAGGACCCGGGCACCGCGCTCAGGATCGCCGCCGCCACCAGCGGCCGGGCGGTCATCGTCTCCGGTGTCACGGTGTGCGTGGCCATGGCGGGCATGCTGTTCACCGGTCTCGCCACCTTCGAGGCGATGGGCCTGGCCTCCCTGATGGTGGTGGCCGTCGCCATGGTCGGCTCGGTGACGGTGCTGCCCGCGCTGCTGTCGCTGCTGGGCGAGCGGGTCGAGAAGGGACGGATCCCGTTCCTGCGCCGCCGTCCCAGGCGGGGCGCGCCGGCCGAGAGCCGCTTCTGGACCGCCGTGCTGCGGGGTGTACTGGCCAAACCGCTGGTCTCCGTCGTGGTGGCGGCCGGCGCGCTGCTCGCCGTGGCCTCGCCCGCGCTCGGCATGAAGACCCAGCAGCTCACGCTGGACCAGGAGTTCGGCGACTCGCTGCCGATCGTGCAGACCTACAACCGGGTCAACGACGCGTTCCCCGGCGGCTCCGAGCCCGCCCAGGTGGTCGTCAGGGCGAAGGACATCGACGCGCCCGAGGTCCGGCAGGCGCTGGCGGACTTCAAGGAGCGGGCGATCTCCTCGGGCGCCTCGCGCGGCCCCGTCGACATCAGGCTGGAGAAGGCGCACGACGTCGCCCTCGTGTCCGTACCGCTGGTCGGCGGCTCCGACATGGACCGGGCCGTCAAGAGCCTCGACAAGCTGCGTGACGAGGTCAGGCCCGCCACCCTCGGCCGGGTCGAGGGCCTCCAGGCGCCGATCACCGGGCAGGTCGCGGGCAACAAGGACTTCAACGACCAGCTCCTCGGCTCGGTGGTCCCGGTCTTCGCCTTCGTGGTCGTCTTCGCCTTCCTGCTGATGCTGCTGTCGTTCCGCTCGCTGACCGTCGCGATCACGTCGATCGTGCTCAACCTGCTGTCGGTGGGCGCCGCCTACGGCATCCTCGTCGCCGTCTTCCAGCACGGCTGGGGCGCCTCGCTGGTGGGCGCCGAGGGCGTCGGCGCGGTCGTCACCTGGCTGCCGCTGTTCCTCTTCGTGATCCTGTTCGGCCTGTCCATGGACTACCACGTGTTCGTGGTCTCCCGGATCCGCGAGGCGCGGATGCGCGGCAGGAGCACCAAGGAGGCGATCCAGCACGGCGTGGTCACCACGGCCGGGGTCGTCACCAGCGCCGCCGTCATCATGGTCGCCGTGTTCGCGATCTTCGGCACCCTGTCCATGCAGTCCATGAAGCAGATGGGCGTGGGCCTGGCCGCCGCGGTCCTCATCGACGCGACGGTCATCCGCGGGGTGCTG
Source organism: Streptomyces sp. WI03-4A (assembly GCF_033792105.1). Taxonomy (NCBI): domain Bacteria; kingdom Bacillati; phylum Actinomycetota; class Actinomycetes; order Kitasatosporales; family Streptomycetaceae; genus Streptomyces; species Streptomyces sp. WI03-4A. Next base: position 60,218 of record NZ_JARAUO010000030.1, read on the forward strand.
CTGCCCGCGGTGATGGCCCTGCTCGGGGAGCGCAACTGGTACCTGCCCAAGTGGCTGCACCGGCTGCCCGACCTGACGCACGACGAGTCGCCGGAGCCGGCCCCGGCCGCCCCGGCGCGGGCGGCGGACGAGAGGCTGACCGTCTGACCCCGCCGTCGACGAGGGCCCGCCGGTTCCCGGGGAACCGGCGGGCCCCTGCCGTCCCCCGGCCCGAGGCGGGCCGGGGAGGGGCGGTCGTCAGGTCCGGCGGCCCGCGGCCAGTTCGGCCTCGATCAGGTCCGCCGCCCGGCGGGTGCCGCCCTCGTGCGCCATCCCGGCCTGGATCTCCTTCAGGCGCCGGGCCACCTCCGGGTCGTCGACGAGGGCGAGCGCGGCCTCGCGGAGGCGGTCGGCGGTGGCCTCCTCGGTGTCCAGCCGGCGGGCGACCCCCAGGGACTCCAGGACGGCGGCGTTGCCGAACTGGTCGGCGGCCTGGGGTACGGCGATCATCGGTGTGGCGGTGGCCAGTCCCTCCTGGCTGCCGCCCGCGCCGGCGTGCGTGACGAACAGGTCGGCCTGCCGCAGCACCGCCAGTTGCGGCACCCAGTCGCGCACCTCCACCCCCTCGGGCACGTCGCCCAGTTCGGCCGGGTCGACGTGCCGGCCGACCTGGAGGACGAGGTGCCAGCCGGGCAGTTCCGCGAAGGCGCGTACGCACGCGCGGTAGAAGGCGGGCTGCCGGGTGAAGGCGGAGCCGAGGGAGACCAGGACCACCTTCTCGGCGCCGTCGGGGCGCTGCCAGCCGCCCTGGTCGGCGCGCTCGCCCTGGCAGGCGCCGACGAAGGTGTGGACGCGCTCGTCCACCCGGTCGGCGTGTGGCTGGAGGGCTTTGGGGATGAGGACCAGGGAGCGGGCGGGGCGGCCGGTGAACGGGTCGGGGTGCTCGGTGATGCCGTTCTCCGCGAGCCAGGCCGCGAAACGGGCGTAGTAGGCGCGGCCCCGCTCGGTCCTCCTCGGCTCCGCCCACATCGGCTCGGCGACCTCCTCCTCGTAGCCGTCCCAGGCGACCAGGCTCGGGGAGAGGGAGACGGCCCGGACGCCCCAGCGGTGGGCGAGGACGCGGGCCGGGTAGGACGCGATGTCGTGCAGGACGAGGTCGGGTTCGTCGCCCTCGTAGGCCCGGACCAGCTGCGGCAGGGCCTGGATCGCGTCGTCCAGGAAGGGTTCCACGTTGTCCAGCAGGGTGCTCCCCCACGCCTCCGGGTCGGCGTCGGGACCGGGCAGGGTGGAGGTGTAGGGCACGGGCCGCGCGCCGGTGGCGGCCACCTTCTCGGCGAAGGCGGGCGGGATGGCGTAGCTGACCCGGTGGCCCCGGGCGACGAGTTCGCGGATCACCTCCAGGCTGGGGTTCACATGGCCGTGGGCGGCGATGGAGAACATGGCGATGTGGGCGGGCCGGGCGGACAGGGCGGGCTGGGCGGAAGCGGTCATGCTCCCGAGGCTAGGCGAGACGAGACGTCTCGTTCAATCGGTTTACCCGTCCGCGTCCGCCCACGGCCGTCACCGCCCGCACCGCGTCGCCCTCCCACCCGGTCCGACCTGTGCGAATGCGAGACTGGCCGGGGACCGGCGGGACACGGCACGGGAAGACGGCACGGAGGCGGACGATGGACGAGGCACGGGCGCGGGACGTACTGGCCGCGGCGAAGGTGCTGCCGGGCCCGGTGCGGGAGGCGCGGCTCCTCGCCCTCGGCGAGAACGCGGTGTTCGCCGCGGGCGACCTGGTGGTCAAGGTCGGCCGGGACGCCGAACTGCTCGACCGGTCCCGCCGCGAGCTGGACATCGCGGGCTGGCTGGCCGGGGCGGACGTCCCCGCGGTGCGTGCGGCTGAGCCGGAGCCGCTGCTGGTCGAGGGCCACCCGGTGACGGTGTGGCACCGGCTGCCCGATCCGGTACGGCCGGCCGAACCCCGGGACCTGGCCCGGCTGCTGCGGATCGTGCACGCGCTGCCCGCGCCCCCGGTCCCCCTGCCGCCCCGCGATCTGCTGGGCGGGGTGGAGCGCTGGCTGCGGCTCGCGGGCCCGGCGATCGCCCCGCAGGACGCGGCCTACCTGCGCGAGCGCCGGGACGGGTTCGCCGCCGCGGCGGCCGCGCTGACGCCCCGTCTGACGCCGGGGCCGATCCACGGCGACGCGCTTCCCCGCAACGTGCACATCGGCCCCGACGGCCCCGTCCTCGTCGACCTGGAGACCTTCTCCGCCGACCTGCGCGAGCACGACCTGGTGGTCATGGCCCTCTCCCGCGACCGCTACGGCCTGCCCGCCGAGGCGTACGACTCCTTCACCGACGCCTACGGCTGGGACGTGCGGGAGTGGGAGGGCTGCGCCGTGCTGCGCGGCGCCCGCGAGACGGCGAGCTGCGCGTGGGTGGCCCAGCACGCCCCGAGCAACCCGGGGGCGCTGGCCGAGTTCGAGCGCCGGGTGGCGTCCCTGCGGGACGGCGACGAGACGGTGCGCTGGTACCCGTTCTGACGGCGGGCTGCTACGCGGTCCGGCTGTCCGCCGGTTCGCGCACCGGCCACACGCCGTCCACCACCGCGTCCGCCTCCCCCTTGCGGCGCAGGAACGCCTGGAAGTCCGCCGCCCATGCGGCGTACCACTCGATCTGGCGGTCGTGCAGCTCCGCCGGGCCGAGGGACGCGACCTTCGGGTGGCGGCCGGCTATGGCGGAGGCGAGCCGGGCCGCGGCGAGGGCGTCGGCCGAGGCGTTGTGGGCGACGTCGAGGACGACGCCGTACTCGGCGCAGACCGCCTCCAGGTTCCGCTTGCCGCGGCGGTAGCGGTCGACCTGGCGGTCGATCGTGTACGGGTCGATGACCGGTGCCGGGGCGCGGCCGCCGAGCCGGTCGGCGAGCGACGGCAGACCGTGCCGGCGCAGTTCGGCGGAGAGCAGCGTGAGGTCGAAGGCGGCGTTGTAGGCGACGACCGGCACTCCCGTCTGCCAGTACCCGGTCAGCACCTCGGCCAGGGCGTCCGCGACCTGGTCGGCCGGGCGGCCCTCGGTGGCCGCGCGTTCGTTGGTGATGCCGTGCACGGCGACGGCGTCGGCCGGGATCTCCACGCCCGGATCGGCCAGCCATTCCCGGCGGCCCACCGGCTCGCCCGCCCTGACCTCGATGACCGCGCCGGTGACGATGCGCGCCTCGTACGGATCGGTCCCGGTCGTCTCCAGGTCGAAGCCGATCAGCAGTTCCCGGTGCCAGCCCATCGGCGGCCCCCCTTCTCGGTGGTGCTTTCCCCCAGTGGCCTCCACCCTCGCACGCGGCACTGACAATCCGGTGACCGCGTTCCGCTTACCGGGGCGGACAGTTCAGGACACCGGGCGCGAGTCGGCCCAAGTCTGCTCGAATTCCTCACGGTATGTCGGGAAGAGTCCGACTTCCCCGAGGTCGTCCGACTTGACCAGCCGGCTGCCGTTGCGCAGCACCAGCACCGGCGACTCCATGCCGCGCGCCCCGCGCAGATAGGACTGCACCACGGCGATCCCGTCGGCGCCGTCCCCGTCGACCAGGTAGGCGGTGCAGCGGGGCGTCTCGTCGTAGACCTGGATCTCGAAGGCGCCGGGGTCGCGCAGCCGGGACCGCACCCGGCGCATGTGCAGGATGTTCATCTCGACGGAGCGGCTCAGTTCGCCCCGTTTCATCCCCAGTTCCCGCTCGCGGCGCTTCACCGCGCTGGAGGCCGGGTTGAGGAAGAGCAGGCGCACCCGGCAGCCGGACTCCGCCAGCCGGACCAGCCGGCGCCCGGAGAAGTTCTGCACGAGCAGGTTGAGGCCGATGCCGATGGCGTCGAGCCGGCGGGCGCCCCCGAAGAGGTCCTCGGCCGGGAACTGGCGCATGAGCCGCACCCGGTCGGCGTGGACGGCCACCACGTCCGCGTACCGGTCCCCGACCAGGTCCTCGACCGCGTCGACGGGCAGCCGGCGCGCGGAGGGCACGTCGCCGCCGGCGCCGAGCATCTCCAGCAGCCGGGCCGAGGCCCGCTCGGCCTGGTTCAGTACCGCCTCGGACAGGGCCCGGTTGCGGGAGACGACGTTGCGGGTCACCTCCAGCTCGTCCAGGGCGAGTTCGAGGTCGCGACGCTCGTCGAAGTAGGGCTCGAAGCAGGGCCAGTGCTGGACCACCAGCTCGCGCAGCTGCGGCAGCGTGAGAAAGCTGAGCACGTTGTCGTCGGCCGGGTCGAGCAGGTAGCCCTTGCGGCGGCTGACCTCGCGGACGGCGGCCGCCCGCTGCACCCACTCCTGTCCGGCGGGACCGGCCGCGGCCACCACCCAGTCGTCGCCGTGGACGGGCTCGTAGATGGGGCGCAGCACGGCGGCGACCACCGCGCGCAGCCGCTGTTCGACGAGGTTCAGCCAGATGTAGGCGCGGCCCGCCCGCTGGGCGCGGGTGCGCACCTCGAGCCAGGCGCCGGCGTCCCAGTCCAGTTCCGGCCCGATGGACCCCGTGGCGTCCATCGGGCGGGCCAGGGACACCGCGCCGGGCGGGACGTCTGTGGAGTTTCCCTCGTGACCCTCGTCACCAGGGGGCAGCTCCAGCCCTCCCGAGCCCACCCGTGCACCGCCTTCCGCCACCCCGGGCCTTCCCCGTCTCAACGATCAAGGAAGGGTACTCCGGGAGCGGTCGGCGGTGCAGCCGGATGGACAGGTAGGTTTTTCTCAACTACGGGGTCGCCAGTGGCCGTTCTGCCATGCCAGCTCGTCGGGAGTGAGCGGATTCATAGCCGTGACGTCCCTGGGTGCGATGGCGAAGCCCTGCCAGTGGATCGGCATGGGCTGCTGGTCCTCGTCCCGGGCTATGTGGTGGAAGCCGACGTTCATCCAGACGACCGGGTGAGTGAGCGTCTGGCCGTTGACCCACTTGTCCACCGACTTGCCCGAACCGGCGGGGCAGGCACCGGGGTTGTTGCTGGCGAACTGCTCGCACTTGTTGTACTCGGTGAAGTACACGTCGTGCTTGGTGAAGCTGCGGCCCGGGTACTTCGTGGTGGGGCCGGGGACGATCTCGTACGAACGGGCGTGCCCGTCCTTGTTCTTGCCGGTCGCGCTGACCATCCGCCACCAGCGGTAGGTCTTGTAGTCGCCCGCGAGTTCCTTGGTGACCTTGGTGCGGGTGGTCTTGGCGGACGGTGCCTGGCGGCCGGGGGCGGGGGCGGTGACGGCCGAGTCGTACTGCTCCACCTTGCCCTTCGAGGAGCCGTCGAGGCCGAAGTCCAGCCGCCAGAAGACGTTGTGGCTGTGGCTGGTGGCGTACGCCTTGGCGCCCTTGCCGATGGGCCAGCCGCGGCCGTCCCCGGCGTCGTAGTCGTCGTAGGACAGGCTGCCGGTGGCACCGACGTTCATGTTGACGGTGCCGTCGTCCTGGAAGCGCCACTCGGTCATGTACTCGTACCAGCCGACCTGGTTGACCGTGTAGACGAGCAGGTCCTTGCCCTGTGCCTGGAAGACCTTGTTCGCGCTGTCGCCCTGCATGCGGTAGGCGTGGCCGCGCGAACGCGTGGTCGTGCACAGGCCCTTGACGTCGGCGTGCTGCGGGTCCCAGGAGTCGGGGACGTGGATGGTCTTGATGGTGCCGCCGGGGCACTCGCCGGGCGCCAGGTTCACCAGGCCCTGGGCGAAGCCGAAGCCGGTCAGGTCGTCGTACTCGACGCTGCCGTCGTCGTAGGGCACGTCGATCTGGGCGAGCCGGGCGCTGTTGAGCACCTTGATCGGCTTGGGTTCGCCCTTGGGCTGGTAGGAGACGTTCTCCAGGACCAGGCCGGCCTTGCTGTCGTAGCGCCAGCACATGCGCCAGGTGGTGCCGCCGGCGAGCTTCTGCTCGATCTTGTAGGCGGCGCTGCAGTCGGCGGCGGCCGCGGCCGCGGGGGCCGCCTTGGGCTGGGCGGCGGCCGGTCCGGCGCCGGTCGTGACGCCGGCGGCGAGTGCGGCCACGCCGAGGCCGACGGCCGCGCGGGTCCGGGCGCGGTTGATGGTGTTCGCGGGCATGACGGGGTTGGCTCCCTTGCAGGAAGGCGAGTGGGAAGGAGCCGGCCGAGGGCCGGCGGGCCGGCGCTCAGTGGGCGAGCCGGGCCACCTTGCGGGCGCTCAGGTCGACGACCAGCCACCGGGCGTCGATCCACGGGCCGTTCTTGACCTTCGGGAACAGCCGCACACAGCGGTGTTCGCCGCACTTGTCGAGCGCGGCGGGCTGCCCGCCCGGAGTGGCACGGTAGACGGCGCCGTTGAGCAGGAGCTGGTCCGCCGAGGTCAGCTCCCGGCCGGTGGCGTCCTTGTAGTCCGCCTTGAGACCCGCGCCCAGCGGGTCGGCGATCAGCAGTTCGGCCGCCTCGGCGTTCTCGGCGCGGCTCAGCGGCGGCTGGACGCCGTGCTGGGTGCCGGTCCGCACGACCTTGCCGGACTCCACGTCGACCGTCTTGGTGACGAGGGTGTCGGTCCGGTAGTCGTAGAAGGTCACGTCCGCCCGGCGCGGCGCGCCCGGGTCGTCGAGCTCGTCCGCCTCGGGGTCGGCGAGGTCGACGCTCAGCCGCTGCGGGCCGTGGTCGCCGTCGACGTTCTCACCGGAGGTGAGCAGCTGCTTGTTCAGCGCGATCTTCTCGACCCGCTGGATCTCGTCGTCGGTCAGCGGGTCGCGGCCCGTGCCCTTCTTCGCGGCAGCGGGCGCCTGCTCGACCACACCGGGCCGGACCGCGTCCGGGCCCTGCCCCGCCTGCTGCGCGGCCTGTGTGCCGTCGCCGTTCGTTCCTCCCGTCTCGTTCGCCCCTGCCGTGCCCGGCAGGGTGATCCCGACCATGACGGCGGTCCCGGCCACCGCCAGGGCCGTCCCGGCCACCACCTTGCCCAGATGGCGGTGCACTATCTCGCGCACATCTTCCCCCTACTCCCCCAAAAGTCCCCGGGAGTACGTGTAGCCCCACTGGTTCGGCACACGGCGGGTACACATGTCGCCGTATGCACTGGTCGGTCGGTAAGAGGGGCGTAAGTCACAGGAGGTTCCCTCACTTCCGGGGAGACTCGAAGCCAACGTCGCCCCCACGGGGCGGTCCACCTGAAAGAGTCGTGTCCATGCAGGTCTGGCCTGGAGAGGCGTATCCGCTCGGCGCCACCTATGACGGCGCCGGAACCAACTTCGCGGTTTTCACGGAGGCCGCGAACCGAGTAGAGCTGTGTCTGCTGCACGACGACGGCTCGGAGACGGCGGTGGAACTCCGCGAGAGCGACGCGTTCGTGCGGCACGCGTACGTGCCGGGCGTGATGCCGGGGCAGCGGTACGGGTTCCGGGTGCACGGCCCGTACGACCCGGGGCGCGGGCAGCGCTGCAACTCGGCGAAGCTGCTGCTCGACCCGTACGCGAAGGCGATCAGCGGTTCCGTCCGGTGGGGCGAGGAGGTGTACGGCTACCACTTCGGCGACCCGGAGCGGCGCAACGACCTGGACTCGGCGCCGCACACCATGACCTCGGTGGTGATCAACCCGTACTTCGACTGGGGCGACGACCGTCCCCCGCGCACCGATTACCACCACACGGTGATCTACGAGGCCCATGTGAAGGGCCTGACCATGCGGCACCCCGGACTGCCGGAGGAGCTGCGCGGCACGTACGCGGCGCTGGCGCACCCCGCGATCATCGAGCACCTGACCAAGCTGGGCGTGACGGCGCTGGAGCTGATGCCCGTACACCAGTTCGTGAACGACCACCGCCTGGTCGACATGGGCCTGAACAACTACTGGGGCTACAACACGATCGGCTTTTTCGCCCCGCACAACGCGTACGCCTCCTGGGGCGACCGCGGCCAGCAGGTGCTGGAGTTCAAGTCGGCCGTCCGGGCGCTGCACGAGGCCGGCATAGAGGTGATCCTGGACGTCGTCTACAACCACACCGCCGAGGGCAACCACCTGGGCCCGACGCTGTCCTTCAAGGGCATCGACAACGCGTCGTACTACCGGCTGACGGACGACCCCCGCTACTACATGGACACCACGGGCACCGGGAACTCGCTGCTCATGCGGTCCCCGCACGTGCTCCAGCTGATCATGGACTCGCTGCGCTACTGGGTCACCGACATGCACGTCGACGGCTTCCGCTTCGACCTGGCCGCGACCCTGGCCCGGCAGTTCCACGAGGTGGACCGGCTGTCGTCGTTCTTCGACCTGGTGCAGCAGGACCCGGTGGTGTCCCAGGTGAAGCTGATCGCCGAGCCGTGGGACGTGGGCGAGGGCGGCTACCAGGTGGGCAACTTCCCGCCGCTGTGGACGGAGTGGAACGGCAAGTACCGCGACACGGTCCGGGACCTGTGGCGGGGCGAGCCGCGGGCGCTCGCGGAGTTCGCCTCGCGGCTGACCGGCTCCTCCGACCTCTACCAGGACGACGGCCGCCGCCCGCTGGCCTCCATCAACTTCGTGACCTGTCACGACGGTTTCACGATGCACGACCTCGTCTCCTACAACGACAAGCACAACCAGGCCAACGGGGAGGAGAACCGCGACGGGGAGAGCCACAACCGGTCCTGGAACTGCGGTACGGAGGGCGAGAGCGACGACCCGGACGTCCTCGGGCTGCGCGCCCGCCAGATGCGGAACTTCTTCGCCACGCTGATGCTGTCCCAGGGCGTGCCGATGATCAGTCACGGCGACGAGTTCGCCCGCACCCAGCGCGGCAACAACAACGCCTACTGCCAGGACAACGAGCTGGCCTGGCTGGACTGGCCGGAGGACGGCAGCGACCTGCTGGAGTTCGTCCGCGCGATGGTCTGGCTGCGCCGGGACCACCCGGTCTTCCGCCGCCGCCGCTTCTTCCACGGGCGGCCGGTGGAGGGCACCCACGACGAGCTGTCGGACATCGCCTGGTTCACGCCCGAGGGTGGTGAGATGGAGCAGCGGGACTGGGACTCCACCCAGGCGTCCGCGCTGACCGTGTTCCTGAACGGCAACGCGATCTCCGAGCCCGGTCCGCGCGGGGAGCGGATCGCCGACGACTCCTTCCTGCTGATGTTCAACGCCTCGCCCGAGCCGCTGGACTTCCTGGTGCCCGTCGACCACGGCAGGCAGTGGCAGGTGGTCGTCGACACGGCCCGTCCGGACGGGGTCCCGCCGGGCACGGGCCCGAAGGTGGCGGCCGGCGACCGCATCACCCTGCCGGACCGCAGCCTGACGGTGCTCCAGCGGCCCGCCTGAGCGGGTGCTGCGCGGGCGCGTGCGGTGGGCGCAGGCGCGTGCGGTGGGGTGTGCGGTGGGACCCGGGTCCGTCCGGCGTAGTGGCCGGGCGGGTCCGGGGCTCGCCGCGCCGGGCCCGCGCCCGGCCCGCGCCCGACGGCGTCCCCTTGGTCCCATCGCGTCACGCCAGGCACGCGTGCGTGGGGCGGAGCACAGGTCGGTGACACGAAAGACGGCGGGCGGGGTACGTAGCCTTGTATGACTTCTGCGCGCCCCGGACCGGAGGTGCCCACGGCCACCTACCGGCTGCAACTCCAGCCCGCGTTCCCCTTCGCCGCCGCCGCGGCGGCCGTTCCGTACCTCGCCTCGCTCGGCGTCTCGCACCTGCACCTGTCCCCCGTCCTGGAGGCCGTCCCCGGCTCCACGCACGGCTACGACGTCGTGGACCACACGCGCGTGCGCGAGGAACTCGGCGGCGAGGACGGCCTGCGCGCGCTGGCGCGGACGGCGCGAGAGCACGGCCTGGGCCTGGTCGTGGACATCGTGCCGAACCACATGGCCATGGCGCCCCGGCACAACCGTGCCCTGTGGGAGGTGCTGCGGGAGGGCCCGCGATCTCCTTACGCGCGCTGGTTCGACATCGACTGGGAGGCGCAGGACGGCCGGGTGCTGCTGCCCGTGCTCGGCGGCCCGGTCGGCGCGGAACTGGACCACCTCAGGGTCGACGGCGACGTACTGCGCTACCACGACCACGCCTTCCCGCTCCGCGCGGGCACCGAGGAGCTTCCGCTGCCCCGGCTGCTGGACGCCCAGTGGTACCGCCCGGTGTGGTGGCGGCTGGCCCGCACCGAGCTGAACTACCGGCGGTTCTTCAGCATCTCCGAGCTGATCGGGCTGCGCGTGGAGGACCCGGAGGTGTTCGACGCCACCCACGCCAAGATCCTGGAACTGATGCGGGAGGGGGTGATCGACGGCCTGCGCGTCGACCACCCCGACGGGCTCGCGGACCCCGACGGTTACCTCGAACGGCTGAACGAGGCGACCGGCGGGCGCTGGACGGTCGTGGAGAAGATCCTCGCCGACGGCGAGCACCTGCCGGCCTCCTGGCCCGTCGCCGGCACCACGGGCTACGACGCCCTGCGGCAGATCGACGGCGTGTTCACGGACCGGACCGGGGCCTACGAACTGCTCGGCCGGTACCGGGCGTTCGCCGCGCCCCAGACCGATCGGGGCGGCAACTGGGAGGCCACGGCACGGCGGGCCGCGTACAAGGTGCTCACGCACGAGCTGGCCACCGAGACCGACCGGCTCACCCGGGTGGCCGCCCGGCTGTGCGCCGCCTCCCCCGACCTCGCACTGCGCGACCGGGCTCCCTGGGCACTGCGCACCGCCCTGGAGGAGCTGCTGGTGCGGCTTCCGGTGTACCGGCCGTACGCCTCCACGGACGCGTCCGCCGTCGTCACCGAGGCGGCCGCCGAGGAGGCACGGCTGGCCTTCGTGGTGCGGGAGGAGGCCGAGGCCGTCGGCATCGTCCGCCGGCTGCTGGTCGAGCCGCCCGGCGAGGCGTCGGCACCCGACCACGCCGACCGCGTGGAGTTCCGGACCCGGTTCGCGCAGACGGCGTCCGCGCTGCGCGCCAAGGCGGTCGAGGACACGGCGTTCTACCGCTTCGTGCCGCTGCTGTCGACGGCCGAGGTGGGCGGCGACCCGGGCGTGCCCGGCGTGCCGCCGGAGGAGTTCCACGCGTACTGCGCGCGCGTGCAGCGCGACTGGCCGCTCACCGGCACGGTCGTCACCACCCACGACACGAAGCGCAGCGCGGATGTGCGCGCGGCACTGGCCGTGCTCACCGAGTGCCCGGCCCACTGGGCCCGGCTGCTCGCCGAGGTGACGACCGCCGAGGAGGGCGTGCCGGACGGACAGCTCGCCTGGGCGGCCTGGCAGACGGTGTTCGGGCTGGGGCCGGCGGAGGAGGAGCGGGTCCAGGGGGCACTGCTGAAGCACGTGCGCGAGGCGGGCATGTACACGAGCTGGACCGAGCAGGAGCCGCCGTACGAGGAGGCGGTGGCGGCGTTCGTCGCGGCCGGTCCGTGCGGCCTGTCCGGGGAGCGCGTGGCCGCCTTCCGCAAGACGCTGGAGCCGCACGTCCGGGCGAACGTGCTGGGGACCGCGCTGGTCCAGCTGACGATGCCGGGGGTGCCGGACGTCTACCAGGGCACGGAGAGCGAGTACCGGGCGCTGGTGGACCCGGACAACCGGCGGCCGGTGTCGTTCCCGGCGGCGGCGCCCGGCGAGAAGGACGCCCTGACGGCGGCCGCGCTGCGGCTGCGCGCGCGGCGGCCCGGCGCCTTCGGCGCGCAGGCGACGTACGAACCGCTCACCGCGGACGGGCCGGCGGCGGAGCACTGTCTGGCGTTCTGCCGCTCGGGCGAGGTGGTCACGGCGGTGACCCGGCTGTCGCTGCGCCTCGCGGAGACGGGCGGCTGGCGGGAGACCCGGCTCGAACTGCCGCCGGGGCGGTGGGCGGACGTCCTGTCCCCTGACCGCGAGTTCACGGGCCACGCACGCGCGGCCGACCTCTTCGACCGCCTGCCGGTGGTGCTGCTGGAGCGGGTGGAGGAGGGCTAGGAGCCGGATCGGGGCGCCGCGGGCGGCGGGGCCCTTCCGGGCGGGGTCCGGTCGAGCGGGGCCTCACGGGCCGGGCGCGGGCGGGCGGCGCCTTTCGGGGGCCGGGGTCCGGGCGGGCGGGGCGGGCCGAGTGAGGGCCGGGTCCGGGCCGACGGGGCCTCTCCGGGCCGAGTGCGTGCGGGCGCGGTTGACGGGGCCCGCCCGTCCGGACGTGGTCGGTGCCGCCCACCGGCCGCAATCCCGCGCGCTCACCGGCCTCGGTCAGCGCACCCACCGGCCGCAATCCCCACGCTCACCAGCCGTGGTCCACGCACCCACCGGCCGCAATCCCGCGCGCTCACCGGCCATGGTCCGCACGCCCGCCGGACGGCGCCCGTAGCAGGGGCGGCCCCGCGGGCGGGAGGGGTCGCGGCGGGCGCGGTGCGTGCGTCCGGGCGCCCCCTGGAGCCTCCCCTGCCGGATGCTTGACAGTTCACCCACGCCGTGCGGCACTGGGAGGGCGAATCCGGGTGGACAAGTCGGGGGTGAGTCTTCTGCCGGAGCTGCGCTACCCCAGCGTTCCCGAACTGGTCGCCACCGCGCGGGCGCTGGCGGCCCAGGAGCCCGGTCTGTGCTCGCTCAGGCAGGTGGGGGTCTCGCGGGCCGGGCGGCCGCTGCACCTGCTGTCGGTGGGGCACGCCGGGCGGGCCGTGCTGGTGGTGGCGGGCGCCCACGCCAACGAACCCACGGGCGGCTCCACCCTCCGGGTGCTGGCCGAACGGGTGCTGGCGGAGCGCGAGTTGCGCACCGGCACCTCCTGGCACTTCCTGCTGTGCGCGGACCCGGACGGTGCGAGCCTGCACGTGACCCCGGCGCCGCGCAGCCTGCTCGACTACCACCTCGGCTTCTACCGGCCGACCGGCGCGGAGCAGCCCGAGTGGTCGCCGGCGGTGCTGCCGCCGGACCGGCTGCCGCCCGAGACGCGGGCGCTGACCGGGGTGATCGACGAGCTGCGCCCGTACCTCCAGGTGACGCTGCACGGCACCGATCTGGGCGGCAGCTGGGTGCAGTTGACCAAGGACGTGCCCGGACTCGCCGAGCCGTTCGCCAAGTCGGCGGCCGAGCTGCACATCCCGGTCGAGACGGGTGCCTCGGACGCCGCCGGCTGGCCCGCGTCGGGGCCCGGGGTGCATGTGATGCCGGGCCCGGAGACGGGTGTGGCCTACCCGAGTCTGCCGGACGACGCACGGCACAGTACCTGGTACCACGCGCACCGGTACGGCGGTCTGACGGCGGTGGTCGAGGTGCCGATGTGGGCCAGCGACCTGGTGGACGACCCGGCGCCGCACCCGGCGCCCGCGGCGGCGATGCGGCGGCTGGCCGAGCGGCTGCTGCGGGACTCGCTGCTGGTGGAAGGGGTGCTCGCCGACGCGCTGCCCCGGCTGGCGGGCGCGGAGGGCCCGCTGCTGCGGGCCGCCCGGTGGGCGTTGGAGCTGATCCCCGGCCTGGCGCAGGACTGGATCCAGACGCAGCCGGCCGGCACGACGATGGCGTACGTCGGCAGCGTGGACGCCTTCGGGCGGCGGCTGCCGCTGCGGGCGGCGGCGATGCTGCTGCGGGTGCTGCGCCAGACCGACGACCGGGCCGCCCCCCGGCTCGAACAGCTCGTCGCCGTCTGGTGCGAGGCCTTCGCGGAGCGCTTCCGGGCCCGCTGGGTGCCGTTGGAGCACCAGGTGGAGCACCAGTCGCGGACGGTCCTGGTGGCGGCCCGGCAGGCGCGCGAGCGGGCCGTGTGACACCGCCGCGCGCCGCGCGCCCGGTGGGTCCGGGAGCCGGGTTCAGCGGTCCAGGGCGAAGACCGCTCCGGTGCGGGCCCGCAGGACGCACACGCTGGAGTACGTCTCCCGGAACGCGACCGGCCGCCCGTGCCACCGGCCGCGCGCGCGGGCGGTCACCGGGGCGTAGATCATCGGGCAGAACACGCCGTGGGCGTACGGGATGCGGGCGATGTCACCGCCGGCCGCGGCGAGTTGGGCGCACGCCTGGGCCGCGTGCGGGTGGCCGAGCGGCGGGTCGCACAGCAGCAGGGCGCCCCGGGCGGGGCCGGCGGCGGTGAGGCCGCGGGTGACGGTCAGGTGGAGCCGGCTGCCGCGCAGCGTGTCACGGGGCGCCGCCTGGGCCGGGCCCGTGACGAGGAGTCCGGCGAGGGTCAGCAGGGCCGCCGCGGCCGCTTTCACTCGGGTGAGGTGCTTCATGCCCGGTGCATCGGCACGGGGGCCGTTCTTCCCCACTCCACTCACCCGAACGGGTGATCACGCGGGAGTGCGGCCCGCCGGTGCCGGGGGGCCGGTCACTGGTCGCGGTGCGCCGCCAGCCGGAAGGAGATCCGCCCGAAGCCGACCTGGTCGCCCTCGCGCACGACGACGGCGCCGACCACCCTGCGGCCGTTGACCGTAGTGCCGTTGGTGGAGCCGAGGTCCCGCAGCACCCACAGGCCGCCCTGGCGGCGGAGTTCGGCGTGCACGCGGGAGACGGTCTCGTGGTTCAGCCGCAGCCCGCTCGCCGGGTCGCGCCCTATGCGCAGCGGGTGGCCGCCCGCCGCGTGCGGCAGCAGCAGCTTGGGCAGCCGCTCGGCCTGCCAGGCCCGGCGCAGCCGCACGGTGAAGCCCGAGACGGCCTCGACGGTGCCGAGGACGGCACGGGAGAGGCGGTTCTCGCGGGGCAGGTCGGCGGTGAGCACGGCGAGTTCGTCGGCGCCCCGCGCGGCGAGGGCCAGTTCCATGCGGCGTACGAACGTGTCGTGCGACAGCCGGCCCATGGCGACACCGTCTCGCAGCACCTGAAGCGCCTTGTCGCGCTCCGCGTCGGACAGCCGCGCGGGGTACGTGGGGAACTCGAAGGACGACGTCACATCCGTGATTGTCGGCTCTGTGAACCCCTGGTGTCCAGAATCGGGGAAAACGGTGCCCACGCGCGCGTGCCGCACGACACCCACCGGGAAAGGACGGATTCGAAAGCGGACTGATCGCTTTTCGGGGCACGATGGACGGGCTACATCACGGTGAGCAGACGAAGGGGAACCGTCCGTGCAGTTCGAGGTGTGGGCACCACAGGCAGACCGGGTGACGCTCCATTGCGACGGCGCCACAAGCGCGTTGGAGCGCGATGCGGAGCGGGACGGCTGGTGGACGGGTGAGGCCGAGGCGCGGGACGGCTCGCGGTACGGGTTCGCGCTGGACGACGGTCCGGTGCTGCCGGACCCGCGCTCGCGCCGTCAGCCGGACGGCCCGGACGGCCCGAGCGCGGTCGTCGACCACGGCCGGTACGCGTGGCGTGCCGCGTGGCCGGGCCGGGAACTGCCCGGGGCGGTGCTCTACGAGCTGCACGTGGGCACGTTCACCCGGGAGGGCACCCTGGACGCGGCCGCCGGACGCCTCGCGCATCTGGTGGAACTCGGGATCACCCACGTGGAGTTGATGCCGCTGTGCCCGTTCCCCGGCCGGCACGGGTGGGGCTACGAGGGGGTGTCGCTGTGGGCCGTGCACGAGCCGTACGGCGGTCCCGAGGCGCTCAAGCGGTTCGTGGACCGGGCGCACGAACTCGGGCTGGGCGTCGTGCTGGACGTGGTGCACAACCACTTGGGCCCGTCGGGCAACTATCTGCCGTCGTTCGGGCCGTACTTCACGGACACGCACCACACGCCGTGGGGCGCCGCGGTGAACCTGGACGCGCCCGGCTCGGACGAGGTGCGCGCGTTCCTGGTGGGCAGTGCGCTGGCCTGGCTGCGGGACTACCGGATCGACGGGCTGCGCCTGGACGCGGTGCACGCGCTGCACGACACGCGCGCGTGCCACTTCCTGGAGGAGCTGTCGGCGGCCGTGGACGGCCTTGCGGGCGAACTCGGCCGCCCGCTGTTCCTGATCGCCGAGTCCGACCTGAACGACCCGCGGGTCATCACCCCGCGCGCGGAGAACGGCCTCGGGGTGCACGCGCAGTGGAACGACGACTTCCACCACGGTGTGCACAGCGCCCTGACCGGTGAGTCCCAGGGCTACTACGCCGACTTCGCGCGCGCCCCGCTCGCCGCGCTGGCCAAGACGCTCACGGGCGGCTACTTCCACGACGGCACCCTGTCGAGCTTCCGGGGCCGCGCGCACGGCCGGCCGCTGGACCGGGCCCGGCTGGGCGGGCACCGGCTGCTGGGTTACAGCCAGACCCACGACCAGGTCGGCAACCGGGCGCAGGGCGACCGGCTGTCGGCCCTGCTCTCCCCCGGTCTGCTGGCGTGCGCGGCCACGCTCACGCTGACCGCGCCGTTCACGCCGATGCTGTTCATGGGCGAGGAGTGGGCGGCGGGCACGCCCTGGCAGTTCTTCACCGACCACACGGACCCGGAGCTGGCGGAGGCGGTACGGCGCGGCAGGCGGCGGGAGTTCGTGGAGCACGGCTGGGCCGAGGAGGACGTACCGGACCCGCAGGACCCGGCGACCAGGGAGCGGTCCTGTCTGGACTGGGCGGAGCCGGAACGCGAGCCGCACGCGCGCGTGCTGGCGTGGTACCGGCGGCTGATCGCGCTGCGCCGGGAGCAGCCGGACCTCACCGACCCGGATCTGGCCGACACCAAGGTGGCCTTCGACGAGCGGGGGCGCTGGCTGGCGTTCCGGCGCGGGGACGTGCGGGTGGCGGTGAACCTGGGCAAGGAGGTGGCGGCGATCCCGCTGGGGACCCGCCCGGCGCAGGTGCTCGCCGCGTGGGAGCCGGTGGAGGCGCCGGGCCGGGACGGGCTGCTGCAGGTGCCCGGGGAGTCCTGCGTGGTGCTGGTCCAGCCCTGAGCCGGCCGGCGGACCCGGCCTGGACCGTGTCCGTGCCGGGCGTCGTGGGGCAGGCGGGACTCTGCCGGACCCGGCCTAGGCCTCGGTGTCCTCGTCCTTGAACTCGGTGACGCGCTCCAGCATGATCGGCTCCCAGACGCGTCCCAGCCGGGTGCGCAGCGCCGGGAGCGGGCCGGGTGCCCGGCCCTCCAGGTGGTCGGCGAGGCGGATGACGGTGTCGCAGCGGGCGAGCCAGAGACCGCGCAGGCAGGGGCGGGCGCCGTAGCCGGCGAGGGTGGCGGCGCGGACGGCGGCCGGCGATCCGACGGCCGTGGCGAGTCCGGCGATGTCCTCGGCGGGGTCGCCGAGGGCCGCCTCGGTCCAGTCGAGGATCCCGCGCACCCGTCCGTCGGCGCTGACCACCACGTGCTCGCCGGTCAGGCCGTGGTGGGTGAGCACGGCGGTGCCGGTCTGCGCGGCGAGCTGCGTGGCGCCGGGCGGGGTGAGCTGGTGCAGCAGGGCGGCGTCGAACTCGTCGGCGGCGGCGAGCCGTTCGGCCGCGTGCACGGCCATGCGGCGCAGCGCCTCCAGGGAGCGCGGCGCGGTGCGCGGCACGCCGAGCGTCTCGGCCGACCGGGCGGGCACCGCGCGCAGCCCGCCGAGCAGCCCGGCCAGGTCGGCCTCGCCGACGGCGGAGACGTCGTGCCGTTCGGCGGTGCCACCGGCCACCTTGGTGTCCAGGGTGTAGGCGAGGCCGGGAGCCCAGTCGCCGTGGGCGACGCTGGTGGGCACCGCGACGGGCAGGTGCGGGCGGACCAGGTCGCGCACGCGCAGTTCCCTGCGGCGGCGGGCCGAGGCGTCGCGGTCGGGGGCGAGGCGCAGCACGTGGCGGGTGCCGACCCACCAGGTGTACGCGTGGTTCTCGGCGACGGGCCGGACGTCGGGTCCCTCCGTGCCGTTCCTGCCGTGCCCGCCGTCCGGGCCGTTCGTGTTCTCTCCGCTGTCCCCGCTCTCCTTGAGCAGTGAACGGACCAGTCTTCGGACGGTGTCCGCGGTGGGTGTCGGAGCCTGGGTCATAGGTCGCGCCGTAGCCGTTCCGGGGTGTCGTCGAGGGTGTCTTCTGGCCGCTCAGTCCACTATGACCATCTCGCGCGTGGTGTCGTTGAGGCGGCGGCCGCCGTCGGCGGTCACCGTGACGATGTCCTCGATGCGGACGCCGAAGCGGCCGGGCAGGTAGATGCCGGGCTCCACGGAGAAGCACATGCCCGGCACGAGGGGCTGTTCCTCGCCCTCGATCATGTACGGCGGCTCGTGCGTGGTGACGCCGATGCCGTGCCCGGTGCGGTGGATGAAGTACTCGCCGTACCCGGCGTCGGTGATCACGGCACGGGCGGCGCGGTCGACCTCCTGGCAGGCGACGCCGGGCCGCACGGCCCGGAAGCCCGCCTCCTGGGCCGCGCGCACGACGTCGTGGACGGTGCGCTCCTCCTCGGTCGGCTCGCCCACGTGGACGGTCCGGGTGGTGTCGGAGCCGTACCCGTCCTTGAGGCCGCCGAAGTCGAGGACGACCATGTCGCCGTGCTGGATGACGCGGTCGCCGACTTCGTGGTGCGGGTTGGCGCCGTTGGGTCCGGAGCCGACGATGGTGAAGTCGACCTGGGAGTGCCCGAAGCGGCGCAGCAGGTCGGCGAGGTCGTGGCCGACGTCGGACTCGCGGCGGCCGGCGAAGGTGACCTTGCGGATCTCCTCGAACGTGGCGTCGGCGGCGGCTCCGGCGGCCGCCAGGAGTTCCAGTTCGGCCGCGTCCTTGACGGCGCGCAGCATGGGCAGGGCGTCGGTGAGGGAGGCGTAGGAGCTGTCGGGCAGGGTGCGCTGGAGGCCCAGCAGGTGCATCGCCCAGGTGTTGTCGCTGATGCCGAAGCGGCCGCGGTCGTCGAGGAGGGCGGCGGTGACGGCGTAGGGGTCCTTGCCGTCGGTCCAGTCGCGCAGGGTGAGCGCGGACGCCCCGGTGGCGGTTTCCGCGTCCGGGGCCTCCAGGGTGGGCACGACGAGCACCGGGTCGCGGCCGGGGGCGAGGACCAGCACGGTGAGCCGTTCGGTGACGGCCGTGGGCGTGTAGCCGGTCAGCCACACCATGTCCGGGCCGGGGGCCACCAGCAGTCCCGCGAGGCCGGCGTCGGCGGCGTCGCGTGCGGCGCGTCCCATGCGGGCCCTGTAGTCGTCGGCGGTGAAGGGCGCGGGCGTGCTACCGGTCATCCGGGCCTCCGAGCGCGGTCGAGGTGGCGGGGCGAAACGGTCCCGGGCAGCATCCTGCCCGGCCGGGCAGGGCGGCGCGAGCCGGTCGCGGGATCACGCGGGCGCGGTCTGCGCGGTCGCTGCGCGGCACGGGCTCATCATGGCCCGTGGGACGGCCGACGACCAGCGGGATTCCCGGGGTGCCCGGGTCGCGTCCGACGGGCCGAACCGACAGGTCGATCGGCGGGTCAGGGCAGGGCGACAGGTCAGGGTGGCGGGTCGGGGCGGCAGGTCAGGTCAGGTCAGGTCAGGTCAGGTCAGCACGCCGGGTACGACCGTCAGCCGCTGGTAGCCGCCGTCGCGGTGGCGCACGGTGAGTGTGACCGGAGTCCCGGGGCGGGCACGGGCGACGGCCCGGGCGAGGTCGGCGGCCGTGCCGACGGGGGCGGCGCCGAACCGGACCAGGACGTCGCCGCGGACCAGACCGGCCGTGTAGCCGGGTCCGGGCACGTGCACGCCCACCACCAGCGCGCCGGGGGCCCCGGCGTCCACGGCCTCCACGCCCAGGGTCGCGCCGGTCCGGGCCTCCGCGGGGCCCGGGGCCGCGGTGTGCGCCGCGGGGCGGGCGGTCCCGGCCGGGATGGCCGGGTGCGGGGCGTCGCGCCGGAGTTCCGCGAGCCTGCTCGCGCCGATCACGGTGGCGCCGACCGTGCCGAGGCCGACCCCGGCCAGGAGCAGGGCGGTGCCGGTGACGACCGCCAGCAGCAGGGTCCTGAGCCGCCGGCCGCGCCGGGGCGCGGCGTGCGGGTGCCTGGGGGCGTCGGGGGTGCCGCCGTCGGTTCGTTCCCGGCCCGGCATCGGCCTGGGCCGCAACACAGTCTGTTCCATGGTTCGCTCGCCTCCGGCTGGTGCTCTACCCGGGGCGCGGGGCCGCGACGAGACACGAACGAGTGAGACTGTCCGGCGGCGGGCGGAGGGTAGTCATCCCGGAGGGGCCCCGGGGCCGGACGGCCCGCGGTGCCCGCGGAACACCGGGGGTGCGCGGAACACCGGGGCGCGCGGGGCCGGTCAGCCCAGGGTCAGGGCCGGTACGGCGGGCGCCCGGCCGGGCAGGAAGCCGTGCGTTCGGCGGGCCAGGTGGGCGGCCTTGTAGCGGTCGACCTCCCGATGCCAGTGCAGGATGCCCGCCAGCCAGTTCCGCAGGTCGTGGACGTAGCCGTCCATGGCCGCGCGCGCCTCGCCGGAGAGCTGGAAGTCCTCGTACAGGACGGGCAGTTCGTGGGCGGTCACGTGCTCGAACTGCTGCATCCGCTGGGTCATGAGGTCGTGGACGACACCGAGGGCGGTCGGGTAGTCGACGCCGAAGAAGTGCTGCACGACGAGGACGGCGTTGTGGATCTCGCCCTCGTACTCGATCTCCTTCTGGTACGAGAAGACGTCGTTGACCAGGCAGGCGTAGTCGACGGCCGCGTTCTCCAGGGAGCGCACCGGGCCGCTGCGGTAGACCTCCGGCGGGATCGCGGGCCCGTGGCCCATGCGGCACAGGCTGAGGGTGAGGTCGGAGCCGAAGGTGGCGCGCCGCATCTCCAGGTAGTCGACCGGGTCGGGGACGCGGTTCTGGAGCTGGTTGGACAGCTCCCACACCCAGCTCTCGGTCATGTCGTCCACGGCCTTCTTCAGGGTGGTCCGCTGTTCGGCCGTCATCTCCGCGGTCGTACGCGCCCACAGGTCGAGCAGTCCGCGTTCCATGGCGTTGACGGGGACGACGGCCGGGTCGCCCTCGACGGGCATGCAGGCGGAGAGCCGGGCGGTGGTCAGCCGGGCTGCGGCCAGGTCCCGGCGGTGGCCGTGGACCAGGGGGTAGTAGTCGTCGCCGTAGGTACCCCACGCGAGCCATTGGGCGCTGAGGTCGAGGGCCTCGGCGGTGGCGTCCGGGTCGAGGCCGGCGGCGCAGAGGGCGAGGTCGCAGGCGGCGAGCTTGTCCTCGTCCCAGACGCCCTCCTGGAGCAGGCCCGTGCGCTGCGACCAGGTGACCAGGTTCCGCCGGGCGGTGTCGAGGTGCGGACTCAGGGCGAGGGCGAACGGCATGTGGAAGTCGGGCAGCAGGGAAGGGCCGACCTTCTGGAACGGCCGGTGGGAGTAGGCGCGCAGGCGCTCGGCCGCGGCCGCGGCGAGCAGGGCGCCGACGTCGGCGGCGGAGGTGCCGGGCCCGCTCGGCGCCTGCCAGGGTGAGGCGGAGCGCGCGCCCTGGTTCATGTAGCGGCTGGAGCGCAGGTGCCACTCGTGGCCGCCGGACTGCCAGTCCTGGAGTCCCTTGGTGTAGGCGGCCACGGCGGCCACCTCGTCGGGCCGCAGCCCCTTGTCCAGGGCGACGGCGGGCACTTCGGTGAGCGCGGTGTGCTCGAACTGGTGCAGGCGCGAGGTGAGGATGTCGTTGACGGTGTCGGCGGCCTCCTGGGTGGTGCAGCCGAAGAAGGTCTCCAGGACGAGCACGCCGTTGCTGTTCTCCCCCTCGTCCTCGACCTCGCGCTGGTAGGAGAAGAGGTCGTTGCGCAGGTGGACGGCGTCGGAGAACGTCTCCATGAGCACCCTGAGCGGCCGGGTCTTCGCCACGGGGGCGGGCACCTCGGCGGTCGCGTACTCCACGAGCCCCGCGGACCAGGGGGCGCCGCCCACCTTGCGGCGCATCTCGATGTACTCGACCGGGTTGGCGATGCGCCCCTCGTTGATGTTGGACAGCTCCCACATGGACTCGTTGAGCAGGTGCTCGGTGGCCACGGAGAAGCGGCGGCGCCAGTCGACGGACATCGACGGCACGGTGCGCGCCCACAGGTCGGCGAGGCCCGCCTCGACCGGGTTCTCCGGTTCGGGCACCGGGGTCGCGGGGTCCAGCGGCATGAACAGCGGCAGCCGGTCCAGGTGGGCCTTGCCCGCGGCCCGGTCCGGGGTGCGCTTGAACATGTCGAGGAAGTGGTCGTCGAAGAAGAACACCCAGACGTACCAGTCGGTGATCAGCGAGAGGGCGGGGCCGTCGCAGTCGGGGTGGGTGTAGGCGCACAGGAGTCCGTAGTCGTGCGCCTCCAGGTCGTCCTGGTCCCAGATCCCGGAGCCCTCCAGCATGCCCATCTCGCGTGCCCAGGCGGTCGAGTGCGCACGCGCCTCGTCGACGTGGGGGTTGAGCCGCGCGGGATACGGCATGTAGAAGTGCGGGAGTTCGAACGGCTGCGTCATGGCGGGGCCCTACCCGGGGGTCGTACGGGCCATCCGCCGGGCGACGCGTGATCACACCATCGCGTGAACCCGTCCCGAAACGGAGAACTCCCGCCGCTCGCTGTGGCGTTGACCGGCCGCCGGTGTCGCACCCGTACGTTCCCGGTGCACCCCGTCCGACCCGTCCGCGCTCTTGCCGAGCTCCCGCGCGCGGGCCACCGTAGGCGCATGACCTCCTTCGCGCTGCCTCATGAGGTGCACGGCGACGGCGCCCACCAGGTGTTCGCCGTGCACGGCTGGTTCGCCGACCGGTCCGCCTACGCGCCCGTCCTGCCCGACCTCGACCGCTCCTCCTTCACCTACGCGCTGGTCGACCTGCGCGGCTACGGCGAGGCACGGGACGCCGTGGGCTCGTACACGACGACCGAGGCGGCCGTGGACCTGGTGGAGCTGGCCGACCGGCTGGGCTGGGAGCGGTTCTCGGTGGTCGGGCACTCCATGGGCGGCGCGGTGGCGCAGCGGCTGCTGTCGGTCGCCCCGCACCGGCTGCGCCGGATCGTCGGCGTCTCCCCCGTGCCGGCCTCGGGGCTGCCGCTGCCCGGCGAGCAGGGCGTGCTCTTCGCGGAGGCGGCGCACCGGCCGGAGAACCGGCGCGCGATCATCGACTTCACCACCGGTGGCCGCCGGCCGGCGGCCTGGCTGGACCGGATGGTGGACCGCTCGCTGGCGCGCAGCGACGCGAAGGCGTTCCGGGCCTGGCTGGACTCCTGGGCGGGCGACGACTTCCGGGCGGACGTCGTGGGCTCGGAGGTGCCCGCGCTCGCGGTGGCCGGTGAGCTCGATCCGGCGCTGTCACCCGCCCTGATGCGCGAGACGTGGATGTCCTGGTACCCGCGCGCCCGCCTGGCCTCCCTGCCGTGCGCCGGGCACTACGCCATGGACGAGACGCCGCTGGAGCTGATCCGCGTGGTGGAGGACTTCCTGCGGCCTGACACCGCGGGCGCGGGCGGGCCGGCGTGAGCGTACGCGCGGCCCCGCCGGTGCCGGACGTCTTCGACCCGCGCCGGTACGCGGCCGGGGTGCCGTACGCGGACTACCGCCTGCTGCGCGACCACCACCCGGTGGCCTGGCAGGACGAGCCGGAGGTGCTGGGCTGGCCCGCCGGGCCCGGGTTCTGGGCGGTGACCCGGCACGCCGACGTGGTCCACGTGCTCAAGGACTCCGCGGCGTACTCCTCGTACGTCGGCGCCACCCAGATCCGCGATCCGGACCCGGACGACCTGCCGTTCATCCGGCGGATGATGCTCAATCAGGACCCGCCGGGCCACGGCCGGCTGCGGCGGCTGGTGAGCCGGGCGTTCACGCCGGGGCGGGTGGACCGGTTCGCGGCCGTCGCGCGTGAGCGGGCCCGGAGGCTGCTCGCGCGGGCGCTGGAGGAGGCACGGTCCGGCGACGGCACGGTCGACGTGGTGGCCGCCGTCACCGACGAGTACGCCCTGCTCAACCTGGCCGATCTGCTGGGGGTGCCGGAGAGCGACCGGGGGCTGCTGCTGCACTGGACGCAGCGGGTCATCGGCTACCAGGACCCGGACGAGGCGGGTGCGCCGGTGCTGGACGGGGCGGGCAGGCCGGTCGATCCCCGGTCGCCGGCGATGCTGCGGGACATGTTCGCGTACGCGCGGCAGCTGGCCGTATACAAAAGACGGTATCCCGCCGACGACATCCTGACGACACTCGCCCACGACGCCGAACTCGAAGGCGCCGAGCTGGAGATGTTCTTCTTCCTGCTGACCGTGGCGGGCAACGACACCGTGCGCAGCGCCGCACCCGGCGGTCTGCTGGCCCTGGCCGAACATCCCGAGGCGTACGGCCTGCTGCGTGCCGGGAAGGTCGGTCCGGCGTCGGCGGTGGAGGAGCTGCTGCGCTGGCACCCGCCCGTGCTGACCTTCCGCAGGACGGCGGCGGTGGACACCGATCTGGCGGGGCGCGGGATCCGGGCGGGTGACAAGGTCGTGGTGTTCCACGCCTCGGCCAACCGTGACGAGCGGGTGTTCGCCGGACCGGACCGGCTGGACCTCGCCCGCGCCCCCAATCCGCACGTGTCGTTCGGAGACGGTCCTCACGTGTGCCTGGGCACCCACTTCGCGCGGCTGCAACTGCGGCTGCTGTACGAGGAGGTGCTGCGCGCGGTGCCCGGCCCGCGGCTCGCCGCGCCGGCCGTACGGCTGGTCTCCAACTTCATCAACGGGCTCAAGTCACTTCCGCTCACCGTGGCGTGAGCCGCCGACCTGGATCAGGGCATGCGTGCCGCTGGTGCGCCAGCGCTGTCCCTCCGCCGCGACCAGGGTGTTCTCGGTGGCGGCGGTGAGTCCCGTGACCACATCGGACTTCAGGGTGCGCAGGGCGGCGACCGGGCCGGGGAAGTACGCGGTGACCTCGTCGAACGGGGTGGTGGGCGGCCACAGCCGGTCGCCGACCAGGCGGCGGTAGTTGAGGTCGCCCTTGAAGACGGTCAGGGTGGCCGCCGCGAACTCGGCGCGCAGGTCGTCCGGGGCGTCGGCGTACGGCAGCGGGGCGCGGGAGAAGGGGTGGGCGGCGGTGGTGAGGCGGCCGTCGGCCATGGCGGTCCACAGGACGCGCCCGTATCCGGCGGCCGCGCCCGGCGTTGCCACGAGGCGCCGCAGGGCGTCGACGACGTCGGCGGTGGTGGCGTCGGAGACGTAGTAGGGGTACGGCTTGACGTGCAGCACCACCCGGCCGATCCGGCCCTCGGTCAGGAGGTGGGCGATCAGGAGCAGGTCGGGGACGAGTTCGCGGCCCGCGTTGTCGGCGACCAGGACGAGCGTGCCGGTGCCGGAGGGCGGCAGCAGCGACCACAAGGTCTCGCTGTCGTCGGCGACCAGGGCGGGGACCGGTGCCGCGGCCTCGGCGCCCTCGGCGGACAGGCGGAAGCCGAGGTCGGCGCGGTTGCCCCAGAGGGAGCCGTGCAGCAGGGCGCGGGCCCGCTCCCGCTCCGGACGGTCCTGGAGCGCGTCGAGCGCGGCCAGTTCCTCGTCGGTCTCGGGGGCGTCGAGCTCGGCGCGCTTGAACGGGCGGAAGGGGTCGACGCCCTGCCAGGCGCCCGGGCCGAAGTAGCCGACGGCTTCGAGCAGCCGGCGGTAGAAGTAGCTCTCGGACCACAGCCACGGCACGTCGAACCAGGAGCGCCCGGCGTACTCGTCGAGGCCCCAGGCGCGCCAGAGCTTCAGGTCGGCGGCGTCCCCGGGCAGCGGTTCGATCACGCCTTCGGCGCAGGCGCTCAGCAGTTCGTCCAGCGCGCGGTGCTGCCCGGGGCCGTACGGGAAGGCCTCGCGCACCTGCTCGATGATCGCGGGGTGCCGCTCGGCCAGCACACTGTGCGGGAACGAGCCGGGTTCGTCGCCGAGGATCACGGGCGCGGTGCGGATATCGGGCATGGCCGTCACCGTACCGCGCTGTTCAGCAGGTTCTGATCTCCCGTTCCAGCTGCGTGGCGAGTGTCAGGTAGCGGGGGCGGCGGTGGACCGGCACCAGTCCCCGGATCACGAGGTGCCACATCTCGGCGACCCTGCGGGGCAGCCGTCCGACCGGTTCGAGGGAGCGGCCGGCGACGCGGGTACCGATGAAGAAGCAGACCAGGGAGTGGGCGACGACCCGGGCGTCGGTCTCGGGGTGCACGTCGGCCTCCTTGACCGCGCCGTTGAGCTTGCGGGTCGCGAAGTCCAGCCACTCGGTGAACGGGTGTCGCAGCGGCGCCCGTACGACGACGTCGGCGGTGGCGAGCCGCAGTCCGGCGCGCGGCACCGGGTCGTCCACGGCCAGCCGGGCGACGGCGAACGTGGCCCGCATCAGCGCCTCCAGGGAGGAGTAGCCCCGCCCCTCGACGTCGGCCAC
Organism: Streptomyces sp. WI03-4A; assembly: GCF_033792105.1. Classification (NCBI taxonomy): domain Bacteria; kingdom Bacillati; phylum Actinomycetota; class Actinomycetes; order Kitasatosporales; family Streptomycetaceae; genus Streptomyces; species Streptomyces sp. WI03-4A. The sequence goes on from NZ_JARAUO010000030.1 coordinate 86,179, forward strand.
CACCTGCTGTGCGGCTCTGGACTGGAGCTCCAGGATGGCGTGCGCCAGGTCCTCCTTGGCGGCGAAGTGGAAGTACAACGCCCCCTTGGTGACCTGTGCGTGGCCGACGATGTCGCTCAGGCTGGTGGACTCGTAGCCCTGCCGGTCGAACAGGTCGGCCGCGGCCGTGATGATCGTCGCCCGGGTCTGCTCAGCACGTAACTGCCTCGCCATCGTCTGACCCCCTCCTCGCCGCACTTCCGAACGGGACACGCGGTTTGTTTTGGCCCCGCCCATACGATAACTCACCCACGGCGAATGAGAGTCGGGTGGTCCGCACCGGAAGCCGACAGCTCGCGGGAGGCGCGCGCCGGGGCGGGCACGCGACCTGCGGTTTCGCAAACCACCCGCGAAAATTAACCCAGTTGCCACACCCCCGACGTCTCCGATGGCCAAGTGGTGGTGACCGGGCAGGCTTTGATCGATCCCGCTCGGGACGCCCTGCACCTCCACGCGGTTCTTACTGAGGGGCGCTGCCAGAAACCGCCCGACCGGTTGGGTGCTCGGCGCCGGTCCGTCCCGGACTCGCGGGCGGGTGAACACGGGGGGCGCGCGACCCGTACTGGATGCGGCAGACCCTTTCCGCGCCTCCCGAGGAGACGTCCCGGATGACCCGGATGACCCGGACGACCGCCCGCCTGGGCGTCACGGCGGCCGCCGCGGCGGCCCCGCTGCTGCTCCTGCCGTGGACGGCGGGGCCCGCCCAGGCGCACGGCGCCCCCACGGACCCGGTGAGCCGGGTGTACGCCTGCTCGCCCGAGGGCGGCAGCGCGAACCGGTCGGCCGCCTGCCGGGCGGCGATCGCGGCGAACGGCGCCCCCTTCACCGCCTGGGACAACCTGCGCGTGGCGGGGGTGGCGGGCCGGGACCGGCAGGTGATCCCGGACGGCAGGCTGTGCAGCGGGAACCTGCCCGCCTACCGGGGGCTCGACCTGGCCCGGCGGGACTGGCCGGCGACCCGGCTGAGCCCGGGCGGACGGCTGACGATGACGTACGCCTCGACGATCGCGCACGCGGGCACGTTCCGGCTGTACCTGACCAGGCCCGGCTACGACCCGGAGAAGCCGCTGAAGTGGTCCGACCTGCCCGCGCGGCCCTTCGCCGAGGTCAAGGACCCGCCCCTGACGAACGGCGCGTACCACATCCGGGCGACCTTGCCGAAGGACCGGACGGGACGTCAGATGCTGTACACGATCTGGCAGAACAGCAGCACGCCGGACACGTACTACTCCTGCTCCGACGTGGACTTCACGCGGACGGGCGGAGCCGCCGGGCCCACGAGGACGGCGCCCGCCTCGCACACGCCGGCGAGCCCCCGGCCGACCCGGACGGCAAGCACGCACCCGGCCGCGCACCCGTCGACGGGGAGTCCGGCCGCCACCGGGACGAAGGAGCGCGCGGCGGAGCCGGGGGCGGGGACGGCCACCGCCGACGGCACGCCGGTGGCCGAGACCACCCGTGCGGACACGGGCCCCTCGGCCCCCGTGCTGGCGGGCGGCGCCGCCGCGGTGCTGGTGCTCACCGGGGGCGCCGCCCTGTTCCTGCGTCTGCGTCGGCGCTGAACTGCCGTTAGGTCCGCATCAGTTCACGTAGACCGGGGCGCCCGCGTCGGTCACGGGCGCGTACTTGGCGGTGAAGTAGCCGTTGGCGAAACACAGCGACGAGCCGGAGAACTTGGTGAACTGCTGGTTGGTGAAGGAGATGCTGCTGTCGCTGTTGTCGGCCTTGCCGGTCAGGCCCGGCGCCCGGTAGACGCAGGTGATGGTGCCGAGCAGGGTGCGCAGCTTGACCGTGGTCTGGACGGTGGAGCCACTGGCCGGCGACACGGTGAGGGTGCCGTCGGACGCGACCGTCGCGGTGTAGGGCAGGTTGTCGACCGTGATGGCGCTGACGCCGAGCACACCCGTGACGTTGCTGGTGCAGCTACTGGCGGCGAAGGAGTGCCCGGTGACCGACTCGGTGGCCGTGCCGGGGGCGGCCGGGTTGCTCGCGACCGTGGCGGTGAACTGCGACGACGTGCAGGTGACGCCGCTGGTGCCGGTCGGGCTCGAGTACAGCGTGGCGGAGGTGCCGGTGGCCAGCGGCGCGGTCAGGGTGTCGCCGACGGCGGCCGCGGTGCCGCCGACGGCACCGGTGGTCAGCACGGCGGCGCCGTCCGCGGAGGCGGGGACGGCCGCGGCCACGGTGAGCGCGGTGACGGTTCCGGCGAGGGCGAGCAGGGATCGCGTACGCATGCGGATGCCTCTCCTTCGAGGTGGGGGGCGATGTGGGGTGACGTGGGGGGGTGGGGCTCGGAAACGCGGCAGCGCTTGGCGGGGGGTGGGGGTGGAGGTGCGCGGTGGGTGCGCCGCCGTCGCCGGTCCGCGACGCCTTCTCCGTACGTGGCGGACCGGCGACGGCGGCCGGCCGGGCGCCGGCCGAAGACCTCGGGGGTAGGCCTCCGGCCGGGCCGGTCAGGGCGCGGCGGGGCACGGGCCATGAGGGAGAACGACCGTGCCGGTGCCGCGTGAGGGGCGGTGCGGGGTGCCTGAGAAAGGCCGGGAAAGCGGTCCGAGCCGCTCGACGGATCCGGCGCCACGGATCCGGTGAAACCAGGGAGAGTTGTAGACCTGATGGGTCATCAACGTCAAGACCACATAGGCGAGTTGAGCTTCATGACGACGGCCCGGATACCGCCTCCCGACCAGGCACGAGGGCGTCCCCGCACATCCGACACCCTTTTTTCACAACTCCCTTGACCCTTCAATGTAACCGGCGGTAACTTCCTCGAAGGCTACTGTCGCGTAACGAGAAAGCCCTTGCATCCGCCGGGAGTGCGAGGAGGCGTGCGCGGCAGCCGCCGTCCGCGCCAGGACACCGCGCCACTGAAGCCCAACCCGCATTGATCTATGCCCATGGGAGCAGACATGGCCTCGTCCCCGGACCTCTCGTCCGCCGACAACACACCCGAGCACCCTGAAAGCGATTCCCCAGCGGGAGCGTCCGCCGCCCCGGGGGCCCCCGCCGCCGGTGGGAGACGGGGCCGGGTGCGTCTGCGCCGGGCCGCGGTCATGGCGGTGCCCGCCACCCTGGTCGCCGCCGGCCTCGCGATCCTGACCTCGGAGGGGGCGCTCGGTGTGCAGTTCGCCATCTCGGGCATGCCGTTCACGGTCACCGCGACCGAACTCGACGGCACCGGGTTCGAGCAGTTCGGCGGGCTCGACAACATGGCGGACGGCAGCCCCAACGCCGGGGACACCGGCGGCCAGGTGCTCGTCGTCACCTCGGCGATCAAGAAGGCCACGCTGACCAGGCTGTGCCAGAGCGTCGACCTCGGCGGCACCAACCTGCTGATCACCGCGGGCGGCGGCCGGCAGAAGGTGAAGGCGACCGACCTCACCACCGACTCGACCGAGCTGTCGGGTGACGCGGCGTTCGACAACATCGAGATCGGCAACGACGCCAGCACGCTGGACAAGGCGAACGCGAAGGGCCCGATCGGCGTCTTCAGCCAGCAGGCCGACACCGTCCACATCGGCAACCTGCGGCAGACCAACTACGCGACCACCGCGGGCGTCTTCAAGCTGCCCGGGCTCAGGCTCCGCTTCAGCGACTCGGGTTGCTGATCCCGTGCCGGGCCGTCCACGTCAGGCGCTGAGGCCCGCCTTCCGGGGATGGCGGGCCCGCCGGCCGTTCTGGGGCGGGCTGCTGCTCGCCCTCGGCGGCGGCGAGATCCTGCTCACCGAGAAGGCCTCGCTGAAGGTCGTGATGCACATCGGCATGCAGGGCCTGGCCGGCTACCTGCTGCCGACGCTGATGGTGCTGCTGGGCCTGCTCATCCTCTTCAACCCGAGCCAGCGCCTCTTCTACTCGATCACCGGCATCCTGGTCACGCTGGGCACCTGGCTCACCTCGAACCTGGGCGGCTTCTTCGTCGGCCTCCTGTTCGGCGCCGTCGGCAGCTGCCTCGCCTTCGGCTGGCTCCCCGACCAGGAGCCCCGGGTGAGCCGCCGAAAGCGCCGCGAGCAGGCACGGGCCGCGTCACAGGGCCCCGCCGGGGGCCCGGCCGAGGGCGTGGGTGCGGGCACCGGTGCCGGAACGGGAGCCGGTGCGGGCGCGGGAGCCGGGGAGACGGCCTGAGGCGGCGGACCGAACCGGCCACCGGACCGCGGCCGACGGGGACCGGGCGTCCGCCCCGGCGCGGTCTCGCCGACCGCCGGAGGCTACGCGTCCGCCCCGGCGCCGACCGCCGTCGGCTCCGCGGGCGAGGCGGTGCCCCGGTCCGGGCCGGCGGTGGTCGCCGTGGCGGCGGCAGAAGCGGTGGCGGCCGGAGAGTCCTTGCCGATCTCCTCCTTCATCGCCTTCGCCTCGCTCTTGAGGATGCGCAGCGACTTGCCCAGGGACCGGGCGGTGTCCGGCAGCTTCCTGGAGCCGAAGAGCACGACGACCACGACGGCGAGGATCAGCAGGTGCCAGGGCTCGAGTCCGTTGCGGAGCATGACCGCACCCTCCCAGTTCTCAGGTTCTTCCCGACGGCCTAGGACTCCGATGCTCCGGGGCGGCTCCATACGCCCGCTGTATCGCGCGGCCGGGGGCCCGGCGGGGCGGTGCGCGGGGCCGGGACGGCGTCGGCCGTCTCCCGCTCGGCGAGCCGGCCGACGAGGAGGCGTACGACGTCCACGACGGCGGCCTGCTCCCCGGGGTCCACGAAGTACACCTGCCGGCGGCCCTCGCGGCGGGAGCGCACGAGGCCGGCGAGCTTGAGTTTGGTCAGGTGCTGGCTGATCGCGGGCAGCGCGCCGCCGACCCGTTCGGCCAGCCCGGTGACGTCGCTCTCGCCGTGGGCCAGCGCCCACACCATGTGCAGCCGGGCGGGTGAGGCGAGCAGTCCGAAGGCCGCGGCCGCCTCGGTGAGCACCTCGGCCGAGGGATCCTGCCGGCCGGTGCGGGGCGTCCCCATCGTCGCCGTCCTCCTGCCGCTCCTCGCTGTACACGCGTCAGGTGTGAACCGTACGTGACCTGTACATGAGCCGTGCGTGCGCCGTGTGTGAATGTGTCCGGGGTTCAGTCTAGGTCGCGGGCGCGTGCCGGGGCCGCGGTGCGAGGGTGCCGTGACGCACACGACGCGGGTGCCCCCGGAAATCCGGGGACACCCGCGTCGTTCGGACCGGCGGAAGCGGCGGTCGTGGCCGCGCCGCTGACGGTCAGTCGAGACCGGCGGACTTCAGCCAGGCCCTGGCGACGTCCAGCGGGTCCTTGTTCTGCGACTGCACCTGGGTGTCCAGGTCCAGCAGGGTCGCCGTGTCCAGCTTGCGGGAGACCGCGTCGAGCGCCGCGACACCCTTCTTGTCGAGGGCGTCCTTGCGGACGAGCGGCTGCACGTTCTCGAAGCCGAAGAGGTTCTTCGGGTCCTGGAGGACGACGAACTTCTCCTTGGCGATGGTCGGGTCCGTGGTGAAGATGTCCGCCACCTGCACGGCGTCCTTCGTCAGCGCCGTCTGGGTGAGCGGACCGCCCGCGTCCAGCGCCTTGAAGGTCTTGAAGTCGAGCCCGTACACGTCCTTCAGGCCGGCCAGGCCCTGTCGCCGGGTCTGGAACTCGGGCGAGGCACCGATGGTCAGGTCCTTCGCGACGGGCTTCAGGTCGGCGATCGAGGACTTCTCGGTGAGGTGGTACTTCTTCGCGGTGCTCGCGTTGACGGTCACCGAGTCCTTGTTCTGCGCCGGCGAGTACATGGGCACCGTCAGCTTCGGGTCCAGCTTCTTCAGGATGGCCGACGTGGTCTCCTCGGCCGACGTCGGTGCCGCCTTCGGGTCGAGGTAGGCCAGCAGCGCGCCGTTGTACTCGGGCAGGACGGAGATGGAGCCGTTCTTGAGCAGGCCGTAAGTGGTCTCGCGGCTGCCGATGTTCGGCTTGTAGGTGACCTTGATGCCCTTGGCCTTGAGGGCCTCGCCGTAGATGTCCGCGAGGAGGATGCTCTCGGCGAAGTTGTTGGAGCCGACGACCACGCCGTCGCCGCTCGCCTTCTTGTCCGAAAGGGGATCGCTGCCCTTGTCGTCGGAGGAGCTACAGCCCGCCAGCAGAGCCGTAGCCGCCGCGAGGGCGACCACCGCCGCGCCTCGGTTCCTCCGGATGGTCCTGCTGATGCGGTTGGTGTGAGTCACCCACTGATCCAATCCAGCCGCTTCTTCATCAGTCAAGTGCCTTCAGATCACCGATTGGCTTCGATCTGCGACCAGTTGGGAGCTTGTTGTAACGGATTCTTGATAAAGGCCGAGCATATTGATGCTTCAAGGAGCAGGTAGTCTCACCGAAGTTGATATCGGTCACAGCGGTGCACGGGGCCCGCTTCCGCCGGAAGGCGTCCCACGAAGGAGGCCCGGTGTCCACGAACGAGGTGGACGCGCCCGCCCGGCGTGCCCCGGTGCGCAGCGGTATAGGGGACTTCACCGACCGCTGGCCCTTCCGTCGCAAGCTCAACCTGCTCGTCGGCATCCCGCTCGCCGTCGTCGCCGTTCTGCTCTGGTACCTCGTCACCGATCTGATGCGGCAGTCGGACAGCGCCGAGTCGGCGGCCCGGACGGTGCGGGACAGCGCCCAGGTCGCCCGGCTCGTGGACCGTCTGGAGGCCGAGCACCAGCAGGCGGTCCTGCTCTCGGCGCGTTACGAGTCCGGCTACTCCGCGCCCTCGCTGTCCGCCTACCGCAGCGCGCAGACCTCGGTGGACGCCCAGGCCAGGCGGGTGCGCACCACCTTCGGCGACCGGCTCACGGACACCGGCTCGCAGGCCCTGAAGGACGTCGACGGCCTGTCCAGCCTGCGCCAGAGCGTGGAACGCGGCTATCTGCCCGCCGACAACATCGACCCCGCCTACACGGACGCGGCCGACGGCCTCATCGACGGTCTGGGGCTCGACCGCGACAGCGACCTCGCCGCCACCTTCACCGGCAACCTGCTCGACTCCCTGCTGCGCGCGGACGCCGCCCACGGCGCCTTCGAGACCAGCGTGTTCTCCGCGACGACCGGGGACACCAACGCGCTGATCGAGTTCACCCACGCGGTCGGCTCCAACGACCTGTACCGCCACCAGAGCGAGCGCTTCGCCCGGTTCGCCACCGAGCGGCAGGCGCGGCAGCTGGCCGGCATGGACCGCTCCCCGGCCCAGCAGAGGATCGCGCAGGCGTACGCGGACCTGCAGATCGATCCCACCAGGCTGGAGGCCGGTTCTCGGGACGAGATCCGGCGGGCGGTGCAGCGCGCGCTGACCGACTACCCGGACTACTCCCACCAGGCCGCGTCCCGGCTGGCGATCACCACCTCGTTGATCGGCCAGATCGCCGACCGCGCCGACGCCGACGCGGACTCCGCCCAGTGGCGGGCCGGATCGCTGCTGTACGGCGCGCTGCTCGGACTCGCGCTGTGGATCGCCTTCGCCGTACTGGTGCGCCGCTCGGTGGTGCGGCCGGTGCAGGCGCTCACCGAGGCCGCGCGCGAGGTCGAGGAGGTGGCGGGCCGCGAGCTGGCCCGGGTCGCCGACGACGACGCCGAGGACGACGGGCCGCCCCGGCTGCGGGACATGCCGGTCACCGCGCGCGACGAGATCGGCGACCTGGCGGAGGCGTTCAACCGGGTGCAGACGACCGCGGCGGCGCTGCTGGCCCGTCAGGTGGTCAGCCGCCGCAACACCGCGGAGATGTTCGGCAACGTCGGCCGCCGGGTGAGCAACCTGACCACCCGCCAGCTCGCGCTGCTGGACTCCGTGGAGCGCGGTGAGACCGACCCGGTGCTGCTGGAGCGGCTGTACTCCATCGACCACATCGCCGTACGCCTGCGCCGCAACGCGGACAGTCTGATGCTGCTGGCCGGCATCCGGGAGACGGCGCTGGCCGGCGAGCCCCTGCCGCTGTCGACCGTGGTGCGGGCCGCGCTCGGGCAGATCGAGGGCTATCCGCGGGTCCGGCTGTACGCGGCGTCGGACGCGATGGTCGAGCCGGACATCATCGGCGACCTCACGCTGATGACGGCCGAACTGCTGGAGAACGCGGTCTCGTTCTCGCCCGAGGGCAACCCGGTGGAGGTGACCGTCCGGTCCGGCCCCGAGGGCGCCCACATCGTCGTCACCGACCACGGCCTCGGTATGAGCGCCGCGCGGCTGGCCGAGGAGAACGCCCGGCTGATCCGCCGCGAGCGGCTGGACCTGGTGCCGACGAAGGTGCTGGGCCTGTTCGTGGTGGGCGCGCTGGCCCGCCGCTGGGAGATCGGCGTCGAGCTGACCCGGACCCCGGGTGGCGGTGTGACGGCGGAGGTGACGCTGCCGGCGTCGCTGCTGCTCACGCTCACTCCGGTGACGGCGGCGCCGCCGTCCCCGGTCGCCGTGGCGCCCGCGCCCGCCGACGCCGCCTCGGGGCCGGTGCCGTCCGGCGGGCCCGGCGAACGGGGCGAACCGGCCGGTGAACTGCCCCGCCGACGCCCGCGCCGGGACGCCGGGGCCACCGACGCGGACATCACCGGCGCGGAGATCACCGACGCGGACGCCACCGGCGTCGGGACGGCTGACGCCGAGGCGGCCGACACGCCCACCGGCACAGGGACCGCGGGCACCGGGACCACCGGCTCAGGGACGGCGGGCGCGGAGACCACCGGCTCAAGGACCGCGGGCACCGGAACCACCGGCACAGGGACCGCGGGCACCGGGACCACCGGCACAGGGACCGCGGGCACCGGAACCACCGGCACAGGGACCGCGGGCACCGGAACCACCGGCGCAGGGACCGCGGGCGCCGGGACCACCGGCACAAGGACCGCGGGCGCGGAGACCACAGGTTCCGGGACCACAGGTTCCGGGACCACCGGTTCCGGGACCGCCGACGCCGAGAGCACCGCCCCTGGGGCCGTCGGCGCCGACGCCCCCGCCTCCGAGGCCACCGCCATGGCCGCCACCCCGGAGGCCGCCCGCCCTGGAGCCGCCGGCACGGCACCGCCCGAGGTGCCCGCCCCCGGCGGCGGCGCCCGCCCCTTGCGCCGCAGGGTGCGCGGGGCCACGCTCCGTACCACCGCCGGGGCGGCGCAGGTCGTGCCGCAGGCCGCCCCGACCCGGGACGCGGAGGCGGAGCGCAGCGAACTGGAGGAGTTCGAGGCGGCGGTGGCCCGCGCCCACAGCGACACCGGCACCCACGCGCGGCCGCCCGCCGCGCACCCCACGCCCCCCGCGCACGACCAGACCCACCTTCCGGAAGGAGCCGAGCAGTGAGCACGTCGACAGGTGACACCCCGACGGACGGCCCCGCGCCCACCGACCTGCAGGCCGCCGCGGCCGACTTCACCTGGCTGCTGAATCGTTTCGCGACGGAGACCGCGGGCGTCGTCGACGCCATCGCCGTCTCCTCCGACGGGCTGCTGATCGCCGTGTCGGAGCTGCGCGAGCGCGCCCACTCCGAGCGGCTCGCCGCGATCGTCTCGGGCATCACCAGCCTGGCCGCCGGGGCCTCCGGCAACTACGGCCTGGGCGGCCTCAACAAGGTCATCATCGATCTGGAGGGCGGCCACGTCATCGTCTCCGCGATCGGCAGCGGCGCGGTCCTCGGGGTGGTCGCCGGCAAGGACGCCAAGCTCGGCAACATCGCCTACGAGATGACGGTGTTCGCCAACCGCGCCGGGGTCGCGCTCAGTCCGCAGCTGGTGCTGGAGCTGAAGAACAGCGTCGGCGCCGCTTCGGCCCGCTGAGGAGGGACGCGTCGCCATGGCGGACGGCACCCGGCTCCCGGGCCACGAACCGGTCGGGCCGGCGTCCGCCGTACGGCCGTTCCTGGTCACCGCGGGCCGGGTGGCGAACCCCGCCTCCGGCCGGGCGCTGCCGCTGGAGACCCAGGTGGTGGCCACCGCCGCCGGTCTCGACGCGCTCGGCCGGCTCTCCTTCGAGCGGCACGACATCGTCGCGGCCTGCCGGCTGCCGCAGTCGGTCGCGGAGGTCGCGGCCCGGCTGCGGCTGCACCTGAACGTGGTCCGGGTCCTGGCCGAGGACCTGCACGAGGCGGGGCAGCTCGCCGTGCACCTGCCCGACGTGGCGGCCGCCCACGACGCCTCCGTCCTGCGCAGGGTTATCGACGGCCTGCGGGCCGTCCCCGACTCCCGAGGGGTACCGAGTGACCATGACTGAACCGCTCACCCCGGTCGCGGCCGCACCCACCGCCGTACGGCCGCCGCTGCCGGTGAAGATGGTGATCGCGGGCGGGTTCGGCGTGGGCAAGACCACCACCGTCGGCTCCATCTCGGAGATCGAGCCGCTGACCACCGAGGCGGCCATCACCGAGGTCGCCGCGGGCGTGGACGACCTCACGCACACCCCCGCCAAGACCACCACCACGGTGGCGATGGACTTCGGGTGCGTCACCATCGACCCGACGCTCAAGCTGTACCTGTTCGGCACGCCCGGGCAGGAGCGGTTCGGGTTCATGTGGGACGACATCGTGGAGGGCGCGGTCGGCGGGCTCGTCGTCGTCGACACCCGCCGTCTGGACGACTGCTACGCGGCCGTCGACTACTTCGAGCACAGGGGCATCCCGTTCGCCGTGGCGGTCAACGCCTTCGACGGGAAGGTCGAGCACTCCCTGGAGGAGGTCCGCTGGGCCCTGGACGTCTCCGAGGGCGTCCCCGTGCTGGTCTTCGACGCCCGGGAGCGCGGCTCGGTGCGGGACGCGCTGCTCGTCGTGCTCGAACAGGCGCTGGCCCGCACCGAAGGCTGAGGCCGCGGCCGTCACGGCCTCGGCCCCTTCCGCCTCAGCCGTCGCCGCCTCAGCCGTTGCGGCGGACCCCCGGCGAGACCGCGATCCGGGACACCGCCCAGAACACGGCGAGGCTCGCCAGGGCCATGGCGGCCACCAGGGTGGCGCCGCCGACGACCTTCTCGTAGTTGCGCTGGTAGAGGCCGTCGATGATGAACCGGCCGAGGCCGCCGAGGCTCACGTACGCGGCGATGGTGGCGGTGGAGACGATCTGGACGGTGGCGGTGAGCAGGCCGCCCAGGATCAGCGGGAGCGCGACCGGCAGCTCCACCTGGAACAGGACCCGGGTCTCGGACATCCCCATGCCCCGCGCCGCGTCCACCGGGGACGGGTCGACCGAGCGGACCGCCTCGTAGGTGGTGACCAGGATCGGCGGTACGGCGAGCACCACCAGCGGGATCATCACCGACGTCATGCCGAATCCGATCCAGATGAACATCAGCACCAGCAGACCGAAGCTGGGCAGCGCCCGGCCCGCGGTGGCGATCAGCGCGAGCACGTTGCCGCCGCGTCCGGTGTGGCCGGTGGCCAGGCCGACGGGCAGGCCGACGGCGGCGGCGATGGCCAGGGCCTCGAGGGTGTAGCCGATGTGCTCGGCGACCCGGGTGGGGATGCCGTCGTAGCCGTGCCAGTGGGCGCCGTCGCTGAAGAACGCCTGGACGAAGTGGAGCACGTTCACCGGGTGGCTCCCTTCCTGGGCATCCAGGGGGTGAGCAGGAAGCGGACGAGGATGAGCACGGCGTCGGCGAGGATGGCCAGGACGGCGGTGGTCAGCACCGAGTTCACGGCCAGTTCGGGCCGGTGGTAGATGTTGGCGTCGTTCAGCAGGTTGCCGAGTGCGCCCTGGTTGCCGATGAGCATGCCGACGCTGACCAGCGAGATGCTGGAGACGGTGGCGACCCGCAGGCCCGCGACGATCGCGGGCACGGCGATGGGCAACTGGACCTGAAGGTACCGGCGCAGCGGTCCAAGGCCCATGGCGGTGGCCGCGGCCAGCGTCTCCTGCGGGACCGAGCGGACGCCGTCCACGATCGCCGGGACCAGCACCACCAGGCTGTACACGGCGAGCGGGATCATCACCGTGGTCTCGGTCTGGCCGGTGTAGTCGATGAGCACGACGAAGAAGGCCAGCGACGGGATGGCGTACAGCACGGTCGTCACGCCGAGCACGGGCGGGTAGAGCCAGCGGAACCGCACGCAGAGCTGGGCCAGCGGCAGCGAGACCAGCAGCCCGGCCAGCACCGGCAGCAGCGCCTCGCGCAGGTGCAGTCCGATCAGTCCGGCGTAGCTGTGCTGGAGGTCGCTCGGGATGTCGAAGAAGCCGCTCATCGCGCGGCCTCGACGCCGGCGCGGTCCGCCACCCGGCCGTGGGCCTCCCGGATCGCCTCGCCGATGACCTGCTGGGACACGACTCCGACGGCACGGCCCTCGCCGTCGACGGCCACCGCCCAGCCGGTCGGCGACAGCACGGCCCCGTCGAGCGCGGTGCGCAGGGAGTCCTTGCCGGGCACGAACGGCCGCCCGTACGGCAGCAGCAGGGCGGGATCGATCTCTCCGGCGGTGAGGTCGTCCGGTGCGCCCCAGCCGAGCGGCTTGCCGTCGTGGTCGGTGACGAGGAGGTAGGGGGCCGGGCCGGGGGCGGCGAGCCGCTTCGCGTCCGCGTCGACGGCGACGACGGGAGCGGTCTGCAGCTCCAGGTCGCCGGACGGGAAGAAGGACAGCCGCCGGATGCCCCGGTCGGCGCCGAGGAAGTCCTCCACGAAGGGGTCGGCGGGCGCGCTGAGCAGTTCGGCGGGCGGCGCGAACTGGGCGAGCCTGCCGCCGGTGCGCAGCACGGCGACCATCGTGCCGAGCTTGATGGCCTCGTCGATGTCGTGGGTGACGAAGACGATCGTCTTGCCCAGCTCGTCCTGGAGCCGCAGCAGTTCGTCCTGGAGGCCCTTGCGGACGACCGGGTCGACGGCGGAGAACGGCTCGTCCATCAGCAGCACCGGCGGGTCGGCGGCGAGCGCCCGGGCCACGCCGACGCGCTGCTGCTGGCCGCCGGAGAGCTGGTAGGGGTACCGCTTGGCGAGCGCGGTGTCGAGACCGACCCGCTCCATCAGCTCCGCGGCCCGCGCCCGGGCCTTCTGCTTGCCCCAGCCGAGCAGGCGGGGCACGGTGGCGATGTTGTCGACGATGGTGCGGTGCTGGAAGAGACCGGCGTTCTGGATCACGTATCCCATGGACCGGCGCAGGGTGTCGACCGGCTGCTGCCGGATGTCGCGGCCGTCGAGGAGGATGCTGCCCTCGGTGGGCTCCACCATCCGGTTGATCATCCGCAGGGTGGTCGTCTTGCCGCAGCCGGAGGGACCGACGAGGACGGTGATGGCGCGGTCGGGTATCTCCAGGGACAGGTGGTCGACGGCCACCGTGCCGTCCGGGTACCGCTTGGTGACTGACTCTATCCGTATCAAAACGCCGCGCGCCCTTCGGTTTTCGGCGAAGACTTGGCCGTTGCCCGGAGAGTCTAGACGCCGTGTGTTTCAGCACGTCGGCGGGGAAGTCCGGGGCGGCCGGGCGTGCCCCGTGCAGGGGCCGTCCGGTCCGGCGAACTCCGTTCAGGATCGCGGCAGATCGTCCGCGCGCAGCATCAGCAGCTCCTGGTGTCCCGGCCGTTCCACCTCCGCCAGGCGTACGGCCATGCGTTCCACCATGTCCTCGAACAGGGTGCGCGCGTCCCGTCCGTTGGCCGGCTCCCCCGCGGCCGCGCGGGCCCGGAAGCGGGCCAGGAGCAGTTCCGTCACTCCGGCGTCCAGTTCGAAGCCGTGCCTCTCCGCCAAGTGCTGTGCGATCCGCACCAGTTCCTGGGGGCCGTACGGCCGGAAGGTCACCGTCCGCGAGAACCGGGAGGCGAGACCGGGGTTGGCGGTCAGGAACTCCGTCATCTCCGCCGGGTAGCCGGCCGCGATCACCACGACGTCGTCGCGGTGGTCCTCCATCAGTTTGGTCAGCTCGTCGATGGCCTCCTGGCCGAAGTCGTGTCCCGATCCGAAGCGGCGGGACAGGCTGTAGGCCTCGTCGATGAAGAGGACGCCGCCGCGGGCGCTGTCGAAGGCGGCCCGGGTCTTGAGCGCGGTGGAGCCGAGGTACTGGCCGACCAGGTCGCTGCGGTGCACCTCGACCAGCCGCCCGTCGGTCAGCACGCCGAGGTCGGCGAGGATCCGGCCGTACAGCCGGCCCACGGTGGTCTTGCCGGTGCCGGGCGGCCCGGAGAAGACGAGGTGGCGGCCGCCGGGCGGTTCGGGCAGGCCGGCCGCGCGGCGCAGTCCCGCCAGCCGGAGCAGGTGGGCCTGGGTGCGGACCTGGTGCTTGGCCTCGGTCAGGCCGATCAGGGCGTCGAGTGCGGCGCGCGGGTCGCCGCCGGTCACGGGTTCCGCCGGGGTCGGCGGCCGTGTGTCGGTGGTCACCGCGGTGCGGTGCACGGTGCCCTCGCCGGACACCGCCGCGCCGTGGCTGCCGGTGATCCTGGTGTCGCTGACGCGGCCGCCGGCCCCGCTCTCGGCATGCAGTCCGTCCGCTCCGCTGCCGGTGAGGGCGCTGTCGCCGACGTCGAAGTGGCTGCTGTTCGCCGCGAGGAGCCCGTGCGCCCCGGCGCCGGTGACGGTGAGGCCACCGGCGGTCAGGGCGGCGCTGTCCATGAGGTGGACGCCGTGCCGGCCGGCACCGTCGACCGTGCAGCCGCGCGCGGTGAGGTCGGCGGTGTCGCGGACGAAGAAGCCGTCGCCGAGGGCGCCCTCGACCCGGACGTCACGGACGGTGAGCCGGGCGGACCCGGTGAGGACGAGCGCGCTGTCACCCAGGCCGCGCAGGACCGCTCCACTGACCTCGCCGGCCGAGCCGGTGTCGGAGGCGTACACCCCGTAGCGGCAGTCCTCGGCGGTCAGCCGGGTGACCTCGACCGTGCCGTCCTGGCACAGCCGTACCGCCGACTCGGTCAGGGCCCGGGCCTCCAGGCGGGCGAGGACGGCGTGGCCGTTCTCCACGACCACGCCCTTGCGGGCGCCGTCGATGCGGCAGCCGTCGAGGCGCAGCCGGCCCCGCTGGTCGACGTGGAGGGCGGCGTTGGAGGCGCGGGTGAAGACGCAGTCCTCCAGCCGGCCCACGCCCTCGTCGGTCACCCGGACGCCGACGGCCCGGCAGCCCTCGAAGACGCAGGCGCGCAGGACGGGGTCGGCGCCGCCGGCGACGATGGCGCCGGCGTTGGCGCCGTTCACCCGGGCGCCGACGACGGTGCCGTGGCCCTGTTCGCGGAAGCCGAGCGCGGTCCCGGCGAGGTCGGTGAACCGGCACTCGCGCACCTCGGCCTCGCCGTGCCGGTCGGCGAGGACGCCGTGTCCGCCGGTCCCGGTGAACACGCAGTCGACGAGGCGGGCGTGGCTGCCGGCGCCGGTGACGTGGACGGCGGCGCCGCGGGTGTCGGCGAAGGAGCAGCCGGCCAGTTCGGCCTGGGCGCCGTCGGCGACGAGGAGGGCGTCCTCCCCCGCCTCGCCGAACCGGGTGCCGTGGAAGACGGCGCGCGCTCCGGCCAGCGTGGCGGGGCCGACGAGGAGTTCGCCCCCCGTGACGGCGATCTCGGTGTCGGGCGCCGCGCTGAGCGCGACGGCTCCGGCGGTCCCGGTCAGCCGGCAGTCGCGCAGCGCGAGCCGGCCGGAGCCGACCGCGACCGCGGCCCTGCCGCGGGCGACGACGGTGAGGCCGGCCAGGACGGCGGTGCCGGTGACGCTCACCGCGGTCTCGGCCGCGCGCTCGACGGTGACGGTGCCCGGCCCGCGGACGGCGCGGATCTCCACGTCGCCCTTGAGGACGAGGGGTTCGGGGTAGCGGCCCGGTTCGACGAGGACGCAGAGGGGGCCGTCGCCGGTGTGGGCGCGCAGCGCCGCCGCGATGCTGCGGTGCCCGCGGGTCGCCGAGCGGGCCACCCGCAGGACGCGGACCTCCCCGGCGGCGGTGCGGGAGGCGGGCGGCGGTTGCGGCGGGTCCGGGGGCGGCGGCACGGGGCCGAGCGCGGGGCCGGTCCAGCGGCGGGCGGCCTCGCTGCCGCGGACCGGCCCGGACACGGGGTAGCCGTAGGTGCCGAGGACGTGGACGAGTTGTTCGGGGTACACGCCGAGCCCGTGGGGTGCGCCGACCGGTCCCGCGAGCACGGGGACGATCTCCAGCGGGCCGCCGGGTACGGTGCGGAAGCAGCCCCGCAGCGGTTCGGTGACCGGCGGCGGTGGCGGGGGCGGCGCGACCCTGACGGTGCCGTCGGGCGCGGCCTGGAAGCCCCGGCGCGACTCCGCGGGGGCGAGGGGGACGAGCAGGATCCAGCGGGGGCGGCGGTCGGCACCCGGACCGGGCGGGGACTCGATGGCCGTGCGGGTGGCCGCGGAGCGGGGCAGGGTCCGGGTGTCCGCCCCGACGCGCAGCCGGAGGCCGCCGGGGTCCAGGTGCAGGACGCACCGCCGGCCGAGCAGCCGGTCGACGGCGGCGGCCAGGGTCAGGACGACGGCGGGGGCGGCGACGGCGGCGCCCAGGTACGGCCAGTGCGGTCCGGCGGCGGGGCGGACGGCGCTGTGCCATCCGTAGCCCCAGCAGCACAGCAGCCATACGGCCACCGACAGCCGGCGGCCCTGGTGCGTGAGGGCGGCGGCGAACGGGGAGCGCAGGCGGCCCGGAATCAGCTGCCCGCCGGCCGGCGCGGTGCCACTCGGTGCGGTGCCGCCAGGTGCCGTGCCGCTCGGCGCGGTGCCGCCCGGTGCGGGTGCCGGGCCTGCGTCCCCAGGGCCGCCCGGTGCGGGTGCCGGATACGCGGGCCCGCCGCCCTGCCCGGGGACGCCCGACGCCGATGCCGGATGCGCGGGCCCGCCGGTCGGCGCGGTGCCGCCCGGTGCGGATGCCGGGCGTGCGGGACCACCGCCCTCCCCGGGAACGTCCGGCGGCAGTCCGGTACGGCGCCAGCGGGGGCCGGCGTGCGCGTCGAGCGCCGCGTCGAGGGCGGCCGGGTCGGCGTCCAGCAGGCGCAGGTCGACGGTGAGCCCGCCCCAGTGCCGGTCCCAGGCGGGCGTCGGCTCGACGAGGCGGAAGAGGAGTCCGGGCCGGCGCCGGGCGGCCGGGGACACCGTGCGCACCAGGAGCAGTTCCGGGAAGCGGTGTCCCGTGCCCAGCAGGCGGCGGTCGGCGGCCGGGACCACGCCGATGTGGTCGATGCCGGACCAGGGCAGCCGCAGCCGGCGCAGCGGGCCGCGCCACTGGAGTCCGTCGGCGTCGGCGACGAGCGCGACCGGCGGCAGGGAGGTGAGCAGCAGGCGCAGGCAGAGCAGGACGAGGACGGCCGCGCCGAGCACGCTCTCGGCCACCACGGGCGCCGGGGCGCCCACCGCGCGGGCGCCGTCGGCGGACAGGGAGCACACCAGCGCGCCGGTCCCGGCGCCGGCGGCGGCCCACAGCCGGTTCCGCACGGTGCGCAGGTCCCGGCGGAAAACCGCGCGGGGCGCGGGAGCGCGCGCGGGGTGCGGGGCGCCGGGCGCGGCGGCCCGTGCGGCGCCTTCCCCGTCCCCGGTACCGAGCAGGACGTCCACCCGTACCCCCGTCCGCTGTGCCGCTGCCGCGGCCCCCGGTGCCCGTCGGGCCGAACCCGGGATCAAGCGTAGAGGATCCGACTACCATGGGTGATGTGTCGTCACTTGAGGAACGGGATGAGCAAGTCGCCCTGTTGTGCGACCAGTTGCCCCGGCTGCGCCGGATGCACCGGGGTCCGGTGGGGGCGGCGAAGCGGCTGGTGATCGACCGCGCCGTGCGGGCCGCCCGGGACGGTGAGCCGGTCGAGGAGTACCTGTCCGCGCTCGGGCTGCTGCGCGCCGGTACGGCTCCGGAGGGGGGCGAGACGGCCGGCCCGGTCGGCTCGGGTGCGCCGGGGACGGTCCGCTCGACGCTGCCGACCGCCGTCGCCGACGACGGCCCGCACGCGGTGCAGGGCGAGCACGTCTGCCCGCGCGGGGTATGCGCCCGCCGTGAACGGCGGTGGGCGGACCGGGAACTGCCGGTGTGCGAGGTGTTCGACCTGGCCCTGCGCTTCGACGCCGAGAGCTGAGCGGCCCGGCATGCTCACCGGGCTGGTCAC
The DNA here is from genome assembly GCF_033792105.1 of Streptomyces sp. WI03-4A. NCBI lineage: Bacteria > Bacillati > Actinomycetota > Actinomycetes > Kitasatosporales > Streptomycetaceae > Streptomyces > Streptomyces sp. WI03-4A. Next base: position 104,122 of record NZ_JARAUO010000030.1, read on the forward strand.
CGACATGGGCCGACGGCTGGCCGAGCGCTGGGCCGCGGCGCTGGTGCTGCCCGGTCTGGTGTTCACCGCGCTGGCGGCGGCCGGTCTGACGCTCGGCCAACGGCACGCCTTGGACGTAGAGTCGCTGCGCCACCGGCTGCGGGGGCTGACCGCCGGCGGCTCGGGCTCGACCCGTACGGCGGTGCTGCTGCTCGGGGTGCTGGCCGCCTCGTTCACCGCCGCGCTGCTGGCCGACGCGTTGGCGGGACCGTACGAGCGCGCCCTGCGCGGCAGTTGGCCGGGATCGTTGACGCGGTTCGCGGACCGGCTCACCGAGCGGCGGCGGCGCCGGTGGGCGGAGCGCGACGAGGCCTGCCGGGCGGCCGAGGGCACGGACGCGCTCGGCGGCCTGGAGGCGGCGCGCAACGAGGTGGCGCTGGTCCGGCCCGCCTGCCCGACGTGGTTCGGGGACCGGCTGCGAGCCCCGGCGGTCCGCGTCCGCAAGCAGTACCGGCTGGAACTGGCGGACGCCTGGCCCCGCTTGTGGCTGCTGCTGCCGGACTCCACCCGCGCGCCGCTCACCGAGTCCCGGCAGGCGCTGGACGAGGCGCTGCGCCTGGGCGGCTGGGCGGTGCTGTACCTGCTCCTCGGCGCGGTGTGGTGGCCGGCCGCCGTGGCCGGGGCGGTCGCGGCCCTGGTGGCGTGGCGGCGCGGTCGTGAACGGGTGGACGTGTACGCGGAGTTGGTGGAGTCGGCCGTGGACGTGCATCTGCCGGAACTGTTCGAGCGGTTCGACCCGGAGACCCGCCCGGTGCGGGCGAGCGCCGGACCGGCGGTCACGGAGCTGTTCCGCAAGGGAGCCGGACCGCGGCACAGGTGACGGACCCGCCGGGACGCGGGCCCAGGAGGTGCGGAGCATGGGGACGGACGCGGCAGGGGCACAGGAGCCGGCCGGCGCGGACCGGCGGGCCGACCGGGAGCGGCTGCTGGCCGCGGTCCGCACCCGGCTGGACGGGCTCGGCGGCCCGGGCGGCACCACGGCGCTGCACACCGCGGAGGCGCGCGCCGAGACCGACGCCCTGCTGCGGCACCTGGTGGGCACCGGCCCGGACGGCGCCCACGACGTCGACCAGGAAGTGGCGTACACGCTCGGGGTGACGCTGCTGATCCGCGCCGACGACCGGCGCGAGGCGCCCACCGCCGAACAGGAGGCCCGGTACGGGCTGTTGCTGCTCGCGCCGTTCTACTGCCACCTGCCCGGCACCCCGGACGTCCTGCCGCCGCCGCTGCGCGCCGCGCTGGACGAGCTGCTCGGCCCGGGGGGCCGGCGGCCCGAGGAGCCGCGGGCGATCGTCCACGAGCACGCGGCGTCCCTGTCGAACGTGGCGATGCTGCTGCTGGAGCTGGGCATCGTGCTGAGCTGGCCGGCCGCCTGGGAGGCGGCCGCCCGGCTGACCCGGCAGGCCATGCCCTGCCTCGCGCCGGAAGGGCCCGACCGGGCGCTGGCCGGCTGCAACCTCGGCTACGCCCTGCTGCTGGGCGCCGGCGGCGCCGGGGCCGATCCGGAGCGGCTGGCCGAGGCCGTGGACGTCCTGCGCACGGCGCTCGCGGACACTCCGGACGACCATCCCAACCGCGCCCGCTGCGCCAACGGCCTCGGGCTCGCGCTGCTGGCCTGGGCGGGCACGCGCGAGGACCGCACCCTGCTCGCGGAGTCGGCCGAGGCGCTGCGCACGGCGACCCGGTGCGCGGGGCCCGCCGACGAGAACGTGGCCCAGATGCACTCCGACCTCGGGTACGTCCTGACGGCGTACGCCCTCAGCGCCGGGGCGGGCGAGGAGGTGGGGCCGCGGGTGCGGGAGGAGGCCGTCGGCGCGCTGCGGCGCTCCCTCGCACTCACCCCGGCGCAGGAGACGGACCTGCTCCGCGACCGCCTCGGCCGGCTCGCCGAGGCCGTCCTGCTCGGCGTGGCCCCGGGCGACCGCGGCCGGTCCGCCGGACCGGCCGCGGAAGCCGTCGAGGTGCTGGGCCGGCTGCTCGGCCTGACCCCCGCCGGCCACCCCGGGCGGGCGGACGTCCTGCTGCGGCTGGCGGACGCGCTGGTCTCCGCGCAGCGGCCGCAGGAGGCCATCGACCTGCTGGCCGGGGCCGACGCGGACTTCGCCGGGGACACCGAGCGGACCGCGCGGGCCGGGCGGCTGATGCGCCGGGCCGCGGTGCTGAAGGGCGAGCTGTCCTCCCGGGCGGGCCTCAGCCCCGAGCAGCGGGCCGACTCCGACGCCATCGACGGGCTGATGCGGTCGGCGCTGTCCGGCGAGGGGGACGGCCACCCCATCGCCGCGGTGATGCGCCTGCTCGGCATGGGCGAGCCCGGCGGCGGCAGCCGCGGCCAGGAACTGATGGACTTCGGCACCCTGCTGCTCGGCTACCCCGAGGAGGTCTCGCTCGACGACGTGATGACCAGGGCGGTGGAGATGGAGCTGCGGCGCGTCTCCAGGCTGCCCGAGGGCGAGCGCGCGCAGGCTCTTGCGGACCTGATGACGGGCGGCGGCGCCGACCGGGAACCGCCGCCACCGCAGCAGCCGGTGGACACCGCCCCGCTCGACGAACTCCAGGAGGTCCACGAGCGGTTGCTGCCCCGTCTCGCGCCGGGCTCCCCCGAGTACCGCGTGGCGAAGGAGGGGCAGGCCATGCTGGCCCTGCTCCGGGTCATGCACGACCCCGGCCCCGACGAGGAGCGGCTCGCCCGGATGCGGGCCTCCCTGCCGCTGCTGCGCGGGATGATCGAGGACCTGCCCACGCGTCTGCGGGAGATGGGGCTGACACCGGAACTCTTCGGCGGCTACACGGCGTTGGCGTTCGCGTTCGAGTCGCCCTTCGACCAGTTGCGGTACCTGGAGGGCGGGGTGCGGGCCGCCCGCCGCAGGCTCTCCGGACTGGCCCCGGGCAGCCGGGAGCACGTCGAGACCCGGACCTCCCTGGCCTTCTCCCTCTTCATCCGGTACATGCTGTGGTCCGAGGAAACCGACTTCACCGAGGCGGTGGACATCGCCCGCGAGCTGACCGCGACGCCCGAACCGGACCTGCGCACGGTGATGCTGCTGGCGCAGTGGACCTCGGCGGTCAACTCCCGGCTGCGCAACGTGGGGTTGCTGGACGGTGAAGGGACCGCGCCGGCCGGGCGGCCGGCCGGCGCGGTCACCCGGCTGGCCTCGGACCAGGCCGCCAAGGCCCTCGACGACCGCGACCCGGTGGCGGCGCTGGAGAGCCTGGAGGACGGCCGGGCCCATCTGCTGTCCACCGCGCTCAACGCCCGGCGTGAACTCTCCGGTCTGCGCGGCGCCGACGCCGAGCTGCACGACCGGCTGCGGACCGCGCTGGACCGGCTGCACTCCCTGCGCCTGCGCGCGGAGCCGGGCCGCTGGCCCGGTGAGGAGGAGGTGGCCGCCTACCGGACCGCGCAGGAGGAGGCGGCCCGGGTGATCACCGAACTCCAGGGGCGGCCGGGCTTCCAGCGGTTTCTCACCCCGCTGCCGCTCGGCCTGGACGACCTGCTGCCGGCGGCCGCCGAGGGGCCCGTGGTCAGCGTCAACGTCCATCCGCGCCGCTGTGACGCGCTCGTGCTCGGCGCCGACGGGCTGCGCACGGTGCGGCTGCCCCGGCTGTACGCCTCCGACCTCGTGGCGCAGGCCGAGTCGTTCCGGCTGGCCGTCGAGGTGCTGACCGCGGGGCCGCGCGACCCCCTGCACCACGAGGCGCGAGAGGTCTTCACCGGCACCTTGGCCTGGCTGTGGGACGTCCTGGCCGAACCCGTCCTGGACAGCCTGGGGCTGACCGGCCCGCCCGAACCGGGTGCGCCCTGGCCGCGCCTGTGGTGGTCGCCGTCCGGCGTGCTCAACTCTTTCCCGCTGCACGCCGCCGGGCACCACGGACCCGGCGCGCCGGCGGGCGCGGCGGTCCTCGACCGGGTGGCCTCCTCCTACACGCCGACGCTGCGCGCCCTGCTGTACAGCCGGGCCCGCCGGCGCGCCGCCCCGGGGCGGCGC
>NZ_JARAUO010000031.1:0-105054 GCF_033792105.1 Streptomyces sp. WI03-4A
CCGCCCGCCCGCGCCCGCGCCGCCCACGCCGCCCGCGCCGGCCGGACCGGCCGCGGCTTCCGGTGAGACGCGGTTCCGGGCCTCGCTGGCCCAGGAGGGCATGTGGGAGTCGCTGCGCGGCGGGTTCGGGTCCACCCCGCCCCTGCTCCTCGGCGCACTCCGGCTGCGCGGCCCGCTGGACGTGCCGGCGCTGGACGCGGCCTGGCAGGACGTGGTGGACCGCCACGACCAGCTCCGCGGCACCCTGCACCGGACCGGCGACCGGCTGGACCTGGTGATCGCCCCCGCCCTGCGGCTGCCGGTCACCGTCACCGCACTGGACCACGCGGACTACGACCGCTTCACCCGGGAACAGGTGGACCGTCCCGTCGACCTGGCCGAGGGACCGCTCGCCCGGCTGCACCTGCTGCGCCTGGCGGACGACGACCACCTCGCCTTCCTGCTCATGCACCACATCATCGGCGACGGCCGGTCGGTCGAGGTCCTGGTCCGCGACCTGAGCGCCTGCTACCTGGCCCGCACCACCGGCACCCCGGCCGCCCTGCCCGGACTGCCGGTGCGCTACGGCGACCACGCGGCCCAGCACCGCGCCCGCATGACCGGGCCGCGGGGCGCCGAGGTGGCCCGGTACTGGCGAGAACGCCTCGACGGTGCCGAGCCGGCCGTCCTGCCCACCGACCGCCGGCCGGAGAGCGAGCCGGGCTCGCCGCTCGGCGGCTTCCTGGAGAAGGAGCTGCCCGCCGACGTCTTCGACGCCCTGCGGGAGCTGGCCAGGCGGGCCCGGACGACCTTCCACACCCTCGGCCTCGTCGCCTTCCAGACGCTGCTGGCCAGGGAGTCGGGACAGCGGGACATCAGTGTCCGGGTGCCGGTCTCCTACCGCGACGGCACCGAAGTGCGCGACCTCATCGCCGACTTCTCCAACGACGTCGTCGCCCGCACCGACCTGTCCGGCAACCCCGCCTTCGGCGAACTGATCGCCCAGGTGCACGAGCGCAGCGCGCGGGACTTCGCCCACCACGACCTGCCGGCCCACCTGCTGGAGGACCACCTGCCGGTGCCCGGACTGCTCGACCGGCTCTTCCACGTGCAGTTCACGGCGGAACGCGACCTGGAGGCACCGGTCCGGTTCGCCGGCCTGACGCTGGAGCAGGAGATGCCGGCGGACCCGTACGTCTCCCGGCCGCTGAGCCTGCGGCTGCGCCACGACGACCGGCACGCACGCGTCCTGGTCACCTACGCCCTGGACCGGTTCTCCCCGGAGCGGATCGCCCGGCTGGCCGACACCTACACCGAGCTGATCCGTGAGATGGCCGCGCATCCGGAGCACCCGGCCCTCGGCTGAGCCCGGAGGCGGCCCGAGACGGCAGAGGGGCGGCACATCACCGATGTGCCGCCCCTCTGCCGTCACCGGCCGTCGTCCACCGTCGCCCGTCGCCCTCCGGCGTCACCCGGCCTCACAGGAAGCGGCGGATGGGGAGCACCGACGCCTCCCGCAACCGCTGCGCGAGCGGCCGCCGCCGCCACTCCTCCTCGTCCACGGCCTCGCTGGACGCCCGGTCCCGCTCGAAGTGCCTGTCCAGCGTCGCGGTGAACTCCTCGTCGAGCACGGCCAGCATCACCTCCTCGTCGTGCTCCAGCGAGCGCCGGTTGAGGTTGCTCGACCCCACCAGGCTCAGCACGCGGTCCACGGTGACGACCTTGGCGTGCATCATCGTCGGCCGGTACTCCCAGACCCGCACCCCGGCGGCGAGCAGATCGCCGTACAGCAGCCGGCCGGCCGACCGGCAGACGGGCTTGTCGGTGTGCGGGCCGGGCACCAGCAGGTCCACCTCGACGCCGCGCCGGGCCGTCGCGCCCAGCAGCTCGGCGAAGGACGGGTGCGGCGAGAAGTAGGCCGTGGTCAGCCGGACCCGTTCCTCGGCCGACTCCAGCACCAGCCGGAACAGGGTCTGCATGTCCTGCCAGCCGTAGCCGGCGGAGCCGCGTACCACCTGCACCGCCGCCGTCCCGCTGGGCGGCTGCTCGGGGAACCGGTCGCCCGCGGCGACGAGTTCGCCGCGGCACTCCGCCCAGTTCTGGGCGAAGGCCGCGGCGAGTCCGTCGACGGCGGGGCCGCGCACGCTCACGTGCGTGTCGCGCCACTCGGCGGCGGAGCGGGCGTCGCCGCACCACTCCTCGCCGATCCCGACCCCGCCCGTGAAGGCGACCGTCTCGTCCACCACGAGCACCTTGCGGTGGCAGCGGTGGTTCTGCTTGAGCGGGGACAGCGACAGCGGTCTGCGGAACCAGCCGATCCGCACCCCGGCCGCCTCCATCAGCGACAGCAGGTCACGTTCGATGAGCCGGCTGCCGAAGCCGTCCAGCAGCAGCCGTACCCGCACCCCGGCCCGGGCCCGCCGGGCCAGCTCGACGGCGAAGGCGCGGGCGACCGGCCCCCGCCAGTACACGAACGTCATCAGGTCCACGCTGTGCTCGGCCGACCTGATCGCCGCGAGCATCGCGGTGAAGATCTCGTCGCCGTTGCGCAGCGGCACCAGCGCGTTGTCCTGCGTCATGGGCACGCCGAGCAGCCGTTCCAGACGGCGCCGGAACCGGTGCGCGCGGGCGTCGGGGCGGGGCGGGGGAGCGCCGGTGGGTGTCCGCGGCCCCGGCCGCCCGGCCGCGACCGGGCCCTGCACGGTCTGGGTCATAAGCTCTTCTCCTGGACGGCGCTCCGCGGGCTCGACGGCCACTCAGATACCGGTGACGCCGTCCGCCAGCTCGCGGAGTACGTCGATGTGTCCGTTGTGCCGTGCGATCTCCTCGACCAGGTGCAGCAGCACCCAGCGCAGCGGCGCGTGGCGGCCGTCGCGCATCGGCCGCACCGCCGTGTCGTCCAGACCGACGTCCGCGAACCGCTCCCGCAGGGCCCGGCTCTGCTCCTCGTACTCGTCGAGGAGCTGACGCAGCGGTACGTCGAGCGCGATCCGCATCTCGCGGTCCGGGTCGTCCTCGGTGGCGGGGTGCCGGTCCTCCTCGCCGAGGAACACCACCCGCAGCCACCAGTACTCGACCCACCGGACGTGGCTCACCAGCCCGGCGACGGTCATCAGCGGGGAGCCCGGCAGGGGCGCCCGCCGGGCGTCCTCGTCGGACAGCCCCTCGCACTTGGCGGCCACGGTGGCCCGCGTGTAGTCGAGGAAGGTGTTCAGCGTGGTGCGTTCGTCGAAGGAGACGGGGGTGTCGGTGCGCTCCGGTGACATGCCGGTCGTGCCTTTCAGCTGGGGGTGACGTAGGCGGAGGACAGGCCGCCGTCCACGAGGAACTCGGAGGCGGTCATGAACGAGGAGTCGTCGCTCGCCAGGAAGGCCACCGCCGCCGCGATCTCCTCGGGCTCGGCGAACCGGCCCACCGGGATGTGCACGAGCCGGCGGGCGGCCCGCTCCGGGTCCTTGGCGAACAGCTCGCGCAGCAGCGGGGTGTTGACCGGCCCCGGGGACAGGGCGTTGACCCGGATGCCCTCCCGCGCGAACTGGACGCCCAGTTCGCGGGTCAGGGCCAGGACACCGCCCTTGGACGCGGTGTACGAGATCTGGGAGGTGGCCGCGCCCATCCGGGCCACGAACGACGCCGTGTTGATGATCGAGCCCCTGCCCTGGCGGCGCATGTACGGCAGGACGTGCTTGCAGCACAGGTAGACGGAGGTCAGGTTGACCTCCTGGACGCGCTTCCACGCCTCCAGGCCGGTCTCCAGGATGGAGTCGTCCTCGGGCGGCGAGATGCCGGCGTTGTGGAAGGCGACGTCCACCGAGCCGTACCGGTCGTGCACCTCCTCGTACAGGGCGCGCACGTCGTCCTCCACCGCCACGTCGGCGCGGACGAAGAGGCCGTCGACCTCCTTGGCGGCCGCGCCGCCGGCGGCCTCGTCGATGTCGACGGCGACCACCCGGGCGCCCTCCGCGGCCAGCCGGCGCACGGAGGCCAGACCGATGCCGCTGCCCGCGCCGGTGACCACGGCCACCCGGTTCTCCAGTCGCTGCATGTCTCCTCGTTTCCTCGTTGCGGGGGAGCCGGCCGGGGGGCCGCTCATCCGGCCATGTCGGCGACGAAGGCGTCGAGCAGGTCGTCGGGCGCCTCCATGAACCGGTAGTGCGGCCCGTGCAGCACCCGGAAGGTGGTGTCGCCGCACTCGGCCCAGGTGTCCATCAGCCGGTGGTCGACCTCCACGTCCTCGTCCCAGCCCAGCGCGGTGATCGGGCAGTCCAGGCGCACCGGCTCGGCCGGGTGGTAGCGCTTGTTGGTCTCGACGTCGGCGCGCAGGATCTCCAGGCTCAGCTCGACCAGGTCCGGGCGGGGCGTGCCGCCCAGCTCCACGATCAGGGTGCGCACCTCGTCGGCCAGCTCCTCGTCGGTCATCCGCAGGAAGCGGCCGTGCGGGCCCTTGTGCGGGGCGATCTGCGAGGAGACGAACAGCCGGGCGGGCGCGGGGTACCCGCGCTCCTTGAGCCGGACGGCGGTCTCGTAGCCCGGCAGCGCGGACCCGCAGTGCCCGAAGAGGCCGAACGGCCGGTCCAGGTACGGCCGCAGCACCTCGACCAGGTCGTCCGCGAGTTCCTCGTACGTCGTGTACGAGGGCTCCCGGAAGCGGTTCTCCCGGCCGGGCAGCTGCACGGGCACGATCTCGGTGTCGCCCACGAACCGGGGCCACTTGCGGTACATGCTCGCCCCGCAGCCCGAGTACGGCAGGCAGAACAGGCGGGCGGCGGCCTCGGCGGAGGGCTCGCGCAGGAACCAGCGGGAGGCGCTCACGCGACCAGCTCCGCATAGCGCGCGGCCGCCGAGTCACGGACCCTGGCGACCATCGGCATGTGCTTGATGCCGGCCACGAAGTTCGAGTGCAGGTGCTCGATCTGACCGGCGAGCTCGAAGGAGTCGAAGCTCTCGAACAGCTCGGTGAACAGGATCTTCAGGCTCATCCGGGCCACGGTGTGCCCCACGCAGTAGTGCGCGCCGCTGCCGAACGCCATGTGCCGGTTGGGCTTGCGGCGGATGTCGAAGGTGAACGGGTCGTCGAAGGACGCGACGTCACGGTTGGCCGAGCCCAGCCACACCACGACCGCGTCGCCGGCCCTGATCCTCCGGCCGTGCAGCTCGACGTCCTGCAGCGCGTACCGCATGAAGTGGTTCGCGGGCGACGACCAGCGCAGCGCCTCGTCGACGCCGGTGTTCAGCAGCTTCGGGTCCGAGCGCCACTCGTCCAGCGCGGGGGTGCCGATCAGCTCCGCCATCGCGCCGGTCGGCACGAACGGGGTGGTGACGTTGGCGCCGAGGATCAGGCTGTAGCAGTTGGACAGGACCGCGCCGGTCTCCAGCCGCCGCCCGTCGATGTCCATCTCCAGCAGCAGGCTGATGAGGTCCTCGCCCAGGTTGCCGCGGCGCTCGCGCAGGATGTCGTGGAAGTAGGCGAACAGCTCGCGGTGGGCGGCCTGCAGCGTCTCCTCGACCCCGCCGGGTCCGGCGAACTCCGGGTCCTCCGGGGCGATGGACATCGTCGTCAGCCGGGTCAGCCGGGGCCAGTCCTCGCGGGGCAGGCCCATCATGGTGCCGGCGGTCGCCATCGGCAGGGACATCATGGCCTCGGCGAAGTCGAAGGGCTCGCCCTCCAGCGCCGGGGTCAGCAGCCGGTGCACCTCGGTGGTGACCGCGTCGCGGTACTTCTCCACCTGCTTGTTGGTCAGGGCGCGCTGCATCGGTACCCGCATCCGGGTGTGCCGGGGCGGGTCGGTCGCGGCCATCTGCCGGCCGCGCGCCGGGTCGTCCTTGCCGAGCAGGAAGAGCATGGTGCCGCGCTGCGAGGTGAACAGGGTGTGGTCGCGCAGCACCAGGTCGGCGTCCTCGAACCTGGTCACGGACCAGAAGCCGAGTGTGTCGTCCACCTGCTGCCAGCGCACCGGGTCGCGGTGCCGCATGGCGTTCCAGACGGAGTGCGGGTCGCCTTGCGCGTAGAGCAGCGAGTCGGTCAGGTCGACGGCGTCCAGATCGATGTCGTCCGGATGCACCGGCTTGGTGAGCCTCATCGGATGAACTCCCGGGTCGGGTCAGGGGGTGGGCGTGGCGGAGGGTGCGGCGGCCTGGTCGGCGAGTTCCTCGGCGAGTTCGGCGACCGTGGGCCGCAGGTAGAGCGAGCGGGCGGACAGTTCCACGCCGAAGCGCTCCTGCAGGCGGGCGAGCAGGTCGGCGGCGATCAGGGAGTGGCCGCCCAGCTCGAAGAAGTCGTCGTCGACGCCGACGGGTTCGACGCCCAGCAGATCGGCCCACTCCTCGGCGACGGCCGCCTCCGTCGCGGTGCGCGGGGCCGTGTACTCGGTGGCCAGCGACCGGGCGGCGCGCCGCGCGGCGGGCAGCGCGGCCCGGTCCACCTTGCCGTTGCGGGTCAGCGGCAGCTCGGACAGGATGAGCACCGCCCAGGGCACCATGTAGCCGGGCAGTTCGCCGCGCAGCCACTCGCGCAGCCGCCGGCCCAGCGCGGCCGGCTCCTCGGCCCCGGCGTCCCGCGCGGTGACGTAGGCCAGCAGCCGCTTGCCGCCCGCGCCGTCGCTCTGCGGCATCACGACGGCCTGGCGCACGTCCTCGTGGGCGGCGAGCACCGCCTCGATCTCGCCGGGCTCGACCCGGTAGCCCTGCACCTTGATCTGCCGGTCGGCCCGGCCGAGGAACTCCAGGGTTCCGTCCGGCAGCCGCCGCACCAGGTCACCTGTGCGGTAGAGCCGGGCGCCGGGCTCGGCGGTCAGCGGGTCGGGCACGAAACGCTCGGCGGTGGCGCCGGGACGGCCCAGATAGCCCAGGGCCAGGCCCTCGCCGCCCGCGTACAGCTCGCCCGGGACCCCTGCCGGGACCGGCTGCTGGTCCCGGTCGAGGACCAGCGCCCGGGTGCCGCTGATGGGCCGGCCGAGCGGGACCGCGTTGCCGGCCGGCGGCTCGCCGGAGGTCCAGCAGGCGGTGAAGGTGGTGTTCTCGGTGGGCCCGTAGCCGTTGGTGAACAGCAGGTGCGGGTGAGCCGTCAGCAGCCGGCGGACATGGCTCGCGGAGACCACGTCCCCGCCGGCCAGCACGTGCCGCAGTCCGGCGAAGGCCTCCAGCTGCTGGTTGACCATCTGGTGGAACAGCCCGGCCGTCATCCAGGCGACCGTGACCTTCTCGCCGGCCAGGGTCGCGGCCAGCGCCTCGGTGGACAGCGGGCCCGCCGGATGCACGGCCAGCCGGCCGCCGTTGACCAACGGGGCCCAGATCTCCAGCGTGGAGGCGTCGAAGGCGACGGGCGCGAGCTGCAGGAACACGTCCTCGGGACGGAACTCGGCCCAGTCGGGGCGTACGACGAGCCGGGAGACCGCGGCGTGCGGTACGTACACGCCCTTCGGCTCGCCCGTGGACCCCGAGGTGAAGCTGACGTAGGCGGGCGCCGAGGCCGGCACGCCGGCGCACACCGGGGCGGCCTCCTCGTCGGCGGTGGCCGGGCCGTCCAGGCCGAGCACCCGTACGGAGGCGGGCAGCCGGTCGGCGTACTGCTCCTGTGCCAGCGCGATCCGCGCGCCGGTGCCCTTCAGTTGGGCCGCGAGACGCTGCGCGGGCAGGTCCGGCTCGAAGGCGGCGTAGGCGCCGCCGGTCTTCAGTACCGCCAGCAGGCCGACGACCAGCTCGACGGAGCGTTCGGCGAGGACCGCCACGACCCGCTCGGGGCCGGCGCCCGCCGTCCGCAGCCGCGCCGCGAGCGAGTCGGCCTCCCGGACCAGCTCCGCGTAGGTCAGCGAACGGCCGGCGCAGCTCACCGCCACGGCGTCCGGGGTGCGCGCCGCCTGCTCCTGGACCAGGACGTGCACCGGGCGGGCGGCCACCGGCGCGTGCCCGTCGCCGGCCAGCGCGGCGGCCTCCTCCAGCGCGGACGCCGAGGCCAGCGGCAGCACCGACAGCGGGACACCGGGCCGTACGACCGTGAGGGCGCAGCGGAGCTGGTCCTCCAGCCGCTCGGCCTCGGGCGGGGTCAGCGGACCGGCCCCGGTGACCGTGACCAGGGCGCCGGGGCCCGCGGTGACGGTGAGCCCGGGCACGGGCCCGTCGGGGGCGGTGTCCCACAGCAACCGCGCGTCCACGGCGGCCCCGGGGTTCTCGTCCTCCGTCTCGTCCGTGAGCGCGCCGAGCGCCGCGGCGGCCCGCGCGGTCAGCTCCGACAGGGTGGGGTCGTCCGCCACCTCGAAGGTGAGCACGCCCTCGGTGCCGGCGTCCCGGTAGGCGACGCGCACCGTCTCCTGGAGGGTGCGGCGGTGGGTGACCGCGACGAGCGCCGCCAGTGCCGCGGCGGGCGCTCCCGCGGCCGTGCCGTGCGGGGGCGCGGGCGGGGCCAGGGGCTGCGGGTCGGTCAGTGAGATCACTGGTTCTCCTTGGAGGGGGCGGGGCCGGCCGCGGCCGTCGCGGGCCGGCGACGCAGGGTGGAGCGGTCGACGCGCCGGATCGCCGGCGTCTCGATGCGCGGCTTGGCCCGCTGCTGGTCCACGTAGGTGGCGACGGCGGCGATGGTGGGCGTCTCGAAGAGCAGGCCGAGCGGGGCGTCGACGGAGAACTCCTGCCGGACGCGGTCCATGACCTCCGAGCCGAGCAGGGAGTGTCCGCCGAGCGCGAAGAAGTCGTCGTGGACGCCGACCCGGTCCACGCCCAGGGCGGCCGACCAGATGCCGGCCAGCGCGGTCTCGGTCGGGGTGCTCGGCGCGCGGTGCGCCTCGCTCGCGGCCGCCGCCAGGTCGGGACCGGGCAGCGCGCCGGGGTCGGCGGCGCCCGAGCGGTCGCTGGGGAAGCCCGCCACGACGAGCAGGTGGGCCGGGACGGCGGGGAACGGCAGCCGGTCCAGCAGCCGCTGCTTCAGGCCGGAGACGACGCGGCGGCCACGGGTGACCGAGAGCGGGTCGTTCGCCGGTCGGCCGGGCTCCTGGCAGGTGTCGGCGGGGCGGTCGCCGAAGCCCTCGGGCAGCGCGGGGCCGACCTCGGTCCCGTCCGCGTCCCCGGTCCGGCGCACCAGCAGGACGTCCACGGTGCCGGGGCCGTCGGCGCCGTAGCGGACCAGCGGGACGTAGCCCGCGCGTTCGGCCGCGGCGGCCAGGGCGGCCGGGTCGAGCGGGCCGCCCGGTCCGGCCGGGCGCGGCGCGAGCGCCGCCGACACGTCGGCCACCGTGGACGCCTGCCCCGCGGCCAGCAGGGACAGCGCGGCGAGCCGCCCGTGCACCCGGGCGTCGGGCACCGACCGCACGAGCAGCCGTACCGGGGCGTGTGCGCCGAGGTGCGCGGCCAGCGCCTCCGGGGTCAGGCCGTCCGTCTGCCAGTCCAGCTCCGCTTCGGGCCGGGTCTCGGCGGCCGGGACGCCGGCGCGCAGCACCACGTCGTACCGGTACGCGCTCAGCTCGTTGCGGTGCCTGCCGTAGCGGGGCAGCACGTACACCTCGGCGAGCCCGTCGAGCCGCCCGGCCAGCGCCGTGAACCAGCGCGGGTCCAGCAGCAGTTCCTCCTCCTGGCCGGCCCGGTTGCCCAGGGCGCCGCGCACCGCGGCCGCCCCGTTCTCCGGCTCCAGGGCCTCCAGCCGGCCGGGCAGGTGCAGCGCGTCGAGCAGGGGCAGGCTGCGCACGGCGCCGAGGTAGACGTGGCCGCCCGGGCGGAGCACCCGCAGGGCGCCGGACAGCACCCGCTCCAGGTAGTCGGTGCCGGGGAAGTACTGGGTGACCGAGTTCAGCACCACGGTGTCGAACCCGCCCTCGGGCAGCCCGTCGAAGTCGTCGGCGGCCCGCTCCAGCAGGGTGACGTCGTCGGCCTTGCTGGCCAGCCAGTCCTGGTGGTCGCGGATGTGCCCGAGAGCGTGCCCGGACAGGTCCGTGCCGGTGTAGCCGGCGCAGCGCGGGGCGAGCCGGAACAGCAGGGCGCCGGTGCGGCAGCCGATCTCCAGCACCCGGGACGGGTTCAGGGCCAGGACACGCCGGAAGGTGGTGTCGGCCCACTCGCGCATCTCGGCGCCGGTCAGGTACTCGCCGGTGTGCGGGCTGTTCCAGCCGGTGACGTTCAGCACCGGGTCGTCCTCGGCGGACCGGCCGGAGTAGGTCTCCTCGAACAGGGCGCGCAGCCGGTCCTGGCCGCCGGTGTCCTGGGGGCGCAGCGAGACGTGGGCGAGCAGTTCGGGCTGCCCGTCGCCCTCGGTGCGGAGCTGGACCACGGCGCGCTCGACGTCGGCGCAGCCGTGCAGCACCGTCTCCACGTCCGTCGGCTCGACCTGGTGGGTGCGGATGCGGACGTCCGCGCCGAGCGGCTCGACGGTGCCGTCGGGCAGCAGCCGGGCGCGCAGCCCGGTGCGCAGCAGGGGCTCGCCGTCCGCGAGCGGGTCGGCCACCAGCAGACGGCGGATCTCCTGCGGCCGGCCGAGGACGCCCTTGGGCGACGGCACCCCGCCGACGCAGAGTTCGCCCGGCACCGAGCCGGGCAGCGGCAGCCCGGCGGCGTCCAGCACGCGCAGCCGCGGGCCGGGCAGCGGGCGGCCGAGCGCCGAGAGGGTCCCGGGCGCGGGGGCGTCGGCGACCGGCTGGACGACGACGTCGAGCGCCAAGTGGGCCGGTCCGGAGCGCAGGTCCACGGCGCAGTCCGGGGCCGACCCGCGCAGCCGGGCGATCAGCGCCGGCCACGGGCGCTCGTTCGCGCACACCACGCGGCGCGGCCGCGGCTGCCGGGGTGCCCGGTCCAGGAACGCGTCCAGCGCGGTCGGCGGGCCGAGCAGCACCGCGGCGTCCGCCTCGGCGTCCGCCGCGGGCGCCTCGGCGCCGGCCGGCAGGACCAGCGGCACCCCGGCCGCCACCGGCCACAGCAGGTCCCAGGGGGACAGGTCGAAGCCGGCGGACAGGGACAGCACGCCCCGGGCCCGCTCCTCGGCGCCGAGCCCGTCCAGGTGGGCGGCGGCGTGGGAGAGCCGGTGGGCGACGCCGGCGTGGGAGTGGACCGTGCCGCGCGGCAGACCGTCCGAGGGCGGCAGGTAGCAGACGAACGCGTCCTGCTCCGGGGCCGGTTCGGCGACGGGCCGGCCGGCGGGCCGCGCCGCGTGGTCCGCGCCGATGTCGACGGCCTGCACCATCGGGTCGAGGCCGTCGGGTCCGGCGCCGTCGGTGATCACCACGGCCGTCGAGCAGTCCAGCAGGATGTCGTTGAGGTCGCCCACGGAGGTCCGCGGGTCCAGCGGCACGGCGGCGCCCCCGGCCTTGAGCACGCCGAGCAGCGCGACCAGCAGCCGCGGCGAGGCCGGCAGGCAGACCGCCACCGGCTGCCCGGGCGTGACGCCCAGCTCGGCGAGGTGCCAGGACAGCCGGTCGGCCCGGGCGTCCAGGTCGGCGAAGGACAGGGCCGTGTCGCCCTGCCGGACCGCGGGGCCGGTGCCCTGTTCGCGGACCCGCGCCGCGATCAGCCCGGTCACCGTGCGGACCGGCTCCCCGGTCGGCCCGGTCACCGTGCGGGCCGGGTCCCCGGCCGCCGCCACGGCCGGCTGCCGCAGCCGGTCCCGCTCCGCCTCCCCGGTGACGGGCAGGCTCCGCACCGGCGTGTCCGGGTCCTCGGCCACGGCGGTGAGCAGCGTGGTCAGCGAGTCCAGCATGCGGCGCACGATGGCCTCGGTGAAGACGTCGGTGGAGAAGTACACCGTGCCGCGCACCCCGCCGTCCTCCGCCGGTTCCAGGTCGACCTCCAGGTCGAACCGGGCGGTGTCGGTGCTGAGCGGCTCGATGGAGAAGCTGACGTCGGGCAGCTCCACGCTCCAGCGCGGCGAGTTGTCGTAGCCCATCTGGTGGCGCACCAGCGGAACCCGGGCCCGGTTGTCCCGTTCCGGCGTGATGACCTCCACGATCCGCTCGAACGGCACGTCCTGGTGCTCGTAGGCGCCCAGGCACACCTCCCGTGACCGGCGGAGCAGTTCACGGAAGGTCGGGGTGCCCGAGAGGTCCATGCGCAGGGCCAGCTCGTTGACGAAGCAGCCGGTGAGGTGCTCCAGCTCGGCGCGCCGGCGGCCGGCCACGGCCGTGCCGATGACGATGTCGTCCTGGCCGCTCCAGCGGGAGAGCACCACCGACTGCGCCGCGTACAGCGCCATGAAGGGGGTGGCGCGCTCGGCCTCGGCGAGCCGGGTCAGCCGCCCGAAGACCTCCGCCGGGAGCTCGTAGCGGATCGTGCCGCCCCGCCAGGTGAGTTCGGCGGACCGGGGCAGGCCGGTCGCGATGTCCACGAGCCGGGTGTCGGCGAGCTTGTCCCGCCAGTAGTCGAGCTGGCGCTCGACCTCGGGACGGGCCAGCCAGTCCCGCTGCCAGGCCGCGAAGTCGCCGTACTGCACGGTCAGTTCCGGCAGCTCCGGCTCCCGGCCCTGGATCCGGGCCGCGTAGCGCTCGCCCAGCTCGCGGATCAGGACGTTCATCGCCCAGCCGTCGGTGGCGATGTGGTGCTGGCACATCAGCAGCAGGTGCTCGTCCTCGGCGAGGCGCAGCAGCACCGGCCGGAGCATCAGGTCGCGTTCCAGGTCGAAGGGCCGGTTGATCTCCTCGGCGCACAGCTCGCGGGCCCGGGCCTCCCGGTCGCCCGCGGGCAGCCCGGTCAGGTCCACCAGCGGCAGGTCCAGGCCCGTGAACGGGTCGGCGGACTGCACGGGCACGCCGTCCACCTGGTGGTAGGTGGTGCGCAGCACCTCGTGCCGCTCGACGATCTCGCCCAGGCAGCGGTGCAGCAGCTCCCGGTCGAGCCGGCCGCGCAGCCGGGCCGCGCCGGCCACGTTGTAGAACACGGCCTCGGGGTCGAGCCGGCTGAAGAACCAGATGCGCTGCTGGGCGGGCGACAGCGGCATCGCGCGGCGGTCGCCCTCGTACCGGGCGATGCGCCCCGTCGAGGCGGCCGAAGCCTGACGCGCGATCAGCCGGTCGAGCAGTTCCCGCTGTTCCGCTGTGAGAGTGGCCGATCGCATGCGTGCCTCACCCTTCGGTGGCTGGGGGTCGGTGGGGGTACTGGGACGGGTGGTCGGTGCTGTCATGCCGGCCGCCGGTCGGGCTGCCGCAGGTGTGCCACGTCGGCGAGGAGCCGGTGCACGGTCTCGGCGGCCCGCTCCTGGACGAAGAAGTGGCCCGCGGCGAAGGTGTGCACGGTGAAGTCGCCGTCGCTCTCCTCGCGCCACAGGGCGGCCCGCTCCGGATCCACCCCCCGGTCCTCGGCGCCCAGATAGAGGCGCACGGGGCAGCCGAGCGGCCGGTCGTCCGGGTCCCGGGGGCCGGCCAGCACGGTGAGGTCGGCGAGCAGCACCGGCAGGATCATGTCCAGGTAGGGCTTGCTGGCCAGCAGTTCCGGCGGGGTGCCGCCCATGTGGTGCAGGAAGGCGAGCGCCCCGTCCTCGGACAACCAGCGCGTGTAGTCCTTGCGGGGCTCCCGGCGGGGCGCCTCGCAGGCGGCGGCCACCATCAGGTCCGGGGTGACGCCGTACTCCCGGCGCAGGAACCGGATCAGCTCGGCGCCGATCGTGCCGCCCATGCTGTGGCCGAACACCACCAGCGGACGGTCGGCCAGGGCCTCGACCTCCTCGGCGAGCGGCGCCACGATCTCGTCCACGCACCGCGCCGGCGGCTCGCTCAACCGGGTTCCGTGACCCGGCAGTTCGACCGCCACGACGCCGATGTCCGGCGGCAGCAGCCGGGTCCAGCGCCGGTAGACGTGCGCCGCCGCGCCCGCGGGCGGCAGGCACAGCACCCTGAGGGCGACGTCGTCGTCCGACGACCAGTCGCGCAGCCACGTCATACGAGTTCCTCTCCGGGCCGGTCCGGCTTCCTGTGTCCAGCTTCGTGATCGGGCGCCGGCCAGGCAGTCGGGAGAGTCCCCGACAGGGGGCCCGGGCACTCGGGCAGACAGCTCCAGCGCAGGGTCCGGGTGCCGCCCGCGGGCACGTCGTTGACGGCGAGCGCGGCGGCGAAGCCCTCCGGCGCCTCCACGGCACGGACGAACCACACGCCGGGCACGCCGGGCACGCGGGCGTCCGCCCAGCCGTCCTGGCCGGGTTCGCCGACGTCGGGGAGATCCACCACACCGGTACCCGCGGCCTTGCCGACGGCCTCCAGCCGGGTCCACGCCTGGGTGCCGTCCAGGTCGGACAGCTGGGGGCCGCCCGCGCCGCCGGACAGCACGGCCGACCAGTTCACCCCGGTGCGGACCTGCTCCACGTCGACGCCCACCGCCAGCGGCGGCCGGCAGACGGCCACCATCGCCACCTGCTCGCTGTGGCTCAGGCTCACGTCCAGCGCGAGCCGGCCGGTGTCCACGGCCCACACCGGCTTCCCGTGCACGGCGGGGCCGCACCTCGGGCAGAACCGGTGGAAGCGCAGCCCGGCCGGGCTCTCCCCGGTGTAGCCGGCCAGGATGTGCCGCAGCGCGCAGTGGGCGGCCCGGTAGCGGCGACGGTCCACGGCCCGCTGCAGCCGCCGGGCCTTCTGCCGTTCGTCACCGTCCAGACAGTCTCCGCCGTCGGGCAGTTGCAGCTCGTCGAGTTCCAGGTACCACAGGTGCACCACACCCGTGCGCAGGTGGAGCCGGGGAACCGCCGGCGTCGGCGGTTCCACGACCTGCCAGTTCGATGACATGCGCGACTCCTCGCTTGACCGGGCCCGGCCGGCGTGCGGCGGGGCCCGGCCTGTGTCAGACAGCCGCGGCGGTCCGGTCGGCCTCGACCAGAGCCGGTCGGGGAAGGGGATGGTCGGGCAGCGGGAAGCGCCGGCACAGGTCGGCGGCCCGGGCGGCCACCTCGGCCCGGACGACGGGGTCCAGGTCGTGGTTCCGGTCGCCGTCCGGGCGTACGGCGCGCAGCACGGCGTCGACGAGTGCGGCGCACTCCGCCATCTCGGCCACGCCCATGCCGCGCAGGGCCAGCACGTTGGTGCCCAGCCTGACCCCGCTGGTGACCCGGGGGCCGTGCGGGTCGCCCGGGATGCTGTTCTTGTTGACGATGACGCCGCAGCTCTCCAGCGCCTGCTCGGCGATCACGCCGGTCAGGCCGCGGCGGCCGACGTCGAGCAGCACCATGTGGGTGTCGGTGCCCCCGGCCAGCACATGGTGGCCGAGCCGGTCCAGTTCGGCCGCGAGCGCCCGGGCGGTGGTGACGATCCGCTCGGCCCGCTTCCGGAACGCGGGTGTGGCGACCTCGGCCAGGGCCCGGGCCTTGGCGGCGACGGTGTTCAGCCGCGGGGTGCCCTGGAGGTAGGGGAAGACCGCGTCCTCCAGCGTCGCCCTGAGCGTCCGGCCCGAGGGCAGCCGCAGTTCGGCGTCGCGGCCGAGCAGGATCAGCCCGCCGCGCGGCCCGTAGAGCTGCTTGTAGGTGCTCGTCGTGGTCACGTGGGCCACGTCGACGGGGCTCGGGTGCACCCCGGCGGCGACCAGTCCGGCGATGTGCGAGATGTCCGCGACCAGGTAGGCGCCCGCCTCGTCGGCGATCTCGCGGAAGCGCCGGAAGTCGATGGTGCGGGGGTAGGAACTGGCCCCGCAGAAGATCAGCCGCGGCCGGTGCGCGCGGGCGAGTTCGGCGACCGCCGCGTAGTCGATCAGGCCGTCGGCGTCGAGGCCGTAGCGGACGGGGGTGAAGAAGCGGCCGGACATCGACGCGGCCGCCCCGTGCGTCAGGTGGCCGCCGGCCTTGAGGTCCATGCCGAGCACGGTGTCGCCGGGCCGCAGCAGTGAGCACAGCACCACCTGGTTGGCGGTGGAGCCCGAGTGCGGCTGGACGTTGGCGTGCCGGGCGCCGAAGGCCTCCTTCGCCCGGCGCACCGCCAGCCGCTCCACCTCGTCCACCAGCTCGCAGCCCGCGTGGTAGCGGGCGCCCGGGTACCCCTCGGTGGTCACGTTGCCGGTCGCGGTGGCCTCGCAGGCCAGCACGGACGGGTCGGCGGTGCTGGCCGCGGCGACCATGGCCAGCGTCTCGTGCTGGCGGATCTGCTCACGCTCCAGCAGCCCGTGCAGCTCCGCGTCCCGCTCGGCGAGCAGGCCGACGCCGTGCGCCGCGGTACGGGCCAGGATCCCGGTCCCCATCAGTGGGTCTCCTCAAGGGTTTCGAGCAGGTCCTGTGTCTGCGCGCTGTCCAGCGCCCGGACCTGCAGATAGATCTCCGCGACGGCCTGCGCGTCGATGCCGGCGGCCGTGCCCGCGGCCTCGGCGAGGACCGCCTGGCCGGCCAGGGTGGGCGTCTCGAACACGTCCCGCAGGGGCACGTCGAGGCGCAGGTGGTCGCTGAGCGCGTAGGCGACCTGGGTCACGCCCAGCGAGTTGCCGCCCAGGTCGAAGAAGTCGTCGTCCCGGCCGACCCGGTCGAGGCGCAGCACGTCCGCCCAGATGTCCGCGAGGGCACGCTCCAGTGGGGTGCGCGGAGCCGCGTACGGGGTGGCCGGGGCGAGCCGCTCCTCGGTCTCGGGCGCCGGCAGCGCCCGGCGGTCCACCTTGCCGTTGGCCGACAGCGGCAGCGCCGCCAGCTCGACGAAGGTGTCCGGGACCATGTGGTCGGGCAGCAGGGTGACCAGGTGGGCGCGCAGCCCGCGTGGGTCGGGGCTGCCCGTTCCGGCGGGCACCACGTAGGCGGTGAGCCCGACCCCGTGGCCGTCGGCGTCGGTGCGGACCACGGTGACGGCCTCGGCGAGGTCCGGGTGGCGTACGAGGGCCGCCTCGACCTCGCCCAGCTCGATCCGGAAGCCGCGCACCTTCACCTGGTGGTCGAGCCGGCCGATGAGGTGGATGGTGCCGTCCTCGGCGTACCGGGCGAGGTCGCCGGTGCGGTACATGCGGCTGCCCGCGGGCACGTTCGCGAACGCGCCGGCGTAGGGGTGCGGCACGAAGCGCTCGGCGGTCAGCGCGCTGCGGCCCAGGTAGCCGCGGGCCAGCCCGGTACCGGCCAGGCACAGCTCGCCGGCCACGCCGACGGGCACCGGCCGCAGCTCCTCGTCGACGATCAGCGCCTGCTGGTTGGCCATGGGACGCCCGTAGGGGATGTGGACCCAAGTGGGGTCCGTGGCGGTGACGGGGAAGACGATCGAGTGGATCGAGGCCTCGGTGGCGCCGCCCATCACGACGACGTCGAGCTCCGGGAAGAGCGCCCTGGCCCGGTCCGGCAGGCTCACCGGCACCCAGTCGCCGCCGAGGAACGCGGTGCGCAGGGTGGGCCGGGCCGGCCGGCCGGCGCCGTAGCCGTCCACCAGCGCCTCCAGCAGGGCCGGCGCCGAGTTCCAGACGGTGACCGCGTGACGCTCGATCAGCTCGGCCCAGTGCCGCGGGTCCTTGGCCCGGTCGGCGTCGGGCAGGACGGTGGTGCCGCCGGCCGCGAGCATGCCCAGCAGCTCGTACACCGACATGTCGAAGCTCAGCGAGGACAGGGACAGTACCGAGTCGCCGGCGCCGATGCCCTGGCCGCGGTTGAGGTCGGCGATGTTGTTGGCCGCTCCGCCGTGCGTGACGGCGACGCCCTTGGGGCGTCCGGTCGAGCCGGAGGTGTAGATGACGTAGGCGAGGTCGCCGGGCCGTGCGCCGCCGGTCACCGGCCCGGGCTCCCGCCCGGCTTCCGGGGTCCCACCGGCCGGGTGGCCGTCGCCGTCCAGCAGCAGCACACTCGGGCCGGTGCCGGTGCCCGCACCGGTGTCCGTGCCGGAGCCGTCCAGGAGACGCCCGGTGGTGGCGTCGACGGGCAGCCGTCCGACGTGGTCCGCGTCGGTGAGGAGCACGGCGGGCCGGGCGTCGGCGAGCATGAACGCGAGCCGTTCGGCGGGGTAGGAGGCGTCCAGCGGCACGTAGGCGCCGCCCGCCTTGAGGGTGCCGAGGACCGCGGTGGCCATCGCGGCCGAGCGGCCCAGGCAGACGGCGACCGGGACGTTCGGGCCGACCCCGCGGGCGCGCAGCGCCGCGGCCAGCCGGTCCGCGCGCGCGTCGAGCTCGCCGTAGGAGAGGGAACCGCCGGACCCGACCAGGGCCGGGGCGCCGGGCCGGTCCGCGGCCTGCCGCTCGAACAGCTCGTGCAGGCAGGCCCGGGGGTCGGGGGCGGTGGTGGCGTTCCACTCCGACACCGCCCGCGCGATCTCGTCGGCGGTGAGCCAGGGCAGGTCGCTCAGCCGGCGGCCCGGGTCGGCGGCCGCGGCCGCGAGCAGCACCTCGAAGTGGTCCCACAGACGGCGGATCGTCGAGGCGTCGAACAGGTCCGTCGCGTACTCGACGAAGCCGGTGAAGACGCCGTCGACCTCGCGCAGCTGGACGTTCAGGTCGCACTGCGTGCCGTGCCGTTCGACGCCCGCGGCACCGGCCGTCAGGCCCGGCAGCTCCAGCGTCGGCTCGGGGGCGTTCTGCAGCAGGAACAGCACCTGGGCCAGCGGGGTGACGCTCAGATCGCGGGGGATCTTCAGGTCCTCCACCAGCCGCTGGAACGGGAGGTCCTGGTGCTCCAGCGCCGCCAGGGTGGTCCCGCGCACCCGGCCGAGCAGCTCCTGGAAGGTGGGGTCGCCGGCCAGCGAGGTGCGCAGCGGCACGGTGTTGATGAAGCACCCGATGGTCCGCTCGGTCTCCGGCGTGCGGGTGGCGACACCGGTGCTCACCACGACGTCCTGCTGGCCGCTGCTGCGCCCGAGCACGAGCTGGAACGCGGCGAGCAGCGTCATGAACGGCGTCGTCCCGCTGGACCGCGCCAACTCCCGTACCGAGCCGGAGAGTTCGCTGGTCAGGGCGACCGGGAGCTGGCGGCCGCTCAGGGACTGCGCGGACGGGCGCGGCCGGTCCAGCGGCAGGGCGAGGACGTGCGGGGCGCCGGCCAGCCGCTCACGCCAGTGGGCGAGCAGCTCCTCGACCCGCTCCTCGGTCAGCCGCTCGTTCTCCCACAGTGCGAAGTCCGGGTAGTGCACGTCCGGTTCGGGCAGCGTCGTGCCGGTGCCGCCCAGCTCGGCGGCGTAGTGGGCGCCCAGCTCGCGCAGCAGGATCCCGCTGGACCACATGTCGGACACCAGGTGGTGCACGGTGACGGCCAGCACGTGGTCGTCCTCGGCAGGGCGCAGCAGCGACGCCCGCAGCAGCGGACCCTCGGCGAGGTCGAACGGCCGGGCCGCCTCGGCGGTCAGCGCCGCCTGGAGGCCGTCCTCGGACACGTCCGTGACCGGCAGCGCGACGGTGACGGACTCCTCGACGAGCTGCACCGCCCGGCCGTCGATCTGGACGAACCGGGTGCGCAGCGCCTCGTGCCGGTCGACGACCCGCTGCACGGCCCGCTCCAGCGCCGGCCGGTCCAGCGGGCCGCGCAGGCGCACGGCGAGCGGGATGTGGTAGGCGGCGGTGCCCGGTGTGAGCTGTTCGACGATCCACAGGCGTTCCTGGGCGGAGGCCATGGGAAAGATGGTCGGCTGGGGTGTCTGCATGGCCGTCTCCACACGTAGGCGTTGCGTCTGGCGCGTAGGCGAATGGGCACGTAGGCGCTGAGGTCGTGGCGATCACAGCTTCGCGAGGGCGAAGAGATGCAGGTAGTCCGGGACTTTCCTGACGGCCCGGGAGGCCGTCGGGCCGCCCGCGGGTGGTCCGGCCCGGTCTAGGGTCGCCGGGACGACCCGACGGACCCCTGGGAGACACCTTGTCCGCAGCGCCCACGCTCACCCTGGCCCGCCGCTTCAACGGGCCTCCCGACAGCGCCAACGGCGGCTACGCCTGCGGCCGGCTCGCCGCGCACGCCGCGGCCGTGGGGCACCTCGCCGGCCCGGCCGCCGTCACCCTGCACCTGCCGGTACCGGTCGACACCCCGCTGGACTACCGGCCGGCCGGCCGCCGGGGCCACGCCTGGCACGGCGACGAACTCGTCGCGTCCGTCGCCGCAGCCGCGGACGGCGACCTGGACGCCCCCGGCTTCGTCCCGGAGCCGGACGCCAAGGCTGCCGAGGACGCCTTCGTGGGGGAGGGGCACCCGTTCCCGGGCTGCTTCGTGTGCGGCACCGAACGCCCCGAGGACGGCCTCGGCCTGCGGCCGGGCCCCGTCGCCGGCCTGCCCGGCACCGTCGCCTGCCGCTGGACCCCGGACGCCCGCTGGGCCGACGAGCGGGGCGAGGTCGGCGCCGCGTTCGTGTGGAGCGCCCTGGACTGCCCGGGCGGCTGGACGGCCGACCCGGTCCGCCGGCCCCGCGTGCTGGGCCGGATGACGGCCCGGATCGACCGCCTGCCCACCGCGGGCCGCACCTACGTGGTGGTGGGCCGCCTCGACCGCGCGGAGGGCCGTACGGCGACCAACACCACGGCCCTGTACGACCCGGCGGACGGCACCCTGCTCGCCGCCGCCTCCGCGGTGTGGGTGGCCCTGGACGGCTCGGCGGCCTGACCCGGTGCGGGACCTCCCCGACAGGGCGGACCCGGCGCACACGACGGCGGCCG
Organism: Streptomyces sp. WI03-4A; assembly: GCF_033792105.1. NCBI lineage: Bacteria > Bacillati > Actinomycetota > Actinomycetes > Kitasatosporales > Streptomycetaceae > Streptomyces > Streptomyces sp. WI03-4A. The sequence continues at coordinate 20,437 of NZ_JARAUO010000031.1, forward strand.
CACCCGGAACCCCGGGTGCGGCCGCCGTCGTGTGCCCGTCGGGCGGGCGCGGGTCCGCCGCGCGTCTCACAGCCGTTCGAAGCAGCGGCGCAGCTCCCAGTCGGTGACGGCCGCGTCGAACGCCTCGATCTCGACCGCCGCCTGGTGGGCGTAGTGGGCGTACGCCTCCTTCCCGAACGCCTCCGGGGCCAGCGCGCTGTTCTCCCACAGGGACAGCGCCTCCCGCAGGGTGCCCGGCACCCGCTCGGAGTCCGACGCGTAGGCGTTGCCCTCGCACGGCTCGGGCAGCAGCAGCCGCCGGTCGATGCCGTCGAGCCCCGCCGCGATCAGCGCGGCGACGGACAGGTACGGGTTCACGTCACCGCCCGGCACCCGGTTCTCCACCCGCAGCGAGTCGCCCCGGCCGACGAGCCGCAGCGCGCACGTCCGGTTGTCCACGCCCCATCGCACGGCGGTGGGCGCGAAACTGCCGGGCACGTAGCGCTTGTACGAGTTGACCGTCGGCGCGTGCAGCAGCGCGAACTCGCGGAGCGCGGCGAGCTGCCCGGCGAGGAAGTGCTCGCCGATGAGGGACAGCCCGTACATGCCGTCCCCGGCCAGCACCGGCGTCCCGTCGACGCCGCGCAGCGAGAGGTGGACGTGGCACGAGTTGCCCTCGCGCCGGTCCGGCTTGGCCATGAAGGTCAGGCTCGACCCCCGCTGGGCGGCGATCTCCTTGGCGCCGGTCTTGTAGATGCTGTGGTTGTCGCAGGTGGTCAGGGCGTCCGCGTAGCGGAAGGCGATCTCGTGCTGGCCGGGGTTGCACTCGCCCTTGGCCGACTCGACGTACATGCCGGCGCCGGTCATGGCGGTCCGGATGTGCCGCAGCAGCGGCTCCACCCGGGACGTGCCCAGCACCGAGTAGTCCACGTTGTACTGGTTGGCGGGCGTCAGGTCGCGGTACCCCCGCTGCCATGCCTCCTCGTAGGTGTCCCGGTAGGCGACGAACTCCAGCTCGGTGCCGACCATGGCCCGCCAGCCGCGCTCGGCCAGCCGGTCGAGCTGCCGGCGCAGGATCTGCCGCGGCGAGACCTCGACCGGGCTGCCGTTGTGCCAGGCCAGGTCGGCCAGGACCAGCGCGGTGCCGGGCTGCCAGGGCAGCACGCGCAGGGTGGCCAGGTCCGGCAGGAGCCGGAAGTCGCCGTAACCGCGGTCCCAGGAGGCCATCGCGTAGCCGTCGACGGTGTTCATCTCGACGTCCACCGCGAGCAGATAGGCGCAGCCCTCCGCGCCGTGCCGGACCGCCTCCTCGAGAAAGAACTCGGCGGACAGGCGCTTGCCCTGGAGCCGGCCCTGCATGTCGGTGAAGGCGAGGACGACGGTGTCGAGTTCGCCGGCGGCGACCCGGGCGCGCAGCTGGTCCGGGGTCAGCATGCCGTCTCGTTGTGCCATGGGAGTTCTCCTGCTCGGGGCTCGGCCGTTGTCCGAAGGTCGGTCCGAAGGTGGGTCCGGGGGTGGGTCCGAAGGTCGGTCCGGGGGGTGGGTCCGGAGGTCAGATCGTGAAGCCCTTGGAGACCAGCGTGAAGCCGGAGTCCAGGGAGGACCAGGTCACCGTGCGCGGCCGGGCCGGCCGCAGGGTGCCCGCCGGGAACCCGGTGTCCTCGGCCACCGCGCGCAGCCGCAGCGGCTTGTCGCCGGTGAGCCGCAGGGTCAGCTCGACCCCGCCGGCCGGCGGGTCGACGTAGAGGAAGCCCCAGGTCCACCGGCCGTCCCCGGAGGCGCGGTTGTGCCCGCCGGGCAGCCGTTCGCCCGCCACGGTCAGGCCGCGCACGCCACCGCTGGTGGTGTCCGCGTAGATCATCAGCTGGTCCGGGGTGCCGTGGGCGGAGCCCAGGCGGACCCGCACCTCCCGGCCGCCGGCCGTGGTGCGGTCCGACAGCACCCTGAGGGTCGGCGTGGCGAGCGTCCGCGCGGGCGCCGGGCCGCTGCGCCAGCGGGCGGGCTCCCGCAGCGGCGGGAACCGGTCCTCGACCTGCTCCTCGCCACCGTCGACGAACGAGCCGAGCCAGGGGTGACCGCCGGTCCCGTTGCTCACCCAGCGGGTCCGGCCGCTGTCGGCGTCCAGCGTGTACACGAGGCTGACCTGGGCCGGGTGCGCCGGGTCGACACCGTCGCGGACGACACCGGCGGCCACCACGGCCAGGCCGGTGGCCGCAGCGGCCAGCGCCCGCAGGGCGAGCGGCCTGCCGCGCAGCGGGGAGCCGGCGAACGGCATCGGCAGGGTGAGCGCGAACAGCGCGCCCAGCAGCAGCGGCACGAAGGCCATGCCGAGCCCCAGGGTCGGGAAGAGCAGCGTCGCGATGGGCAGCAGCAGGGCGGCGGCGGGCAGCGACGCCAGGGACGCGGCGGCGGGCCGCCAGCGTGAGGTCCCCGGGAGCCGGGCCGCCAGGACCAGACCCGCCGCGCCGAACAGGGCGGGCCACACGAACAGGTAGGAGGCGCCCGGCACCAGCGGCGCGGTCACCACGGCGAGCAGCACGAACCAGCCGGTGACGGCGGCCCCGGTCGCGACGGCCCCGTACCGGCGGCGCAGTACCGCGGCGCAGGCCCACACGAGCGCCAGCGCGACGATCCCGAGGCCGAGGGCGGCGGGGCCGGGGCGGGACGGGTCCCCGAAGACGAAGCCCGTGTAGGCGGGGCGGGCGAGCAGCATGAGCTGCCAGCCGGCCCAGCCGGTCAGGGCCGCGCCGATCAGCGGCACCGGGACGGCCGCGGCGGCGACGGCGGCCGACCGGCCGCGCATCGCGCCCCGGCGCACCGCGCACCACAGGCCGAGCGCGAACAGGGCGGCGGCGAGCACCGCGAGCGGTGTCACCAGGGCGCCGGGATAGCGCACCAGCAGCCCCGCCCAGGAGAAGTAGGTGGACTGCGAGCCCTTCCGGACGGTCGTCAGGTCGGTGGCGGCCAGCCGCCGGGTGGCGCCCAGCACGGTGTCGCCGAGGTCCTGCAGCGAGGCCCGGCTGGAGTTGGCGAGGTTGTCCTGCGGGGTGTCGTAGTTCGCCGAGGTGCCGACATTGGCGAAGTTCATGCCGGTGAACCCGGCGTCACGGAAGACGGTGAAGTCGGTGTAGTTGGGCAGCCTGCGGTAGACCTCGTGGGCCAGCGAGGTGGTGACGGGGACGTGCCCGTCGAGCGCCGGCACCAGGGCGCCGTTGTGGTCGCCCGTCTCGAACATCAGTGTGCGCCCGGAGGTGCCGCGCGACTCCAGGTTGAGCACAACGGTCTTCCCCGGGTCGCCGGCGGCGCCCGAGGCGGTGTACTGCTGGGCCCCGACCTTGCCGAGTTCCTCGCCGTCGGTGAACAGGAAGGTCACGTCGTTGCGGGGGGCGGGGCCCGCGCGCAGGGCGCGGGCGACCTCCAGCAGGGACGCGACGCCGTGCCCGTCGTCGGTGGCGCCGGGCCCGATCTCGACCGAGTCGTAGTGCGCGACGAGCAGCACCCGGCCGGTGGGGTGCGTGCCCTTCAGCGTGGCCCGGACGTCCTGCGTCGGTGCCGCCAGCGCGGCGCCCGAGGTGGTGTCGGTGCCCAGTCCGCGCAGCACCCGCGGGCGCAGTCCGAGCTTGTCCAGCTCGGCCACCAGCCGGTCGCGCACCCGGTCGTGCGCGGCCGAGCCGAGGGGGCGCGGCTCCTTGGCGAAGGCGTCGACGAACGTCTGGGCGCGGCCGGCGGAGAAGACGCCGGCCGGGGCATCGGCGGACCGCGCTCCGCCCGGTACGGCGTTCGACACCGCCGGGACCAGCGCGACCACGCTCACCAGGAGGAGCAGCAGCAGCTCGGGCAGGGCACGGCCCGGCCACCGCGCCGGGGGCGGCGCGGGCTCGGCCTCCGCACGCACCTGGGGTGCGGGTGAGTTCGGCAGCAGACGGAACGTCACGGGACGGCCTTCCTGGAGGACGGGAGACGGGAGACGGGTCGGGATCCCGCGGTCACCACCTGGTGCAGGGCCCGGACCAGGCGCCGGCGCGCCGGGCGTGCCCTCACGGGAGGTCGAAGTCGACGATCAGCACGTCGCGGTGGGCCGGGGCCGACGGGTCGACCGGGGTCACCGCGGTGACGTCGTGCAGCACGGCCCGGTCGTCGACGATGAGCTGGTCGCCCGGCTCCAGCAGGGTCGTCGCGAGCAGCGGCTCGCCGTCCTGCGTGTACAGCGAACTCTCGCCACCCACCACGTTCGTGCGGTTCACCAGCAGGGAGGTGACGAAGGTCGACCCGTCGCGGTGCCGGCCCTGCGGCGCGGGCCGGCCAGTCTGCGCGTTGTCGGTGACGATGCGGAACGGGTGGAGCTTGACGTCCCAGCGGGAGACACCCTCCACGGCCGAGAAGATCTCGCCCAGCGCCAGCACGATCCCGCGGGTCAGCGGATCGTCGAGGAAGGCCTGGGTCAGCGGCTCGAAGTGCCGTTCGAAGCCCCCGTTGAGCGGGTTGACGTCGCTCTCCTGCCGGTACGGGCCGTGCGGCAGCGCGGTCAGTTCGCCGGCGGCCGCGTCCAGCGTGAAGTGGCCGTAGCGCCGGTAGCGGTACGAGCCCCCGTCGCGCATGTACCGGTCCTGGCACAGGTCGTCCCAGTGCCGGGCGAAGCGGGCCCAGTCCGCTTCCGTGGCGCCGACGAGCGCGGACTGCTCCGCCGCGGGCTGGAGGTAGCCGCCGCGGGCCGACAGCTCGCGCACGGCCGCCGCGATCGCGGGACGCGTGCTGCCGGGCCGTCGCGCGGTGATCGGTTCGGACATCGCGGGAGCCCCCTTTCTCAGTTGCGGGCAGGGGCCCCGATCGTGACAACGCCCCGCCCCGCCCACGAGTCCGGGGAATCCCCCGGAACACCGGTCAGGGTTTCTCCCGACTGCCGCGGCGGCGCCCGCCGGCGGGATCTTCGAGGTCCGACGACGAGCCGCGGCGCAGTCAGCCGCGACATGCCAAGGAGAGACGAATGAGCAAGGTCGCAGTCCTGACCAACGACCTGCAGTACGACCTGGTCAACAAGAACCAGGAGCGGATCGACGCCGTCGAAGAGGCCACGCCGAGCTTCTCCGCCTTCCTCAACGACATGCGCGAGCGCGGCCACCACGTCATCCACCTGCAGCTGATCAACCGCCCCGACGACCCGGTCGCCGAGCGCTACGACGGCGGCCGCCTGCCGGCGCAGAAGGGCACCCAGGGCGCCGAGATCCTGCCCGTGTTCCTCGCCGAGACCGACATCCTCGTCGAGAAGAACAAGGACAGCGGCTTCTACGAGACCGACCTCCACGAGCGCCTGCAGGACCTGGGCGTCGAGGCCGTCGTCGTGACCGGCATGCAGGGCCAGATCTGCGTGCAGACCACGGCCGCCGACGCGTTCTTCCGCGGCTACAACGTGTGGGTCCCGAGCGACTGCGTCGTCTCCGCCCGCGACCACGACAAGGTCCGCGCCCTGGACTGGCTGGACGGCTACTGCGCCACCGTCGCCCCGTCCGCCGAGATCATCCGGCAGCTCGACGAGACCGGCGAGCTGACCCGCAAGGTGTTCCGCACGCCGTGACCGCCCGGCCGGTCCCCGGCCGACGCGCCCGCCCGCGCGCCTTCCCGTCGAAGCGAACCTCGAACCGAACCCCCGAACTGACAGGAGTGCCGTAGCTGATGGCCACGGAATCCTTGCTGGACCAGCAGATCGTCCTAGACCACGGCACTGGCGCCCGGCTCAGCCGGGAGCTGGTCGAGTTCGTCGTGGAGGTGCTGGGCGACGTCTACATCGGCGAGATGGAGGACAGCGCGATGCTGCCGGCACCTTCCGGCAGCATCGCGATGACCACCGACTCCTTCGTCGTCGACCCGCCGTTCTTCGGCAACGGCGACATCGGCAAGATCGCCGTCTGCGGCACCGTCAACGACCTCGCCGTGGTGGGTGCCAAGCCGCTCTACCTCACCCTCGCGATGATCCTGGAGACCGGACTGCCGATCCGGGACCTGCACCGCGCCCTGGTCTCACTGCGGGACACCGCGGCCGAGGCCGGCGTGAAGATCGTCGCGGGCGACACCAAGGTGGTCGGGCCCGGCGAGGCCGACGGCATCTTCCTCAACACCACCGGGATCGGGGTGTTCCACACGCCGCCCAAGCGCATGACGGACGTCCGCCCCGGCGACCGGATCGTGCTCAGCGGCCCGATCGGCAACCACACCGTGCACCTGCTGTCGGTGCGCGAGGGCCTGGGCTTCGAGAAGAACGTGCTCAGCGACTGCGCGCCGCTCAACGGCCTGATCGACTCCGTCGAGGCGGCCGTACCCGCCGACGCCGTGCGCTCCATGCGCGACGTCACCCGCGGCGGTCTCTCGGCCGTGCTGCACGAGTACTCGGCCGCGCTCGGCCGCAAGGTGCGCGTCGAGGAGGCGGAGCTGCCGATCGCCCACGAGACCCGGATGGCGGCCGACATGCTCGGCATCAACCCCATCCACTGCGCCAACGAGGGCTGTCTGGCGCTGTTCGTGGACCCCGACTCCGTCGACGTCGTACTCAAGGCGCTGCGCGAGCACCCGTACGGTGCCGAGGCCGTGGTCGTCGGCGAGGTCACCGACCAGATCGGCAAGGCGGTCGAACTGCTCGGCCGCGACGGCAGGGTCAGCGAGATCGAGGAACTCCAGGGCGCGGAACTGCCGCGTCTTTGCTGAACACACCGGATCGGAGCGGGATCGTGCAGCAGATCACTGTGCCGGACGGCAGCCCGTCCGCCGCACCCGGAACGTCCCCATCGGCCGAGCAATGGCTGATCCGGGTCTGCGGAGTGGTGCAGGGCGTGGGCTACCGGCCCTTCGTCCACACCCTGGCCACCTCCCTGGGGTTGTCCGGCTGGGTGCTCAACGACAGTCACGGCGTGCGGACCGAAGTCCGGGGAGAAGTCGCCCGGCTGAACGCCTTCGTCGTGGCCCTGCGCGACGACGCTCCGCTCCTGGCCCGGGTCGACGAGGTGCGGGTGGAGGACCGCACCTCCGTCCCGGCCGGGGCCGGCGCGGGTTTCGAGATCCGGCAGAGCGCCCGCACGGGCCGGTCGAGCACCATCGTCCCGCCCGACTCCCACGTGTGCGCCGACTGCCTGCGTGAGGTCCGAGACCCCGCCGACCGGCGCCACCGCTACCCCTTTACCAACTGCACCCACTGCGGGCCGCGTTACTCCCTCATCAAGGGGCTCCCGTACGACCGGGAGCAGACCACCATGGCGTCCTTCGTGATGTGCGCGGACTGCCGGCGCGAGTACGAGGACCCGGCCGACCGCCGCTACCACGCCCAGCCCAACGCCTGTCCCGCCTGCGGCCCCCGGCTGACCCTGTCGGGTCCCGCCGGGGAACTCGCCACCGGCGACGACGCCCTGACCGCCGTCACCGAGGCGCTCGCCGAGGGGCGGATCGTCGCCGTCAAGAGCGTCGGCGGCTTCCACCTCGCGGTGGACGCCCGGGACGCGGGGGCGGTCGCCCGGCTGCGCCGCCGCAAGAAGCGCGACTCCAAACCGTTCGCCGTCATGGTCGACGACCTGCGGGCCGCGGCCCGGCTCGCCGACTGCGGGGCCGCCGAGGCGGAACTCCTGGAGTCACCGGCCCGGCCGATCGTCCTGCTGCGCAAGATCCCCGGCGCGCTCCCCGAGGAGATCGCCCCGCGCAACCCCAACCTCGGCGTCATGCTGCCCTCCGCGCCCCTGCACCACCTGCTGCTGGACCGGCCGGGCCTCGACGTGCTCGTGATGACCAGCGGAAACGTCTCCGGCTACCCGATCGCCTACCGCAACGAGGACGCCCTCGCCCAGCTCTTCGAGGTCGCCGACCTGGTGCTCCACCACGACCGCGACATCCACGTCCGCGTGGACGACTCCGTGGTCCGCTGCTCGGACCACCCCGCCCTCGACAGCCCGCTCGTCACCTTCCTGCGCCGCTCCCGCGGCTACGCCCCCTACCCGGTCGAGGTCGACGCCCTGCCCGGACCCGTCCTCGCCTACGGCGCCGAACTGAAGACCACGCTGGCGCTCGGCACGGACCGCAAGGTGTACGTCAGCCAGCACATCGGCGACCTGAAGAACGACGAGACGTTCCGCTCGCACCAGCAGACCGCGACCCACCTCACCGAGCTGTACGACCTGCGGCCCCGGCAGGTCGCCGTCGACATGCACCCCTCCTTCCGCTCCCACGTGCTGGCCGGCGACGAACGGCCCGAGGACGTCGTGGAGGTGCAGCACCACCACGCCCACATGGCCTCGTGCATGGCCGAGAACCGGCTCACCGGCACCACCCTGGGCGTCGTCTTCGACGGCGCCGGCTACGGCCTCGACGGCACCATCTGGGGCGGTGAGTTCCTGCTCGGCGACTTCGCCGGCGTGGACCGCGTGGCCCATCTGCGGCCGATCCCGCTGCTCGGCGGCGACATGGCCGTCCACCAGCCGGTGCGCACCGCCTTCGCCCTCGCTCTGGAGGCCCTGGGCGACCCCGGGGCGGCCGTCGCCGCCTTCCCGGACCTCGGGGAGCTGACCGAGCAGGAGATCCACGTCTACACCGCCATGGTGCGGCGCGGCATCAACGCCCCGCGCGTCTCCAGCATGGGCCGCCTCTTCGACGGCGTCGCGGCGCTGCTCGGGGTGTGCTCCCACGCCGAGTACGAGGCCCAGGGCCCCATCGAACTGGAGGGCCTGCTCGGCCGGGATCTCACCCCCGCCGACCGCCCCTACCGGTTCGGCGTCACCGAGCCCGCCGGCGGCACCGGTCCCCGCGTCGTCGACCCGCTCCCGCTGGTCCGCGACCTCGCCGCCGACCTCGCCGCGGGCACGCCCGTGGAGACGGTCAGCAGACGCTTCCACACGGCGGTGGTCCGGATGGTGGTGGAGATGTGCGCCGGCCGCCGTGCGGAGCACGGCATCACCCAGGTCGTTCTCTCCGGCGGTGTCTTCCTCAACGAGTTCCTGCTGATCAACTGCATCGCCGCACTGCGCGAGGCCGGGTTCGACGCGTACCCGCACCGACTCGTGCCCACCAACGACGGGGGCATCGCCCTCGGCCAGGTGATGGTGGCCGGCGCCCGGCTGCGCGACCGGCCCCGGGCCGCCGCCGCGTCGAAGTGAGAACCCCAGCGTCCCCGAGCCGCAAGAGTTAAGGAGTCACCCGAGGTGAACACCGACGTGACACTGGAGCAGGTCGTCCGGCTCCTCGCCGACAACGAGACGGAAGCCCGGCAGACCCTCAGCATGGTGCCGTCCGAGAACGCCCTGTCCGGACTGTCGAAGCTGCCCCTGCTGCTCGACCCGTACCACCGCTACTTCTTCAACGAGTCGGACCACCCGGACCGCTGGCACTTCCGCGGCGGCCAGCGCCTGCGCGACCTGGAGACGAACCTCACCGTCCCGCTGCTGCGGGAGCTCGGCCGGGCCGAGTTCGTCTCCGTACGCCCGCTCAGCGGCCTGAGCGCCATGACGCTGGTGCTGGCGGCCCTCGGCGGCGACCCCGAGTCGACGGTCGTCACCGTCGCCGCCGAGAACGGCGGCCACTTCGCCACGCCCAGCGTGGCCCGCCGCCTCGGCCTGAACGTCGAGTTCCTGCGCGGCCCCGACCCGCACTCCCTCGACCTCGACCACGCGGCGCGCCTGCTGGCCCGCACCCAGCCCGCGCTGCTCTACGTCGACCAGTCGCACTGCCTGTTCCCCATCGACGTCGCCGAACTGGTCGCCGTGGTCCGTGAGGTGTCCCCGCGCACCCGGGTGCACGTCGACGCCAGCCACTGGTTCGGCCTGGTGCTCGGCGGGGTGTTCCCCAACCCGCTGGACCAGGGCGCCGACAGCCTCGGCGGCTCCACCCACAAGACGTTCCCCGGCCCGCAGAAGGCCGTCGTCCTCACCCGCGACGCCGAGATCGACCGGCGTGTCCGCGAGACCCAGGACTTCCTGGTCAGCAGCCACCACTTCGCCTCCACCATCGGCCTCGGCATCGCGTTGCTGGAGTTCCGCGACCACGGCGGACCCGCCTACGCCCAGGCCGTCGTCGACAACACCCGTGCCTTCGGCGGGCTGCTGACCGAGCGCGGCATCACCGTCTGCGCCGCCGACCGCGGCTACTCCGCCGGCCACCAGCTCTGGCTGGACACCGAGCGCGACGGCGTCGCCCCGAAGACGGCGAGCGACCGGCTGTACGCGGCCGGCCTGCGGGTCAACTTCATGGCCGGGCTGCCCGGCTTCACCGGCCAGGGCGTGCGCATCGGGCTCAACGAGCCTACCTACCACGGCCTCGCCGGGGACGACCTGGTCGAGCTGGCCGACGTCTTCGCCGGAGCCGTGCACGCCACCGCCCCCGCGGCCGACCTCGCCGACCGGGTGGCGGCCCTGCGGCAGCGCACCCGCTTCGGAGCGCCGGTGGACAGCACCTCCGTCCTCTTCGAGCAGGCCCTCGCGCTGTGCGCCGACGCCCTGCGCACCACGCCCGTCCCCGCCGGCCGGCCGCAGGAGGTCACCCCGTGAGCAGGCCGGTCATCGGCATCGCGAGCTACCTCGAACCGGCCCGCTGGAACATCTGGGACACCCGCGCCGCCGTCATCCACGAGTCGTACGTCGACGGCGTCACGGCCGCCGGCGGCCGGGCCGTGGTGCTGCCTCCCGACGACCGCGACGCCGACGTCCTCGACCGGCTCGACGGACTGCTGCTGCCCGGCGGCGTGGACCTCGCCCCGCACCACTACGGGCAGGCCCGCCACCCCGAGACCGACACCGAACAGCGCGTGCGGGACACGGCCGAACTGCTCCTGCTGCGGGGCGCGCTCGACCGGGACCTGCCCGTCCTCGGCGTCTGCCGCGGACTGCAGCTGCTGGCCGTCGTCCACGGCGGCTCCCTGCACCAGCACCTGCCCGACGTGCTCGGCCACACCGGCCACTGCCCGCGCGAGGGCGTCTTCGGCGCGCACGAGGTCGAGTTCGCCCCGGACAGCGTCCTGGGCTCCGTGTACGGACGGCGCGCCCGGGTCAACTCCCACCATCACCAGGGCATCGCCGACGCCGGCCCGCTGCGGGTCACCGCCCGCGCCGAGGACGGCCTGGTCGAGGGCGCCGAGGACCCCGCCCGCCGCTTCGTCGTGGGCGTGCAGTGGCACCCCGAGGTCTCCGGCGACCACGCCCTCTTCGCCCGGTTCGTCGCCGCATGCGGCCGCCCCGGTATCGCCCCCGCCACCCTCCGCACCCCGCTCACCGAACCCGCCGCACCGATCGGAGCACCGTCATGACCAGCCAGGACACCACCTACCAGGTCGTCGTCAACCACGAGGAGCAGTACTCGCTCTGGCCGGAAGGTCGTGAGCTGCCGCTCGGCTGGACCGCCGAGGGCACCCGGGGCGCCAAGGAGGACTGCCTCGCGCACATCGACCACGTCTGGACCGACATGAGGCCGCTCAGCCTGCGCCAGGCCCTGGCCGCCGGCGTCGAGGGCTGACCCGCACGCCATCCGCCCACCGGCCGCCAGCGGCCCGAGCCACGAGGAACGCAGACGCGTGAACCCGCCAACAGAGCACCAGGACTGGATCTCACTGATCACCGCGAGGGCGTCGGCCGACCCGGCGAGGACGGCCTTCACCTTCTCCGCCGCCGAGGGCGACGCCCCCGAGGTCCTCACCTACGGCCGGCTCGACCGGCTGGCGCGGGCCGTCGCGGCCCGGCTGCAGCGGCGGGGAGCAGCGGGCCGCCCGGTCGTGCTGCTGCAACCGCCCGGCCTCGACTACGTCGTGGCGTTCGTGGCCTGCCTGTACGCGGGAGCCGTCGCCGTACCGGTGTACCCGCCCACCCGCAGGCCCCGCTCGGTGGAGCGGCTGGCCGGCATCGTCGCCGACTGCGGCGCGGACCTGGCGCTGACCACCTCCCGGATCCGTGAACGGCTGCTGCCCGGCGACCCCGACGGCCTGCTCATGGACACCCTGCGCCTCGAGGCCACCGACGCGGTCCCCGAGGACGAGGCCGACCGGTGGCTGCCGCCGGCCGTCACCGCGGACACCACCGCCTTCCTCCAGTACACCTCCGGCTCCACCTCCACCCCGCGCGGTGTGCTGCTCAGCCACGGCAACCTGCTGCACAACTCCGGCCTCATCCAGCGCGCGTTCCGCACCACCGAGCACACCGTCGGCATGTCCTGGCTGCCCCTCTTCCACGACATGGGCCTCATCGGCGGCATGCTCCAGCCGCTGTACTACGGCGGCTCCTGCGCCCTGATGTCGCCCGCCTCCTTCAGCCAGGACCCGCTGCGCTGGCTGCGGGAGATCAGCCGCACCGGCGCCACCGTGAGCGGCGGCCCCAACTTCGCCTACGACCTGTGCGCCGACCTGGTCACCTCCGAAGCCCTGGACGGACTGGACCTGAGCCGGTGGGAGGTCGCGTTCAACGGGGCCGAGCCGATCCGGGCCGAGACCCTGGAGCGGTTCAGCACGGCCTTCGCCCCGGCCGGCTTCCGCGCCGAGGCGTTCACGCCCTGCTACGGCCTGGCCGAGGCGACCCTGATCGTCACCTGCAAACCGCACGGCAGCGCTCCGGCCCCGCTCGCCCCGGAACTCGCCCCGGCCGGCCCGGACGGCCGGCCCGTCTCGTCGTACGCCCTGGTCGGCAGCGGCCGGCCCGACCCCGAACAGCGCCTGGAGATCGTCGACCCGCGGACCCTGCTGCGGGTGCCCGAGGGCACCGTCGGCGAGGTCTGGGTGTCCGGGCCGAGCGTGGCCGACGGCTACCTGCACCGGCCCGGCCTCAGCGAGGACACCTTCCGCGCCCGGCTCGCCGACGACGGCCCCGACGGCGCCGCCTTTCTGCGCACCGGCGACCTCGGCGCCCTCCGCGACGGCGAACTCTTCGTCACCGGACGGCTCAAGGACCTCATCGTCGTACGCGGCCGCAACCACTACCCGCAGGACATCGAGCGGACGGTCGAGTCCGTGCACCCCGCGCTGAGGACGAACTGCGGAGCCGCCGTCCAGGTCGAGCACGAGGGCACCGAGCACGTCGTCGTCGTGCACGAGGTCGCCCGCGACCACCAGGACGGCGACCTCGCCGCCCTGGCCCGGCAGGTCCGCACCACCGTCGCCGACGAGCACGGCGTACGCCCCCTCGCCGTGGTGCTCATCCGGGCCGCCACCCTGCCCCGCACCTCCAGCGGCAAGGTCCAGCGCCACGCCTGCGCCGCCGCCTGGCTCGACGGCGACCTCACCGTCCTGGCCGCCGAGGGCCACGTCCCGCACGCGCCCGGCACCGCCGCGCCCGCACCCGGCACCCCCGTCCCCGCGCCGGCCACGCCCGCCGAGGACCTGCGGGCCCTGCCCGCCGAACTCAGGCCCGGCCTGGTCTTCACCATGCTGCGCGACCTGCTCGGCGAGCAACTCAAGGCACGCAGCGAGGAGTTCGCGCCCGGCGTGCCGCTGTCGACCCTGGGCCTCGACTCGCTCGGCGCCGTCCGGCTGCGGCACGCCCTGCGCGGCCGCGCAGGCGTCGACCTCGCCCTCGACGAGGCACTCGACACCGACCTCGCCGGACTCGCCCGGCTGGTCTGCGACCGCCTCGACGCCGCCCCCGAGAACGAGGACACCGAAGCCGACCTGGCCCGCGACCGCGCCGCCGGAGCCACGCCCGGCGACCACCCGCTCGCCCGCAACCAGGCGGCCCTGTGGTTCACCGACCAGGTCGCCCCGGACAGCCCCGCCAACCTGATCGCCGCCTCCTTCGACATCCGCGGGCCCGTCGTCCCGGACGCCCTCAGGACCGCTCTGGAGCGGATCACCGCCCGGCACGCGGCCCTGCGCAGCACCTTCACGCTCCAGGACGGCGAGCCCGTCCAGCGGGTGCACGCCGAACTGCCCCCGTCCTTCGCGCACGTCGACCTGAGCGACGCGGACGAGGCGGTCCTCGCCGCGCACGTGGCACAGGCCGCCGAGGCCCCCTTCGACCTGCGCCGCGGCCCGCTGCTGCGGGTCCGGCTGTTCCGCCGCGGCGACGGCGACCACCGCCTGGTGCTGGCCCTGCACCACCTGGTCGCCGACCTGTGGTCGCTCGCCCTGCTCCTGGACGAACTCGACGAGGTCTACCCGGCCGTACTGGCCGGCCGGGAACCCGTCACCGCCGAGGCGCTGCCCCAGCCGGTCTTCACCCACCGGCAGAACCGCCGCCTGGAGTCGCCCGCGAGCCGTGCCCGCCTCGACCGGTGGGCCGAGACCCTGGCCGCCGTCACGGCCGAGACGGCACCGCCGGCCGACCACGCACGGCCCGCCGCGCCCCGGATGCGCGGCACCAGCCTGCCGCTGCGCGTCGACGCCGACGTCACCCGCCGCCTGACCGAGCTGGCCCGCCGCGAGGGCACCACCCTCTACAGCGTGCTGTTGGCCGCCTACCAGCTCCTGCTCGCCCGCTGCACCGGCGGCAACGAGGTCGTCGTCGGCACCCCGGTGCACGGCCGCGCCGACGCCGACCTCGCCGGCACCATCGGCTGCCTGGTCAACACCGTCCCGCTGGCCGCCCGCGTCGACCTCGCCGCGCCCTTCACCGCGCTGCTGCGGCAGGCCCACAGCACCGCCCAGGAGGTGTTCGGCGGCGCGGACACACCGTTCTCCACGCTGGTGGAACGGCTCAGCCCGACCCGCGACCACAGCGGACGGCCCCTGGTCCGCTCGCTGCTGACGCTGCACCAGACACCGGGGGAGCGGTCCGAGGCGCTGGTGTCCATGGCGGTGAACCACGAGGGCACCCCGTTCACCGTCGGCGGCCTCGACTGCGTCACCCGCGCCCTGCCGCTCGGCGGCAGCCAGTTCGACGTCCAGCTCACCTTCGGGCGGGTCGACGGCGGCCTGTCCGGCGTTTTGCGCTACGACACCGACCTGTACGAGGAGGGCACCGCCGCACTGCTGGCCGAACGGCTGACCGCCCTGCTCGACGCCGTGTCCCGCGCCCCCGGCACCGCTGCGGGCGACCTGCCCGTCATGGGCGAGGCGGAACTGCGGCTGTGCCGCGCGTGGAACGACACCGCCGTCGCCCACGACACGGACGCGAGCGTCGTCGCCCGGTTCGAGGCACAGGCCGCCGCCACCCCCGGCGCACCCGCCGTCCTGCTCGCCGGCGCCGAGGCCGACGCCCTCGACTACGGGCGGCTCGACCGGCTGGCCAACGGCATCGCCCACCGGCTGCACCGGGCCGGCGTCGGACCCGGCGACCTGGTGGCCGTGCTGCTGCCCCGCACCCCCGCACTGCTCGCCGCGCTGCTCGGCGTGATGAAGTCCGGCGCCGCCTACCTGCCGCTGGACCCGAAACTCCCGGCCGACCGGATCGACTACGTGCTCCGGGACGCGGAGACCGCCGCCGTCGTCACCGACGGCGACACCGACCACGCGCTGGTCGTCCGGCCGGACGGCACGGAGGCCGAGCGGCCGCCGGCGGTGCGCCTGGACCCGGGGTCGCCGGCGTACGTCATCTACACCTCCGGCTCCACGGGCAACCCCAAGGGCGTCGTGATCGCGCACCGGTCGCTGACGAACATGATCCTGGCGATGGGCCGCGACCTGCCGACCGGTCCCGGCGACGGCTGGCTGTCGGTGACCACCCCCACCTTCGACATCAGCCTGCTCGACTACTTCATGCCCCTGACCAACGGGGCCACCGTCCACCTCACGGACCCGCAGACGGCGGCCTCCGGAGCCCGGCTGCGGGCCTGCCTCGACAGCGGGCGCGTCACGCACCTCCAGGCCACCCCGGTCTCCTGGCAGCTCCTGCTGGACGCCGGCTGGACCGGCACCCCCGGGCTCACCGCGCTGTGCGGCGGCGAGCGCATGCCGGTCGAGCTGACCCGCGAACTGCCCAAGCGCGGCACGAAGCTGTGGAACGTCTACGGCCCGACCGAGACCACCGTCTGGTCGGTCAGCACCCTGGTCGGTGAGGAGACCGCCGACGTACCGCTGGGCCGCCCGCTGGCCAACACCGAGGTGTACGTCCTCGACCCGGAGATGCGGCCGCTGCCCGTCGGGGCGACCGGCGAGCTGTACATCGGCGGCGCCGGTCTCGCCCACGGCTACCTGGGCCGGCCCGGGCTGACGGCCGAACGGTTCGTGCCGCACCCCTTCGACGCCGCGCCCGGCTCCCGGCTCTACCGCACCGGTGACCTGGTGCGCCGGCGCGCCGACGGCCGCCTCGCCTTCGTCGGACGGGCCGACACCCAGGTCAAGGTGCACGGTCACCGCATCGAACTCGGCGAGATCGAGGCCACCCTGGAACGGCAGCCGACGGTCCGCCGGGCCGCGGTGATCGTCGACGGCACCGGGTCGGACGCGCGGCTCGCGGCCTACGTGGAGCCGACCGGCACCCACCTGGACCGGGCCGAACTGCGCACGGCCCTGCGGGCGTGGCTGCCGTCGTACGCGGTGCCGTCCGTCATCGCGGTGCTGGACGCGCTGCCGCTCACGCCGAACGGCAAGGTGAACCGGCGCGCGCTGCCCGCGCCCGACCCGGAGTCGGGGCGGGACGAGCAGGACGGCCCCGAGCCGCCGCGCACCCCGGCCGAACGCCGGATCGCCGAGTTCGCCGGCACACTGCTGCCCGGCGTGCGGATCGGACGCACCGATGACCTGTTCGAACTCGGCGCCCACTCGCTGGTGATGTCCCGCCTTCTGGAGCGGGTGCGGGAGGAGTACGGCACGGTCCCGCCGTTCGGGTTGCTCTTCGAGAGCCCCACGGTGGCCGCGATCGCCGCATTCGTGGCCGACGCCGCTCCGGCCCCGGCCGCGCGGCCGGCGCTGGTCCGGGCCGACCGCTCCCGCTTCGTGGCCGGGCGGGGAGCCGACGGGAAGTTGAAGCTGCCGGCGGCGGCCGAGGCACGCGGGTGAGACGGCGGGCGGCCACGGGAGACCGGGGCCGCCCACCGTCACCGGCCCGCTTCCGGGCCCCGGTCCGAGCGGCCCACCATCGCGGCGACCTCCGCCCGCGAGGAGACCACCAGCTTCTTGAAGATGCGGCCCATGTGCGTCTCCACCGTCTTGTGGCTGACCTCCAGCGACCGGGCGATCTGCTGGTTGGTCCGGCCGCCGCTGACCAGCACGGCGATCTCCAGCTCACGCTTGCTCAGCCGGGACAGCTCCGAGGCGGCGGACGCCGCGGCCTCCGCGGGCTCCGAGGAGCCGGCGGGCCCGGTGGACTCGGCGGGCCCGGTGGGCGGCGCGGACTCCGAGGCCGTGGGCACCGTGGCGGCGGCCGTCGCGGCTCTCGCCGCCGTGGCCGTGGCGCCGGTTGCGGGCGTGGCGGCCGCCCTCGCACCCGGGACCTCCGCGGCCTCCGCCGCCGGCGGCAGGTCACGGCCGGCGGTCGGCGCGAGCCCGGCCAGCGCGCTGGCGAACCGGGGCGCGAGCACCCGGAGCCGGCCGGACTCCGCCAGCCGCAGACCACGCTCGTAGTGCCGGTGCGCGGCGTTGTGCCGGCCGAGCGCCGCCTCGGCACCCGCCAGCCAGTACAGCCCCTCGACGTGCGGCAGCACGGCGTCGTCGGCCGCCCGGTCCAGCAGCCGCGCCGCCGCCACCGCGTGGAAGTCCGCGTGTTCCCCCGACGCGGACCTCAGAGCGGCGGCCGCGCTCAGCGCGTAGACACCGGCCCGGGCGACCGGGCCGAGATGCTCGGCCGTGCTCAGCAGCGCGGTCACCGGACCGTCCGGCACCGGACGGGCGGTGTCCAGGGCGAGCGCGATGCGGGCGGCGAGCAGTCCGGCCCGCTGCTCAGGACCAGCGGACGCCGCCCGGTCGAGCGCCGCCGCAAGGACTCGGTCGGCACCCTCGTGCGCCCCCGTGAGCCGCAGAGCCTGCGCGTACCAGTGGGCGGCGTCGAGACCCGTACCGCCGGTCCCGCCCGCCCGGGTCAGCGGCCCCAGGACGTCCATGGCCTCCCGCAGCCGGCCGCACAGGGTCAGTGCGCCGCCGAGCTGCAGCCGGGCCCGGGCCGCGTCCTCGTCGGACAGGCCCAGGGCGAGCGCGGCGCCCGACCAGGCCGCCGACCGCTGCGGGTCGCTCCACTGCCGCAGCCCCGCGGCCGTCAGCAGGATCTGGGCGCTGTCACGGTCGCCGAGCGCCGCCCCGTACTGCAGGTGCTCGGCCAGTCGTACGGCGTCGGCGTCACGGGCGGCCAGCAGCCGGGCCGCGCGGGCATGGGCGCCGAACAGCCAGCCGGGGCCCGCCGACTGGTACGCGGCCGCACGCAGCGCCGGGTTGCCGAAGCCGAGCAGGGGCGAGGCGCCCTCCGTGCGCAGCAGGTCCTCGCGGGTCAACTCGTCCACCGCCGCGCGCAGTTCCTCGTCGCTCACCTGCGCCACGGTGCCCAGGGCGGCGGGGTCGGAGGGCTCGCCGAGGACGGCGGCCGCTCTCACCACCAGCCAGCTCGCCGGGCTCAGCGACGCGAAGTCGCGCAGGGTCTCGGTGAGCACGTGCAGGGGCAGGGACGGCAGGGCGCGGCCGTCGGCGCCGAGCAGACTCCGGGTGGAGCCGAGGGCCTTCAGCAGCCCCGGATTGTGTTCCGTGACATCCAGCATGCGCTCCCGCTGCGACCGGCTGAGGTCGTCGGGCAGCAGGGCCAGCGCCTCCTGCGGGTCG
Organism: Streptomyces sp. WI03-4A; assembly: GCF_033792105.1. Classification (NCBI taxonomy): domain Bacteria; kingdom Bacillati; phylum Actinomycetota; class Actinomycetes; order Kitasatosporales; family Streptomycetaceae; genus Streptomyces; species Streptomyces sp. WI03-4A. Next base: position 39,038 of record NZ_JARAUO010000031.1, read on the forward strand.
AGCACGGCGGGCGTGAGGCGGTGCGCCCACTGGCGGGCGGCGGCCTGGTCGAGCAGGTTCCGCAGGCCGGGGTCCGTCTGGCGCGGGCGGTGGGCCAGGGCCAGCACCACCCGGCCGGCCGGCGGATGGCGCAGCAGGTAGGAGAGCAGGTCCACGGAGGCCTCGTCGGCCCGGTGCACGTCGTCGAGGGCCAGGAGCATCCCGCCGGCCGGGCTCAGCGACTCCAGCAGGTTCCGCACCGCGCGGAACGCCTGGTAGCGCCCGAACGGGTCGTCCGGGAGACCGGTGCCGGCGAGGGGTTCGTCCAGGGCGTCCATGAACAGGCCCAGGGAGATGGAGCGGAACGGCTGGGCGGAGGCGGTGCCCGAGGCGACGCTCCAGCCGTGCCGGGCGGCCTCGGCCGAGAGCCGGGCGAGAAGTTCGCTCTTTCCGGTCCAGCGATCTCCGCGGATTTCGATGACGGGGGCCGCGGCGGACTGGAAGAGCCAGTCCAGTGGCTCTCTGCGAGAAATGTGCCGAACCGTGTTCGGCGACGATTCGGGGACACTGCTGAGAAGCGGAAGATCGGCCTCGATAGTCATCTGATGTGCCTCTTCATGGAAATTCTCAGGAGCAGGGATTCTGGTGCGAGGCCGAGCGGCGGGGCCGCGTGCGGGGCCCGCCCGTCACTGCCAGCCGGTGGTGTCCTTCGTGGTGACGGGCGTGGTCGTGGTCGTGGCGGCGGGGGCCGCGTCGGCGGTGACGGAGGTGCCGGCCGTGTGCTGTCCGCCGTGCGCCGCCAGGGGGGCGGCCACCAGCAGGGCGACGGCGAACAGCAGGGCGGCGAGGGCGGTCTTGGTGGCGGTGGTCAGGGAGGTGACGGACATGGTGACTCCTGTTTCGGGGCAGGGCGGACCAAGGTCCGCGAGGAGTGGGGAGAGGGCCTCTGCCGGGGCGTCCCGGGGCCGATGACCAGTACTTTTCCTGACCCCGCCGGGCTTGTCACCGGTTCTCGACTGGCCTAATCCGCCGGTGGCATAAGCCGTCCACCGTCGTCGGGCCGCTCCACCAGCCACTCGAAGTAGGGCGTCGGCAGGACCGCTTCGCAGCTGACGAGGAGAATCCCCGACAGGAAGTCGTGGTGGTCCAGGGCGCGCTCCACGACGGCTCGTGCGGCGCTCTCCACGAGGGACAGGGAGGGCCCTGACAGGAACAGGCCGAGCACCGGACCGGTCGGCGCGTCGGCGTGGAACACGCTGTGCCGGAGCCCCTCGTCGGGCTGCGCGCAGCGTGCGACGAGGTCGGCGAAATCAGGGGGAAAGCGCGTGCCGGACGACTTCAGGCGCGCATGGACGAGAAACATGCCGGTGAGCATCCGGCAGTCGGTCACGCCTTTACCACGCATTACCCCTGGACGCTTTCTGCGGTGGCCGGAAAAGGCCACGGAACGGGGTGCTGGCATATTGCGGCCGTTGACGGTTCCTGCCAGCGGCGCGGCGGGGGCGTTTCCCGGCCGCGCGGCCAGAATGAGGGGCGTTCAGCGTCCACGTTCCTCGCGGGAGACACCCATGACCAAGGCCGCCTCGCAGGACCCGTGTCCCGTGCCCCGTCTGGACCTGACGGTCCTGGGCGAGGTGCGGTGCCGCCGCGACGGGGTGGAACTACCGCTGGGCGGCCCCCGGCCGCGGTCGCTGCTCGCCATGCTGGTGCTGCGCGCCGGCACCCCGGTCGGCCGGGACGAACTGCACCAGGCCGTCTGGTCGGGCGACGGCGCCGCCTCGGGCGGCAACCTGGTGCAGGTGTACGTCTCCAAGCTGCGCCGGCTGCTGGAGCCGCAGCGCGCGCCCCGCGCGGCGGGCGGGGTCATCGAGCGTGTCGGCTCCTCCTACCGGCTGGCGGTGACCGCCGAGGAGCACGACCTCGGCCGCTTCCAGACCGCCCGGGACGAGGCCCGCGCGCTGCGGGCGGCCGGCGAGCCCGTCGCCGCCGAACGGGCGGCGGCCCGGGCGCTCGCCGAGTGGCAGGGGCCACCGCTCACCGGGGTCGGCGGCCCGCTGCTGGAGATCGAACGGGCTCGGCTGACCGAACTGCGCCTCGCCGCGGTCGAGGACCACGCCGAACTGGCCCTGCTGGCCGGCACCCACGCCGAGGCGGTCCCCTCGCTGGTGGCGCTCACCGCGGAACACCCCTACCGGGAACGCCTGTGGGCCCTGCTGATGCACGCGCTGTACCGGGCGGGCCGGCAGGCCGACGCACTCGCCGCCTACCAGCGGGCGAGCCGCCTGCTGGCCGACCACCTCGGCCTGAGCCCGGGCGCGGAACTCCGCGCCACCCAGCAGGCCGTACTCACCGGCACCCCCGCCCCCCTGCCCGGAGCGACACCCCCCACCCCCAGACTGACCCTCCTGCGAGCCCCCCAGGGCCCAGCCGCCTAGGTCGCGTCCGCAAGGTCCCGTCGTCCGCCCGGAGGACGAGCCCGCCGGGTGTCGCGGAGCGGACGGGACTTCACGGACACGACCTGGCACCGGCCCTTCGACGAAGCCCCGCCGCCTCACGGGGCCGCTCGACCGGCGGAACGCCCTACTGGCCCGACCCGGCCGGCCACCCTCACTCGGACCAGCGAGGTGTCTCCGTGATCTCGACGACCGCCGACGTGCAGCTGTAGCCCGTGCCGCCGCCGACGAGGAGGACCCGGTCGCCGGGGAGGACCTGGCCGGAGCGGACCAGGTCGTCGAGGCCGGCGCAGTGGTCGCCCGCTCCGAGGTGGCCGACCTCGCTGCAGAACTCCCAGTTGGACATCTTCTCGTTGAGGCCGAGCTGGAGTTCGAGCTGCCAGCGCATCCGCGACCGCCCGGTGGCGTTGAGCACGACGCGGGAGACGTCCTCCATGCGGGTGTCCGCGTCCGCCAGCGCCTGGCGCACGGACTCGTCGGCGACCTGGGCCGTGCGGAGGGTCAGCCGGCGCGGATCGCCGTTCGCCCGGACGTAGTCGTCCGCGAGGGCGCTGAGGTCCAGCGGACACCGCGTCTGCGACGGGTCCGTGACCGGACGCGCCGGACGGGAGATCGCCTCGAGGGAGTTGTCCACCGCGGTCGAGGTGGACAGCAGCCGGGCGAACCCGCCGACGGAGGACAGCACCAGCGCCGTGCCCGCGTCGCCGTAGACGAGGCCGCGCTCACAGCGCCAGCGGTCGAACGACGGGCCGGAGAACCGGTCCGCCGTGGTGAGCAGCACCGCGCCGCCCGCCTCCAGTTGACGGGCGCCGAGTTCCAGCGAGGACACCCCGGCGTTGCACGACTGCTGGAGCCCGAAGGCCGGCACACCCGAACCGGCCGCGCCGTCCGCCACGTAGGAGGCCGGCGCCCACATGTCGGCGCCCTGGAACCAGACATAACTGTGGAACACCGCGGACACCCGCTCGGCGGCCGCGCCGGCCCGCCGCAGCGCCGTACGCGCCGCCCGTACCGCCATCTCCGGTGCGGCCGGTCCGCCGTCGGCCTCGGTCTCGGCCGCAGTGACGGACGCGATCCTGTTCGCGGCGTGCTCGTCGGCGTCGTACGCCCCCGCCGCCACCGCCTCCGCGGCCGACAGCCGGCCGGGCAGCCAGACCCCGGTCGCCGCTATGTGTACCCCGTCCCAGCGCATCGCGTTCCCCTCTCCGGCCCCGGATCCGGATGAGGGGCCGCCCTGTGTATCGATACTGACACCGGACAGTTGCCTGTTTCCTGCACCATTCGGAAGATTTCCCTACGGCCTCTTGGTGACTCTCCGTATGTAGATTCTTGAAGTGCCGAAGGTCTACTGAAGGTCTACTGAACGGTGCCTCAATAGCGCCCTTCTGATGTCCAACCCCGGCGGGTAGGATGCTCTCCGCGCCGGTCAGGCCATACCGGTTCGCGAAGGGGGAGATGAGTGTTCGATGTGCTCGGAATCAAGGATGAAACCGCCAGTATCTATCGCGCCGTACTGAGTAATCCGGACGGCGATTTCCACGAGATTCTTCAGATGACGGGCCTGACGGAGCAGGAACTCCGCAGCCAGCTGGACATATTGAGCGAGTTGTCGCTGGTCCGGATCACCGGGGAGGCGCCCGCCCGGGTGCGGGCGGTGGGGCCGCAGACCGCGATGAAATGGCTGCTGGCCCGGCAGGAGGCCCGCCTCGCGGAAGAACGCAAGCGGACCGAGGATGTCCGGCTCGCCGTGGAGAAACTGGCCGCTGAATTCACGGAGACGCCCGGGGGGCCGGCCGGTGAAATCGAGCAGGCCGTCGGAATCGACGAGATCCGGGATCGCATCGGACTGCTCTGCCGAGGGGTCACCACGGAAGTGATGGCATTCGCGCCGGGCGCCCAGACCGCCGAGAACATGGAAGCCGCAAGACCGCAGGACCTGGAACTCCTCGACCGCGGCGTGCGTATGCGCACGATGTATCTCGACAGCGTGCGCAACCACCAGCCGTCCGTCACCTACGCCACCTGGCTGACCGCCCGGGGCGGCCAGGTCCGCACGGTGCCGACCCTGCCGGTGCGGATGCTGATCGTCGACCGGCACACCGCCGTCGTCCCGATGGACGACGAGTCGACCGGCGACGGGGTGCTGCTGCTGCGCGGCAAGGGCGTCCTCGCGGCCATGGTCGAACTGTTCGAGAGTTTCTGGCAGCGGGCCACGCCGCTCGGCGACTCCCGTGACCCCGAGGCGCCGCACCGGCCGAGCCGCGTGGAGACCGAGTACCTCAGGCTCCTGTACGACGGGTACACCGACGAGGTCATCGCCCGCCGCCTGGGTGTCTCGCCCCGCACCGCCCGCCGCATGGCGGCCGAGCTGATGGAGAAGCTGGAGGCCCGCAGCCGGTTCCAGGCCGGGGCGAAGGCGGTCCAGCGCGGATGGATAAGCTCCGGTCCCTGACCAGCGGCGGCCGCTCGCGAAACCCATACGCAGAAACGTATTTGCGGCGGCTCTGCCCGCCAGAGGGTCCGCGCCCGGACGAGGTGCGGGCCTTTCTCCGTCCGGGCCCGCCCCCTCCCCGCGACTCGCGCCCCCGCCCGTCGGCCCGCCCGCCCGTCACCCCAACAGCCCCTCAGTCGCGCGCCTCGTATGCGGTATGCGTCTTTTATGACCATATTGACCGGTACGGTGGGTGATCGCGGAGGAGGCACGCATGCGGGGAACCACGCGCGCCCGATGGGCCGCCGCTGTGCTGGTGACGGCGCTCGCCGCCACGGCCTGCGGGGGCGGCGCCAGTGCGGGCGGCGCCGGGGTGCTGACCTCCTCCTGGGGCGATCCGCAGAACCCGCTGGAGCCGTCGAACACCAATGAGGTGCAGGGCGGCAAGGTGCTCGACATGATCTTCCGCGGGCTGAAGCGGTACAACCCCCGGACGGCCAAGGCCGAGAACATGCTCGCCGAGCGGATCGACACCACCGACTCGCGGAACTACACCATCACCGTCAAGGACGGCTGGCGGTTCAGCAACGGGGAGCCGGTCACCGCGAGTTCCTTCGTCGACGCGTGGAACTACGGCGCCGGCCTCAGGAACAACCAGAAGAACGCCTACTTCTTCGGCTACATCGAGGGCTACGACAAGGTCCACCCCGACAGCGGGCCGCAGACCGCCGACGCCCTCTCGGGCCTGAAGGTCACCGGCCCCCGGACCTTCACCGTCCGCCTCAACCAGAAGTTCTCCAGTTTTCCCGACACCCTCGGCTACGTGGCCTTCGCCCCTCTGCCCAGGACGTTCTTCACCGACCACGCGGCCTGGGTGAGCAGACCGGTCGGCAACGGGCCGTACCGGATCGACTCGTACACCAAGGGCTCCGCGATGGCCCTGAAGAAGTGGGACGCCTACCCCGGCCCCGACCGCGCCCGCAACGAAGGCGTCACGCTGCTGGTCTACACCGACAACAACACCGCCTACACCGACGTGCTGGCCGGCAACCTGGACCTGGTCGACGACGTGCCCGCCACCCAGCTCAAGAACGTCGGCACGGACCTGGACGGCCGCTACATCAACACCCCGGCCGGCATCCTGCAGACGCTCGCCTTCCCGTACTACGACCCGCGGTGGAACACCGCCGGCGCCCGCAAGGTCCGCACCGGACTGTCCATGGCCATCGACCGCGCGCAGATCACCAAGACCCTCTTCCGGGGCACCCGCACCCCCGCCACCGACTGGACCAGCCCGGTCCTCGGCAAGGAGGGCGGCTTCCAGGCCGGCCTGTGCGGCCACGCCTGCGAGCACGACCCCGCGCAGGCCAAGAAGCTCATCCAGGAGGGCGGCGGGCTCCCGGGCGGCGGGCTGAAGATCACCTACAACGCGGACACGGGCTCGCACAAACAGTGGGTGGACGCGGTGTGCAACTCCATCAACAACGCGCTCGGCGACGACAAGGCCTGCGTCGGCAACCCCGTCGGCACCTTCGCCGACTTCCGCAACCAGATCTCCCAGCACCGGATGTCCGGCCCCTTCCGTGCCGGCTGGCAGATGGACTACCCCCTGATCCAGAACTTCCTGCAGCCGCTGTACTACACCAACGCCTCCTCCAACGACGGCAAGTGGTCCGACAAGCGGTTCGACGCGCTCATCGACCGGGCCAACGCCGAGACCGACAGCGCCATGGCGATCGGGCTCTTCCAGCAGGCCGAGGGCGTGGTGCGGGACAACATGGCCGCCATCCCGCTCTGGTACCAGAACGGCAGCGCCGGCTACTCCGCCCGGCTCTCCCACGTGGCGCTCAACCCCTTCAGCGTCCCGGTCTACAACGAGATCAAGGTCGGCTGACCGCCATGGGGCGCTACGTCGTCAGACGGCTGCTGCAGATGATCCCCGTGTTCGTCGGGGCCACCCTGCTGATCTTCCTGATGGTGAACGTGATGGGCGACCCCATCGCGGGGCTGTGCGGCGAGCGGGCCTGCGACCCGGCCACCACCGCCCAGCTGGAGAAGGAGTTCGGCTTGGACAAGCCGGTCTGGCAGCAGTACCTCACCTACATGGGGAACGTCTTCACCGGGAACTTCGGCACGGCGTTCAACGGCCAGCCGGTCACCGAGCTGATGGCGTCGGCGTTCCCCGTCACCGTCCGGCTCACCATCGTCGCCATCCTCTTCGAGATCGTCATCGGCATCACCCTCGGCGTGCTGACCGGGCTGCGGCGCGGCCGGCCCGTCGACACCTCGGTCCTCGTCCTCACCCTCGTCGTCATCTCCGTCCCCACCTTCGTCACCGGCCTGCTGCTCCAGCTCCTGCTCGGCGTCCAGTGGGGCTGGATCAAACCGTCCGTCTCCCCGCAGGCCGCCTTCGGCGAGCTGATCGTGCCCGGCCTGGTCCTCGCCTCCGTCTCGCTCGCCTACGTCACCCGGCTCACCCGGACCTCCCTCGCGGAGAACAACCGGGCCGACTACGTGCGCACGGCCGTCGCCAAGGGGCTGCCCCGGCACCGGGTCGTCACCCGGCACCTGCTGCGCAACTCCCTCATCCCCGTGGTCACCTTCATCGGAGCCGACATCGGGGCGCTGATGGGCGGCGCGATCGTCACCGAGCGGATCTTCAACATCCACGGCGTCGGCTACCAGCTCTACCAGGGCATCCTGCGCCAGAACACCCAGACGGTGGTCGGCTTCGTGACCGTGCTCGTCCTGGTCTTCCTCATCGCCAACCTGCTCGTGGACCTGCTGTACGGCGTACTCGACCCGAGGATCCGCTATGCCTGAACAGTCGTACGAGCCGCAGGGGGCGATCGCGGGGACAGGGGCCGGCGGGGCGATGGACCTCGCGGCGAGCGAGGCGACCACCCTGGAGCGCGCGCCCGGCGGACCCGAGGGCACCGGGCCCCGGGGCAAGCCGCGGTCGCTGTGGTCCGACGCCTGGCGGGACCTGCGCCGCAACCCCGTCTTCATCGGCTCCGCCGTGGTCATCCTGTTCCTGGTCTTCATCTCCCTGTGGCCCTCGGCGATCGCCCCCGGCAGCCCCCTGACCTGCGACCTCGCCAAGGCCCAGGACGGCCCCGGGCCGGGCGCCCCCTTCGGCTACGACGGACAGGGCTGCAACGTCTACACCCGGACCGTGTACGGCGCCCGCGCCTCCGTCACGGTGGGCGTGTGCGCCACCCTCGGCGTCGCACTCCTCGGCTCGGTGCTCGGCGGGCTCGCGGGCTTCTTCGGCGGTCCCTGGGACTCGCTGCTGTCCCGCACGACCGACATCTTCTTCGCCATCCCGGTCGTCCTCGGCGGTCTCGTCCTGCTCTCCGTCGTGACCAGCAACACCGTCTGGCCGGTCATCGGGTTCATGGTGCTGCTCGGCTGGCCGCAGATCTCCCGCATCGCGCGCGGCTCGGTCATCACCGCCCGGCAGAACGACTACGTCCAGGCGGCCCGCGCCCTCGGCGCCTCCCACTCCCGCATCCTGCTCCGGCACATCGCGCCCAACGCCGTGGCCCCCGTGATCGTCGTCGCCACCATCGCGCTCGGCACCTACATCGCGCTGGAGGCGACCCTGTCCTACCTGGGCGTCGGCCTGAAGCCGCCGAGCGTCTCCTGGGGCATCGACATCTCCGCCGCCTCCCCGTACGTCCGCAACGCCCCGCACGCCCTGCTGTGGCCCTCGGGCGCCCTCGCCGTCACGGTCCTGGCCTTCATCATGCTCGGCGACGCGGTGCGCGACGCCCTCGACCCCAAGCTGAGGTGACGGCGCCATGCTGCTGGAAGTGCGCGACCTGCACGTGGAGTTCCGCACCCGGGACGGGATCGCCCACGCGGTCAACGGGGTGTCGTACGCCGTCGACGCGGGGGAGACCCTGGCGGTGCTCGGCGAGTCGGGCTCCGGGAAGTCGGTGACCGCGCAGGCCGTGATGGGCATCCTCGACACCCCGCCGGCCCGGATCACCGGCGGCGAGATCCTCTTCCAGGGGCGGGACCTGCTGAAGCTGAAGGAGGACGAGCGGCGGGGCGTCCGCGGCGCCAGGATGGCGATGATCTTCCAGGACGCGCTGTCCGCGCTCAACCCGGTGCTCTCCGTGGGCGACCAGCTCGGCGAGATGTTCACGGTGCACCGCGGGACGTCGCGCAAGGAGGCACGGGCCCGGGCGGTCGAGCTGATGGACCGGGTGCGCATCCCGGGGGCGGCCCAGCGAGTCCGGGACTACCCGCACCAGTTCTCCGGCGGCATGCGCCAGCGCATCATGATCGCCATGGCGATGGCGCTGGAGCCCGCGCTCATCATCGCGGACGAGCCCACCACCGCCCTGGACGTCACCGTCCAGGCCCAGGTCATGGACCTGCTCGCGGAGTTGCAGCGCGAGTACCGGATGGGCCTCATCCTCATCACGCACGACCTGGGGGTGGTGGCGGACGTCGCCGACCGGATCGCCGTGATGTACGCGGGCCGGATCGTCGAGTCCGCCCCCGTCCACGACATCTACAAGGCGCCCGCCCACCCCTACACCCGGGGCCTGCTGGACTCCATCCCGCGCCTGGACCAGAAGGGCCGTGAGCTGTACGCGATCAAGGGCCTGCCGCCGAACCTCATGCACATCCCGCCCGGCTGCGCCTTCCATCCGCGCTGCCCGATGGCCCGGGACGTCTGCCGCACGGACGAGCCCCCGCTGCACGCGGTCTCGGAGACCCGGGGCAGCGCCTGCCACTTCTGGAGGGAGTGCCTGCATGGCCCCGACCATTGAGCCGCTCCTGGAGGTCCGCGGCCTCGTCAAGCACTACCCGCTGATGCGGGGCATCGTCTTCAAGAAGCAGGTCGGCGCGGTACGGGCGGTCGACGGCGTCGACTTCACGCTCGGCCGGGGCGAGACCCTGGGCATCGTCGGCGAGTCCGGCTGCGGCAAGTCGACGGTGGCGAAGCTGCTGTGCCACCTGGAGCGCCCGACGGCGGGCTCCATCAGGTTCAAGGGCGAGGACATCACCGAGCTGTCCGGCCGGGCACTGAAGGCCGTCCGCCGCAACATCCAGATGGTCTTCCAGGACCCGTACACCTCCCTCAACCCGCGCATGACGGTGGGCGACATCGTCGGCGAGCCGTACGACATCCACCCCGAGGCGGCACCCAAGGGCGACCGCCGCCGCCGGGTGCGCGAACTGCTGGACGTGGTCGGCCTCGACCCCGACTTCGTCAACCGCTACCCGCACCAGTTCTCCGGCGGCCAGCGCCAGCGCATCGGCATCGCCCGGGGGCTGGCCCTGCGCCCCGAGGTGATCGTCGCCGACGAGCCGGTCTCCGCCCTGGACGTCTCCGTGCAGGCCCAGGTGATCAACCTGATGGACCGGCTCCAGGCGGAGTTCGAGCTGTCCTACGTCTTCATCGCCCACGACCTCTCGATCGTCCGGCACATCTCGGACCGGGTCGCGGTCATGTACCTCGGCCGGATCGTGGAGACCGGCACCCAGGCCGAGATCTACGACCACCCCACGCACCCCTACACCCAGGCGCTGCTCTCGGCTGTCCCCGTCCCGGATCCCGAGGCCCGTGACCGCCGTGAGCGGATCATCCTCGCCGGCGACGTCCCCTCCCCGACGGACATCCCCTCCGGCTGCCGCTTCCGCACCCGCTGCTGGAAGGCGCGGGAGCGCTGCGCCGTGGAGGTCCCGGCGCTGGCGGTGCCCGAGGAGTTCCGCGGCACCACCGGCCCGGCGGCCCACGACTCCGCCTGCCACTTCGCCCAGGAGCGGCAGGTCGTGCCGCCTGAGGAGCCGCGGCAGGCCGCCCGGAACGGCAACGGGCCGGGGTGACAGCGCACCCCGGCCCGCTTCACGGCACCCGCACGGCCGTACGCCCACCAGACTGGCGCGTCCGTATATCGGAACCGCTTCCGTCAAGTTGCCCGCGTGTTAACGCCGTTCAGGCCGCTCACGGTTCACGCCGGTCACGCCGGTCACGCCGACGCGCCCGGCAGGCCGAGCGAGCGCCGGAGGAAGTCGAGCTGCAACCGCAGCAGGTTCTCCGCCACGGTCTCCTGCGGCGTCATGTGGGTGACCCCGGACAGCGGCAGCACCTCGTGCGGGCGGCCCGCCGCCAGCAGGGCCGAGGACAGCCGCAGCGAGTGCGCGACGACCACGTTGTCGTCCGCCAGCCCGTGAATGATCATCATCGGGCGGTGCGGCTCGGCCGGGTCGACCAGGCCCGCGTCGTCGACCAGCGAGTTGCGCCGGTAGACCTCCGGCCGCTCGTCGGGGTGGCCCAGGTAGCGCTCCTGGTAGTGAGTGTCGTACAGCCGCAGATCGGTGACGGGCGCGCCGACCACCGCCGCGTGGAAGACGTCCGGGCGGCGCAGCACGGCGAGAGCGGACAGATAGCCGCCGAAGGACCAGCCGCGGATCGCCACCCGGCCGAGGTCGAGCGGGAAGTCCCCGGCCAGCGCCTGGAGCGCGTCGACCTGGTCCTGGAGCACGACGTCCGCGAGGTCGTCCCGGACGGCCTTCTCCCAGGCCGGCGAGCGGCCCGGGGTGCCCCGGCCGTCGGCGACGACCACCGCGAAGCCCTGGTCGGCGAACCACTGCGAGGTCAGGTGCGCGTTGTGCGCGGCCACCACCCGCTGTCCGTGCGGGCCGCCGTACGGGTCCAGGAGCACGGGCAGGGGAGTGTCGCCGGGGTAGTCCGTAGGCATAAGCACGGCGCACGGAATTCGGCGTGCGCCCCCATGGGTGAGCGTCACGCGGGGGGACAAACCGGGGTCTTCGGCGTAAGAGGTGACAGTCGCCGTTCGTTTTCCGTCACGCAGCACCTGGACGCGGGCGCCGGGACTGTCCAGCGTCGCGGACACCAGCACCGTCACGCCCCCGGCGCGCACGGCCGAGTGCACCCCGGGCTCCTGCGAGACACGCTCCACGCCGAGTTCGTTGACCCGGTAGACGTGCACCTCGCCGGTCTCGGGGGACTCCGCGTCCTCGCCCGCCGAGGCCGATACCAGCACGTCGTCGGCCGTCACGTCGAGGACCGCACGGATGTGCAACTGCGCCCCGGTGAGCGGTCGTTCGCCCACCGCGAGCACCCGTGCGCCCCCCTCGTCAGCGATCCGGACCAGGCGCCCGGAGGGGCTCCAGCAGGGCACGCCGGGGAAAACTTCCAGCCATGTTGGATCTTCGTCGGCGTGCACCATCCGGGTCGCCCCGGAGTCCGGGTCCACCGCCAGGAACACCTGGCCGCGCTGGTCCCGCGACTGCACGAGGAGCAGCGGCGCACCCGCCTGTGACCAGTGCACACGCGCCAGGTACGGGTAGCGCGCCCGGTCCCAGACGACCTCCGTGCGCGCCCCGTCAAGACCGAGCACGAACAGGCGCACGTCCGCGTTCGCGGTCCCCGCCGCCGGGTAGGCGACGTGGTGTGGCTCACGCCCGGGGTGGGCCGGATCGGAGATCCACCACCGCCGCACCGGCGTGTCGTCCACCCGCGCCACCAGCAGCCGGTCCGACTCCGGCGCCCACCAGAAACCCCGCGAGCGCCCCATCTCCTCGGCCGCGACGAACTCGGCGAGCCCGTAGGTGATCTGGTCCGACTCCGGCTCCGCCAGTGGCCTGTCGTCCCCGCCCCCGGCGGCCACCACCCGCAGCGCGCCCCGGGCGACGTAGGCGACGTGCCGCCCGTCGGGGGCCGGGCGCGGGTCGATCACCGGTCCCGGGACCGCGAGTTCACGGGTCGTGCCGGCCCGCAGCTCCGCCGTGAAAAGCCGCCCCGACAAGGCGAAAGAGGCCAACTCCACGGCCGCGTCGGTGGCGTACCCGACGATGCCGGCACCGCCCTCACGACTGCGTTCCCGGCGCGCCCGCTCCTCGGCCGACAGCTCTTCCGAGGCGCCCCGCAACAGGGCTCCGGGGTCGGCCGCCAGGCGCTCGGCGCCGTCCGCGGGGTCGAGGATCCAGAGGGAGTTGGCCCGGTCGGTGCCGGAGCGCGAGCGCAGGAACACGACACGCGAACCGTCGGGCGCCACGGTGAACGCACGCGGCGCGCCGAGCGTGAACCGCTGCGTGCGCGCGTGCCGACGGGGGAAGGAGTCAGCCTCGGTCGTCATACCCCGACCATATTGGCCATGCGCCCCCTTGTGCGGCCGTGCGCCGAGCGATGCGCGAGCACGGATAGTTATGATCACTACCGCTGAGTGGGTATGAACCTGCCGGCGTCCGCATGAATGTGCGCCGACGATCAATAACCGGGTCACGACCCCCACAGTCCGAACCCCCCTCGTCCCTGGGATCTTTGGAGGTGAGCCGCCGTGGCACTCTCGATTTCGGCGGTGGTGCTGCTGGCGATCATCGTCTTCTTGTTGATCAAGAAGTCCGGACTGAAGGGCGGTCACGCGGTCGTCTGCATGCTGCTCGGTTTCTATCTCGCCTCGTCCACCGTCGCGCCCACGATCAGCGAGCTGACGACGAACGTCGCCAGCATGATCGGCAGCATCAAGTTCTGACGGCCGGCCCGGGCGGACCTCGTAGGGTGGTCCCATGACGGATCTGCCCGACCGGCGTCTGCTGCTGGTGCACGCGCACCCGGACGACGAGTCGATCAACAACGGCGCGACCATGGCCAGGTACGCGGCCGAGGGTGCCCACGTGGCCCTGGTCACCTGCACCCTGGGCGAGCGGGGCGAGGTCATCCCGCCCGAACTGCGGCACCTGGCCGGCCCCGCGCTGGGCGCGCACCGGCGCGGCGAGCTGGTCGCGGCGCTGCGCGAGCTGGGCGTCGAGGACGTCCGGCTGCTCGGCGGCGCCGGCCGCTACGGCGACTCCGGCATGATGGGCATCCCGGACAACGAGGACCCCGACTGCTTCTGGCAGGCCGACCTCGACGAGGCCGCCGGCTCGCTGGCCGAGGTGATCCTGGAGCTGCGCCCGCAGGTCCTCGTCACCTACGACGACAACGGCGGGTACGGCCACCCGGACCACATCCAGGCCCACCGCGTCGCCATGCGCGCCGTCGAACTCGCGGACGCACGCGGCCACCGGGTCCAGAAGGTCTACTGGAACAGGATGCCCCGCTCCGTCGCCGAGGCGGCCTTCACCCGCCTCCAGGACGAGCTGCCCGGCCTGCCCTTCGCCAAGACCGCCACCGTGGCCGACCTGCCGGGCGTGGTCGACGACGAGCGGATCACCACCACGCTCGACGGCGGAGCGTACGGCGCCGCCAAGGCCGCCGCGATGCGCGCCCACGCCACCCAGATCGACGTGGCCGGCTCCTGCTTCGCGCTCTCCAACGAGCTGGCCCAGCCGCTGTTCACCACCGAGTACTACGAGTTGGCGCGCGGCGAGGCAGGACCCGGGGAGACCGACCTGTTCGCCGGCGTCACCCCGGAGGCGTCATGAGCTCCACCGGCCGCGGCCCGATGCTCGCCCAGCCGCTGCGCCGCCCGTCGGCCGGGCGGATCGCCGCTTTCGCCGGACTGTTCGTGCTCGGCGCGATCGTCGGGCTCGCCGGAACGCTCGTCCAGGCCGCCTGGTTCCCCGGCGGGCTGCTGCTCGCCCTCGCAGGTGCCGCCGGGCTCTTCCTCGGCGGGGCCTACGCGCTCGGCGGCCGGTCCGGAGCGGTGGCCCCGGTGGCGGGCTGGATGATCGCCGTCGTCCTGCTCACCGCCGGCCGCCCCGAGGGGGACTTCCTGTTCGGCGCCGGTGGCGGTTCCTACCTCTTCCTGTTCGGCGGCATGGCGCTCGCTGTGATCTGCGCCACCCTTGGCCCCGGGCGGCAACCCCACGGCGGTCCCGTCCGACTTGGCAAGTGACGTACCACTTCGCCATACGACACGCGTGGGAGTCCGGTGTGGGTTTCCTGGGCGGTCATGGGATACACGCCAGACGTGGCCAGTATGGTGGTGCGCGCCGCCGAGCTGCCCGCTGAGGTCGTAACGGGCGGCGGAGCCAACCGGGAGAACCTGCCTTGAGTCGTGAAACTGACACTCCGTCCTCCGGGCCCAACGGGACCGGCGGAGCCGCATACCCCTCGGGGACGCCGCCGTACGGAACCCCCCTGGCTTCCGACGCCGGCGCGGACGCGGGCCGTTCGGCCGCGCAGCCCGAGGAACGCAAGACCGAGACCACACTGACGACCCGGATCCGGATCAACATCCCCGGATCCCGGCCCATCCCGCCGGTCGTCGTGCGCAAGCCCGTCGCGGAGTCCGAGGCCGCCGGGGACGCCCCGGCCGCCGAGCCGCGGCCGGCTGCCCCCGCCTCCGCCGCGCCGCCGGCCGCCGCCGAACCGGCCGCCGAACCCGCCGCGCAGGCCGAGGAGAAGACCAGCGACTGGTTCGCGCCCCGCAAGTCCGGCGCCCCCAAGGGCGGTCCGGGCGGCGGCGGCACGAACGGAGCCGGTACGCCCGGCGGTTCCGCCGCGCCGTCCGGCCCGTCCGCGGCTTCCGCCCCTTCCGCGCCGGGCGCGCGTCCCGGCGGCCCGGGTGCCTCCGGCACGTCCGGCGGCTCCGGCGCCAAGTCCGGGGCCGGGCGCCCCGGCGGTGTGGTCGGCTCCATGGGCGCGCCGGGCGGACCCCGCCCCGGCGGCCCGAAGGGCTCGGGCCTGCCCAGCGCCACCGGCGGACCGGTCGCCCCGGGACACGGTGGCGGCACCGGCTCGTTCGACGTGACCGAGGCGCTGGCCGCGGGCCCGCTCGGCGGCTCCCGCCCGGGCACGCCCGGCGGCGAAGCCGGCCGCGACGACCTGCCGTACTTCTCGGAGGGCGGCCAGAACGGCTTCGCCGGCACCCCCGGCCCGAACGGTGCGAACGGCACCGGCGGGTCCGGCGGCCCGAACGGCTTCAACGGGCCCAAGGGCCAGGGCGGCCGCGGCCCGCAGGGCCCCACGGGCCCGACCGGCGGCCCGGTCACCGGCGACGGCCCGTTCGTCCCGCCGGCCGCCCCGAGGAGCGCGCTCAGCGACCTCGACCTCGGCCCGGGCGAGTCCTTCACCAGCCCCGGCGGCTACGGCGACACGGGCAGCCACCAGCTCCCGGGCGACACCGGCAGCCACCGGATGCCGGGCGGCTACGGCGACACCGGCAGCCACCGGATGCCGGGCGGCTACGGCGACACGGGCGGCCACCGGCTCCCGGGTGACACCGGCAGCCACCAGATGCCCGGTGGCGGCCTCAGCGACGACACCGCGATCCTGACCCCGCAGAAGCCGGCCCCCGAACCGGGCACGCCCGGCTACCGCGCGCCGGACAACGTCTCCGGACACACCGTCACCAGTGGCATCCCGGTCGTCCCGGGCGCCGGGAACGCCCCGTTCGGTCCCGGCGGCGCGCTCGCCGACGGGACCGCGCCGCGCACCGCGCCCAAGCGGCCGGAGCCGGCCGCCCCGCCCAAGGCCGCGGCCAAGCCGAAGAAGAAGGGCCGCAGCAAGCTCGTGCTGCTCGCCGTCGGCGTGGTCGTCCTCGCGGGCGGCGCCTACGGCGCCGGGCTGCTGATGAACCACACCGACGTGCCCAAGGGCACCACCGTGCTCGGCGTCGACATCGGCGGCGGCACCCGTGACGACGCCGTCAAGAAGCTCGACGACGCCTTCGGCAAGCGGGTCAACCAGCCGCTGAAGCTGTCCGTCGGCGGCCGGACGGTGTCCATCGCCCCCGACAACGCGGGCCTCCAGTTCGACTTCCAGAGCACGGTCGCCGCGGCCGCGAAGAGCGACTACAACCCGGTCACCGTGGTCGGCTCCCTCTTCGGGCAGAAGCGCGAGATCGAGCCGGTCATGCCGGTGGACGAGGAGAAGCTCCAGGCCGCGCTCCAGCAGACCGGCGGCGGCTCGGGCTCCGGCACCGTCACCGAGGGCGGCGTCGAGTTCAAGGCCGGCAAGGCCGTCGCCGTCTACGGCAAGGCGGGCAAGGCCGTCGACGCGGCCCGTTCCGGCCAGGCGGTCGCCCAGGCCTACCGCACGATGGTGGAGACCGGCACGGCCGTCCCGGTGACCGTCCCGAGCACCACCCGGCAGCCGACGGTCTCCAAGGCCGAGGTCGACCGGGAGATGAAGGACTTCGCCGCCCCGGCGATGTCGGCGAACGTCACGGTGCAGACGGACGCGCTGCACTCGATCCAGATGAGCCCGCAGAAGTCGCTGTGGAAGTTCCTCCGGGTGACCGCCGTCGACGGCAAGCTCGTCGACAAGCCCGACCTGGCCGCCCTGAAGCAGCTCTACGGCCAGACCTTCGACGGCGTGCTGGTCACCCGGGCCAACGGCAAGAAGACCGCCGTCACGCCCCAGGACGTCTACGTGGCCCTGCGGGGCGCCCTGACGAGCCGGACCGACCGGGTCGCGGTCATCGCCACCAACCCGAGCTGACACGGCCGTACGGGGGCGCCCCCGGGCGCCCCCTCGCCGTGTCACCCGGACCGCATGACATCTGTCATCCGGCTTCGAGGACCGCCGACACTGCCCCGGACCGCCCCCTGGCGGCCAGCATGGTGGGCATGACAACGACAGCGGCACCGGCCACCACCACCCCGGTGGTCGGGTTCGACCAGGTGACCAAGACGTACGGGAACGTGCGGGCCGTCGACGGCCTCTCGCTCCGCCTGTACCCGGGGGAGACCGTCGCCCTTCTCGGCCCGAACGGCGCCGGCAAGTCCACCACCCTCGACCTCCTGCTGGGCCTCAAGCACCCCGACAGCGGCACCGTCGGCGTGTTCGGCACCAGCCCGCGCGAGGCGATCGTCGCCGGACGGGTGGGGGCCATGCTGCAGAGCGGCGGGCTCATGGACGACGTCACCGTCACCGAACTGGTGAAGCTGGCCTGCGCACTGCACCCGAAGCCGTACAAGGCCGACGACGTGATGGCGCGCGCGGGCATCACCCAGATCGCCGACCGCAAGGTCAACAAGCTCTCCGGCGGCCAGATGCAGCGGGTCCGCTTCGCCCTGGCCACCGCCGGCGACAGCGACCTGATCATCCTGGACGAGCCGACCACCGGCATGGACGTCTCCGCCCGCCAGGCCTTCTGGGCCACCATGCGCGAGCAGGCCGACCAGGGCCGCACGGTCCTCTTCGCCACCCATTACCTCGAAGAGGCCGACGCCATCGCCGACCGGGTGCTGGTGCTGCACCGGGGCCGGCTGCTCGCCGACGGCACGGCCGCCGAGATCAAGGCCAAGGCCGGCGCCCGCCGGGTCTCCTTCGACCTGGAGGGCGAGATCGACGAGAGCGCCCTGCGCGACCTGCCCTTCCTCACCTCGCTCGACGTCTCCGGCCAGACCGTGCGCATCCAGTCCGCCGACGCCGACGCGACCGTCCACGCCGTCTACGGCCTCGGCCTCTACCCCCGCAACCTCGAAGTCGCCGGACTCGGTCTCGAGCAGGCCTTCGTCGCCATCACGGAGGCCGAGGAGGCCAAGCAGTCATGAACTCCCTGATCAAGCTCGAACTGAGCCGCGCCCTGCGCAACAAGAAGTTCCTGTTCTTCTCGGTGCTCTACCCCTCCTTCATCTACCTGATCTTCTCCAGCAGTTCCGGCTCCGGCGAGCGGGTCGGCGACAGTGGCCTGACCGTCGCCACCTACCTGATGGTCTCCATGGCCTCCTTCGGCGCCCTGACCGCCGTCCTGATGGGCAACAGCGAGCGCATCGCCAAGGAGCGCGAGAGCGGCTGGGTACGGCAGCTGCGGCTGACCACGCTGCCCGGGCGCGGCTACGTCCTCGCCAAGACCGCCAGCGCCGCCGTGGTCAGCCTGCCGTCGATCATCGTGGTCTTCGTCGTCGCCGCGGCCGTGAAGGACGTCCGCCTCGACGCCTGGCAGTGGCTCGCCCTCACCGGCGTGATCTGGGCGGGGAGCCTCGTCTTCGCCGCGCTCGGGGTCGCCATCGGCTACGTGGCCTCCGGGGACGCGGTCCGCCCCATCACGATGATCATCTACTTCGGCATGTCGATCCTCGGCGGCCTGTGGATGCCCTCCACGAGCTTCCCGCAGTGGCTCCAGGACATCGCCGAGTGGCTGCCCACCCACGCGTACGCTGCTCTGGGGCGGGCCATCGAGCAGAGCGAGGCCCCCCACACCCAGGACATCGCCATCCTCGTCGTCTCCTTCGTCCTCTTCGCGGGCGGCGCGGCCTGGCTGTACCGGAAGGACACGCTGAAGGCGTGAGCACCATGACGGAAGACGGCAAGGCGCCCACCACGAAGCACGTACCCGTGGGCTGGCCGCCCCGCAACCGGCGCGAGATGACGGTCAAGGTGCTGTGGATCGGCGTCTGGCTCGTCTTCCTCAAGTCGCCGATCGAGGACCTGGCCGGCGGCGCCCACGGCATCGGGGCCACCGCGGCGGGGGCGGCCGGCCTCGCCGCCTTCGTCGGGAGCTACCTGGCGCTGGTCTTCCGCAACATCGGCCGGCCCTTCACACCGAGGTTCGTGATCAGCCTGCTCGCGGTCCTCGGCGTCCTGGCACCCCTGCTGTCCTACACCCTCGGCGGCGCCTGGCTCGGTCTGTTCATCTACCTTTCGGTGGCCTGCGGGGCGACGCTGCCGCTCCGGGCGGCGTACTGGGCCATCCCGGTCTCCTCCGTCCTGCTGTACCTGGTCGGGCTGCACTCCGACGTCCGGGAGGCGCGTGACCTGCTCCTGCTCACCCTGCTCATCGGCTTCGCGATGACCGGCGTGGGCCAACTGGTCCGCACCACGATCGAGCTGCGCCGGGCCCGGGCCACCGTCGCCCAGCTCGCCGCCAACGAGGAGCGGCTGCGGCTCGCCCGCGACCTGCACGACCTGCTCGGCCACTCGCTGTCCCTGATCACGCTCAAGAGCGAGCTGGCCGGCCGGATGCTGCCCGACCACCCCGACAAGGCGGCCCGGCAGGTCGCCGACATCGAACAGGTCAGCCGGCAGGCCCTGGTCGACGTCCGGGAGGCCGTCACCGGCTACCGCCGCCCCCGCCTCGCCGCCGAGCTCGCCGGCGCCCAGGTCGCGCTGACCGCCGCCGGGGTGCTGGCCGAGGTCCCCGCCGACCCCGACCTCACCGGCATCGCCGAGGAGGCCGAGTCCACCCTCGCCTGGACGCTGCGCGAGGCGGTCACCAACGTGGTCCGGCACAGCGGCGCCGACCGCTGCCTGGTGCAGCTCCTGCGCCGCCAGACCCTGGACGGCCCGGTCCTCGAACTCACCGTCGAGGACAACGGGTCGGGCGGCTCCGGCAAGGGCCCGGGCAACGGCCTGACCGGTCTGACCGAACGGCTGGAGAAGGTGGGCGGCGTATTGGAGGCGGGCCGGATCAGGCACGGTTTCCGGTTGCTCGCCCGGGTCCCCGCGTCCCCCGTGGTGGCCGTAGTATCCGGGGCATGACGAGCGTGATCAAGGTCCTCCTCGCCGAGGACCAGTCGATGGTGCGCGAGGCACTGGCCGCGCTGCTCGGCCTGGAGGACGACATCGAGGTCGTCGCCCAGGTCGCACGCGGCGACGAGGTGCTGGCGGCCGTCGGCGCGCACGGCGTCGACGTGGCGCTGCTCGACATCGAGATGCCCGGCTGCACCGGCATCGAGGCCGCCGCCCAGGTGCACCGCAGGTACCCGGCGGTCAAGCTCGTCGTCCTCACCACCTTCGGCCGCCCCGGCTACCTGCGCAGCGCCATGGAGGCGGGCGCCGACGCCTTCCTGGTCAAGGACGCGCCGGCCGCCCAGCTCGCCGCCGCCGTGCGCAAGGTGCTGGCCGGGGAGCGGGTCATCGACCCCACGCTGGCCGCCGCCGCGCTGGCCGAGGGCGCCAACCCGCTCACCGACCGCGAGCGCGAGGTACTGCGCACCGCGGCCGACGGCTCCACCAACGCCGAACTCGCCGCCGCCCTGCACCTGTCCCAGGGCACGGTCCGCAACTACCTCTCCACGGCCATACAGAAGCTGGCCGTGCGCAACCGGGCCGAGGCGGTGCGCACGGCCCGCGAGAAGGGCTGGCTGTAGGGCGAACAGGCCCTGGGCCGTGTCCGCGAAGTCCTGCCCGCCCCACGACGCCCGGCACGGCCCAGGGCTCAGTTGAGCATCGCCCGGGCCGTAGCGGCCTGCTGCCGCACCCGCAGGGCGGCCGGTTCGTCGACCACCTCGATCAGGTGCGCGTAGGCGTCGAGCTCCGCCGCGCCCGCCACGAACTCACCGCGCTGCACCAGCAGTTGTCCGCGCTCGTAGCGCAGCCGGGCCGGATGCGAGGGCAGCAGCAGGCTCAGCTCGACGGCTCGCAGCGCGACGTCCGAGCGCTCGGGCCGGGCCGCGGCCCACGCCCGGATGTTGTTCAGGATCCGCTGGACGACCTCGAGCGGCTCCGCGGGCACCAGCATGGCGGGCTCGAGCGGCGCCCCGGTGGCGCCCGCCACCATCAGCTCGGCGTCCGCCCCGGTCAGCACCCGGCCGCCGTCGAAAGGATCGACCAGCACCTGGTCACCCTCCGGCCCGAACCCGACCACGAAGTGCCCGGGCAGCGCCACCCCGTACACCGGCGCCCCGGCCCGCCGGGCGGCCTCCAGCCACACCACCGACAGCAGGATCGGCAGCCCGCGCCGCCGCCGCAGCACCTCGTGCAGCAGTGAGGACTCCAGCCGCTGGTAGTCGGCCGGGCTCCCGCGGAACCCCAGGCGCTCGCCCAGCAGCCCGCACACCGCCTCCGCCCACGCCCGCGGGCCGCCCGGCCGGAACGGCAGCCGCCCGGCGAGCCCGTCGAGCTCGACCTGGGCCGCGTCGATGCCGGCCTCGTCCAGCGAGCCGTCGGCCTCGGCGCCGATCAGCAGGCACAGCGCCGACAGGTCGGGCCGCTCGGACCGGGCCTCCTCCCCGAACCGCCGCCGCAGCTCGGCGGACCGTTCCGGCGGGGGCGGATACGGGGGCGGGAGACGAGGGTGCCGCATGTCTGGCCTATGCCCTGCCACGGGGGTTCCTACGACCGCGCGGGACCGGACACGTCCGGTTCCCGGTAGTGGTGGTAGGCGTGGTGCGGGGCCATGCCGAGGCTCGCGTACAGGGTGCGCGCGCCCTCGTTGTCGTCCTCCACCTGCAGCCAGGCCGCCGAGGCGCCCTCTTCGAGGGCCCGTCCGGCCAGCGCGGCCATCACCTCGGTGGCCAGGCCCTGCCGGCGCCGAACGGGATCGACCTCGACGGCCGCGAACCCGGCCCACCGCCCGTCCACGACGCACCGCCCGATGGCCGCCACCGGCGCGTCCGGGGCGTCCCCGGGCACGGTCGCGAACCACACCGAGGGGCCGCTGCCGAGCACGCGCAGGGCCACCTCGCCCACCGGCCCGCGCCGGTACCGGGCGAGCCACGCCTCGTCCGCCGTCCGGGACAGCACCACGCCGGCGCCCTCCGCCCGGTCCGCGAGCGGTGCCAGCGCCCCGATCCACAGCCCGGCGGTCACCTCCCGGACCCAGCCGCGCCGCTCCAGCTCCGCGCACAGCAGCTCCTGGGTGCCCTCGGCGCCCGTCGCCGTCTGCACGTAGGCGGGCAGGCCGCGTTCGCCGTACCAGCGCCGTACGGCCGCCAGCGCCTCGTCCAGCGGCAGCCCGGGGTCACCGAGCGGCAGCACGCTGTTGGCCCGCCGGGTGAAGCCCGTCCGACACCCGGTCGCCCCGGCCGGGCGCGGCTCGGCCGCCGCCCGCAGCTCCCACTCGCCGAGCCGCTCGCTCTCCACCGGCCGCCAGGCGCGCGCCGCGGCGCGGGCGAGCTCCGGATAGGTGGCCGCCGGGCCCCTGCGGCGCGCCGGGGCGGCCGGTACGACCTTGCCCGCGACCAGCGCCCTCTCCGGGATCCGGACACTTCTGCCGTCCCGCTGTGTGATCATGAGCACGCCTGCGTCCCATGATGTGAGAACACCCACCGTGTCGGTGAACTTCTCCTGCGTCGCCCCAGGTTCGCTCAAGCGCCGCACGGAGACCCGTTTGCCCACGTCAGCAGCGGTGATACGGACCTCGAGGCGTCCTTGCGCCGAGATTTCCACTGGTCAGTTCACCCCTCCTGTTCGGATCATGCCCCGGAACGGAGATACTAGGGGCGGGCATCGACGACGCCGCGCTCCCGCGCGCCAGGCGGCGGAGCCTACGGAGGCCCGCCAGCGCCCTATCGAGGAGGAACGACAGCGTGACCTACGTCATCGCGCAGCCTTGTGTCGACGTGAAGGACAAGGCGTGCATCGAGGAGTGCCCGGTCGACTGCATCTACGAGGGCCAGCGGTCCTTGTACATCCACCCGGACGAATGCGTCGACTGTGGTGCCTGTGAGCCGGTCTGCCCGGTCGAGGCGATCTTCTACGAGGACGACACTCCGGAGGAGTGGAAGGACTACTACAAGGCGAACGTCGAGTTCTTCGACGAACTGGGCTCGCCCGGTGGCGCCAGCAAGCTGGGCCTGATCGAGCGCGACCACCCCGTGATCGCCGCGCTCCCGCCGCAGGGCGAGTGACCTTCCGGACGGCCTAGCGGCCCGCACCAGCGCCGCCTCGGTCCCGTACGGCCGATCGCCCCGATCAGCGCCGTACGGGACCGAGGCGTTTGCCGTACCGACGAAAGAGAGCCAGTTTCCGTGTCCGCAGTCTCCGACCGTCTCCCCACCTTCCCCTGGGACAAGCTGGAGCCGTACAAGAAGACGGCAGCGGCCCACCCGGACGGAATCGTCGACCTGTCCGTCGGCACCCCGGTCGACCCGGTCCCCGAACTGATCCAGAAGGCCCTGATCGACGCGGCCGACTCGCCGGGTTACCCGACGGTCTGGGGCACCCCCGCGCTGCGCGACGCGATCACCGGCTGGCTGGAGCGCCGCCTCGGCGCCCGCGGGGTCACCCACCGCCACGTCCTGCCGGTCGTCGGCTCCAAGGAACTGGTCGCCTGGCTGCCGACCCAGCTCGGCCTCGGCCCCGGCGACCGGGTGGCCTACCCGCGCCTCGCCTACCCGACCTACGAGGTCGGCGCCCGCCTGGCCCGCGCCGAGTACGAGGCGTACGACGACCCGCGCGAGCTGGACCCGGCGGGCCTGAAGCTTCTGTGGCTGAACTCCCCGTCCAACCCGACCGGCCGGGTCCTGTCCCAGGAGGAGCTGACCGGGATCGTCACCTGGGCTCGCGCCCACGGCGTGCTGCTCGTCTCCGACGAGTGCTACATCGAGCTGGGCTGGGAGGCCGACCCGGTCTCGGTCCTGCACCCCGACGTCAACGGCGGCTCCTACGACGGCATCGTCGCCGTCCACTCCCTCTCCAAGCGGTCCAACCTGGCCGGCTACCGCGCCGCCTTCGTCGCCGGCGACCCGGCCGTCCTCGGCCCGCTGCTGGAGATCCGCAAGCACGGCGGCATGATGACCTCGGCGCCGACCCAGGCGGCCGTGGTGGCGGCCCTCGGCGACGACGAGCACGTGCACGCCCAGCGCGCCCGTTACGCGGCCCGCCGCACGGCCCTGCGGGAGGCGCTCCTCGGGCACGGCTTCCGCATCGAGCACAGCGAGGCCAGCCTCTACCTCTGGGCCACCCGCGGCGAGTCCTGCTGGGAGACCGTGGCCCACCTGGCCGGTCTAGGCATCCTGGTGGCACCGGGCGACTTCTACGGCGAGGCCGGAGAGACGTTCGTGCGCGTGGCGCTGACCGCGACGGACGAGCGCGTCGCCGCGGCGGTGGCCCGCCTGACGGCCTGAGGGTCTGACGGCGGCGCCTACGCGGGGCGGACACCCGAACGGGGTCCAGGGAGCTCCCTGGACCCCGTTCGGGTGCCCGGACGTCAGCCGCCCAGCGGCAGGCCCTTCGTCGGCAGCGAGGAGGTCGGCAGCGACGAGGTGGGCAGCGACGAGGTGGGCAGGCCGCCCTTGGTCAGGGTGTCCGTCGGCAGCCCGCCCTTGGCCGCGCCGGCCGCGGTGTCCCCGAGGACGCCTCCGGCGGCCCCGGCCACGTCCCCCGCGGCCTTCTGCGCCACGGGCGTCGCCTTCTTCACGGCACCGCCGCCGGTCTTTCCGGCGGCCGGCACCGCCTGCTCGATCGCCTTGCCGCCCGCGTTGCCCGCGAGGCCGGTGACGTGCTGCGCCGCACCGTCGACGGTGGTGCCGAGCTGCGCCCCGTCCAGGGCGGTCAGGCCGCCGAGGTTCGGGGTGGCCGCCGGCAGGTTGGTGGCCGCGCCGGCAGAGCCGGCCGCACCGACCCCGGCGGCCGCTCCCGCTGCGACGAGCAGCGCGGCACGGGCGATCCGGCGGGTCAGGGGGAGGGACATGATGCTCCATTCGACGGGGGAGAACGCTGTGGTCGTCCGAGCTCGGACGCCGTGACTACCGCTCGAGACCGACGAAGGTTGCGGACGCCGAAGGTAAAGAATGGATAACGCATCGCATTATCGTTTGTGGATAAAAACGGGCAAAGGGCGCCCGTGCGCGCCCCTGCAGAATCCTTACCGCCCTGAAATCCCAAGGGCCGGCGGAAATCCGGCGCGGTTCACCGGGAGGCGGCCGCTCCCCGGAGCCGCGCAACCCGGCCGGGTGAGGCCCCGCACTACTGTCCGGTGACGATCCGGACCGCCCCCGAGGACTGTTCCGCGCCCCCCGTGCCCTGCGCGCGTGCCGTGTGCCACTGCCCGCCGCCGCTGCCCGCGGTCCACTCCCGGCCCGCGTACGACACCCGCTCGATGTGCAGCGCCGAGGAGTTGGCCACGGCCCAGTGCGCCAGCTGCCAGCCCCGCTGCCGCTCACCGCGCCCGGTCGCGTCCGTCCGCGCCCCCTCGGGCACCGGCACGGTCACCGTCCGCCCGTGCGCGGTCGCCGTGACGCTCGGCGACGGCGACGGTGACGGCACCGCCGTACCGCCCACCTCCGCGCCGGTCTCCTGCAGCGCGTCCCGCCCGAAGTCCCGTACCAGCGCCGCGCGCACGGCGTCGGGCCCGGTCGCCTCGACGCCGGTTCCCGGACGCCCGTCGCAGGTCAGCGTGGCCGCCGCGGTCCCGGTCAGCGCCGCGGCCAGCAGCTCGGCGTCCGGCTCGTGCTTGGCGTACGCCTCCGGGTAGCCGCTGCGCTGCACCCGCTGCGCCGCGACCGTCAGCGGCAGGCTGCCGTAGTCCGGCACCCTGGCCAGGTGGGCGTAGAAGATGCCCGCCGCGTACGCCGGGTCCATGATCTGCCGCTCGGTGCCCCAGCCCTGCGAGGGCCGCTGCTGGAACAGACCCAGGGAATCCCGGTCGCCGTGCTCGATGTTGCGCAGCCCCGACTCCTGGATGGCGGTCGCCAGCGCGATGGTCACCGCCCGCTGCGGCATGTTCCGCCCGGTGCCGACGGCGGCGATCGTCGCCGCGTTCACCGCCTGCTCCGGCGTGAACTCGTAGGACGTGCCGTCCCCGCCGGCGGACACCACCTTGCAGCCGCGGGCTCCGCCGCCCCCGGTGACGTACTGCACCACGAGGTAGGCGGCGACACCGCACAGGACCAGCAGGGCCGCGCCGAGACGCAGGAGGCGGCCGCGACGCTTGGGGCGAATGGGGGACGGCTCTGACACGCGTACAAGGTAGCGGAGCCCCTCCCTCCCCCGGAGCCGGGTCGGGCGAACCACGGCGCACCGGGCCCGCCGTACGGGCGCGCTAGGGTCGGCGGCATGGCCGACACCTTGCTCGATCTCTCCCTGGACGCCGCCGCGCTCACGGCGCGACTCGTGGACTTCCCCTCGGAGAGCGGTACCGAGAAGCCTCTCGCGGACGCGATCGAGGCCGCCCTGCGCGCCCTGCCGCACCTGACGGTGGACCGTTACGGCAACAACGTGATCGCCCGGACGGACCTGGGCCGCGCGGAGCGGGTGATCCTGGCCGGCCACATCGACACCGTCCCGATCGCGGACAACGTGCCGTCCCGGCTCGACGAGGACGGCGTGCTGTGGGGCTGCGGCACCTGCGACATGAAGTCCGGGGTCGCGGTCCAGCTACGCATCGCGGCCACCGTCCCCGCCCCCAACCGCGACCTGACCTTCGTCTTCTACGACAACGAGGAGGTCGCCGCCGAGCTGAACGGCCTCCGGCACGTGGCCGAGGCCCACCCGGACTGGCTGCGCGGCGACTTCGCGGTCCTGCTGGAGCCGTCCGACGGCCAGGTCGAGGGCGGCTGTCAGGGCACCCTGCGGATGCTGCTGAGGACCACCGGCGAGCGAGCCCACTCGGCGCGCGGCTGGATGGGCTCCAACGCCATCCACGCGGCCGCCCCGATCCTCGCCCGGCTCGCCTCCTACGAGCCCCGGTGGCCGGTCATCGACGGCCTGGAGTACCGCGAGGGCCTGAACGCCGTGCGCGTCTCCGGAGGAGTGGCGGGCAACGTCATCCCGGACGAGTGTGTGGTGACGGTGAACTTCCGCTACGCCCCCGACCGCACCGAGGAGGAGGCGATCGCCCACGTCCGCGAGGTGTTCGCGGACTGCGGGGTGGCGGAGTTCGTGATCGACGACCACAGCCCCGGCGCGCTGCCCGGCCTCTCCCACCCGGCCGCCGCCGCCTTCATCGAGGCGGTGGGCGGCACCCCGCAGCCCAAGTACGGCTGGACGGACGTCTCCCGCTTCTCCGCACTCGGGGTGCCCGCCGTCAACTACGGCCCCGGCAACCCGCACCTGGCGCACAAGCGGGACGAGCGGGTGGAGGTGGCGAAGATCCTCGCGGGCGAGGAGCGGCTGCGCGCGTGGCTCACCGCGTGACGAGCCGCCGCACGGCGCCGCACGACCGACATGCGCACGTCCCCCGTCCGTGACCCGGGTGGATCTAGTCTGAGATCGAACTACCGGCAAGCGGAGGGAGCGCACATGGCGACCGGGAACCCCGAGGGGAAGAAGCAGCCGCCGGACGAGCAGCGGCTCGGACCCGTCCTCCGACGGCGCGGGCAGGTCACGACCAGCACGACGGACCAGCGGCTCCTGGACGAGCGCGCTCCCACGGACTGGGTGCACACCGACCCCTGGCGGGTGCTGCGGATCCAGTCGGAGTTCATCGAGGGCTTCGGCACGCTCGCCGAACTTCCGCCCGCGATCAGCGTGTTCGGTTCCGCGCGCACCCCGGTGGACTCACCGGAGTACGACGCCGGGGTACGTCTGGGCCGCGGTCTGGTGGAGGCCGGCTTCGCCGTGATCACCGGTGGCGGCCCCGGTGCCATGGAGGCGGCCAACAAGGGCGCGTGCGAGGCCGGCGGCACCTCGGTGGGCCTCGGCATCGAGCTGCCCTTCGAGCAGGGGCTGAACCAGTACGTCGACATCGGGCTGAACTTCCGCTACTTCTTCGTCCGCAAGATGATGTTCGTGAAGTACGCGCAGGGCTTCGTCGTGCTGCCGGGCGGCCTCGGCACCCTGGACGAACTCTTCGAGGCCCTCACCCTGGTCCAGACCCAGAAGGTCACCCGCTTCCCCATCGTCCTCTTCGGCAGCGAGTACTGGGGCGGCCTGCTGGACTGGCTGAAGCGGACCGTGGTGGCCCAGGGCAAGGCGGCCGACAAGGACCTGCTGCTCTTCCACGTCACGGACGACGTGCAGGAAGCGGTCGCCCTGGTGTCGAAGGAGGCGGGCCGCTAGCGGCCCTCGGCGTCTAGGCCACGCCTCGCCGGGCCACCGCGGGAGGGCGGTGCCCGGCGATCGACGCCACCATCTCCAGCACCTGACGGGTCTCGGCGACCTCGTGCACCCGGTAGACCTGGGCCCCGAGCCACGCCGAGACCGCCGTGGTGGCCAGCGTCCCGATCAGCCGCTCCTTGACCGGCCGGTCCAGCGTCTCGCCCACGAAGTCCTTGTTCGACAGCGACACCAGCACCGGCCACCCGGTGGCCACCATCTCCTCGAGCCGCCGCGTCGCCTCCAGGCTGTGCCGGGTGTTCTTGCCGAAGTCGTGCCCCGGGTCGATCAGCACCGACTCCCGGGGCACGCCCAGCGCCACCGCGCGCTCGGCCAGGCCCACGGTCACCTTCAGGATGTCCGCCATGACGTCGTCGTACGTCACCCGGTGCGGCCGGGTCCGCGGCTCGGCACCGCCCGCGTGCGTGCACACCAGCCCCGCCCCGTGGCGCGCCGCGACCTCCGCGAGCCCCGGGTCCACCCCGCCCCACGCGTCGTTCAGCAGGTCGGCGCCCGCCTCGCACACCGCCTCGCCGACCTCGGCCCGCCAGGTGTCCACGCTGATGATCACGTCGGGGAAGCGGCGCCGTACCTCCGCGACGAAGCCGACGGTGCGCCGCACCTCCTCCTCGGCCGTGACCTCCTCGCCCGGCCCCGCCTTCACCCCGCCGATGTCGACGATCGCGGCGCCCTCGGCCACCGCCCGCTCCACCCGCGCCAGCGCCGGCTCGTCGCGGAACGTGGCCCCCTGGTCGTAGAAGGAGTCCGGGGTCCGGTTCACGATCGCCATGATCACCGGCTCGTGCGGCCCGAATTCCCGCTTGCCCAGCCTGAGCATCCCCTGTGACCTCTCCCGTGACTTGCCGCAGTACCGCCGCCTGCGACCCTAACCGCCAGACTCGCATGGCACGATCGGACCCAGACAGAATCGGCATCCGGCACAGCGTCCGGCACATCGAGCGTGGGGACCTCCAACGATGGTCATGTTCTTGTTCCTGGTCGTCGCCCTCGCCGTGGTGGTGGCGGCGGTGACACTCGCCGTGGTGGGCGGCGGCGAGAGCGCGCCGCTGCCCGAAGCGGCCCCCGAGCGGCTCCAGGACCCGCTGCCCCCGGACCGCCCCGTCAGCGGGGCCGACGTGGAGACCCTGCGCTTCCCGGTCGCCCCGCGCGGCTACCGCATGGCCGACGTGGACGACGCCCTCGGCCGCCTCGCCGCCGAACTCGCCGAACGGGACGCCCGGATCGCCGACCTGGAGTCCGCGCTGGCCGGCGCCCGCGCGGCCGCGCACACCCGGCTGGACAAGCCGGGCCCGGAGGCCGGGCGATGAGCGCCGCGCTCGCCGGGCCGGACGGCGCGCTGCGCTGCCCCTGGGCCCTGTCCACCGAGGACTACGTGTCGTACCACGACGATGAGTGGGGCCGCCCGGTCCACGGAGACGACGCCCTCTTCGAACGGCTCAGCCTGGAGGCGTTCCAGTCGGGCCTGTCCTGGATCACGATCCTGCGCCGCCGCCCGGGCTTCCGTACCGCCTTCGCCGGCTTCCGCATCGACAAGGTCGCCGCCTTCACGGACGAGGACCGCGAGCGGCTGCTGGCCGACGCCGGCATCATCCGCAACCGCGCCAAGATCGACGCGACGCTCGCCAACGCGCGCGTGCTCGCCGACTGGGCCGAGGGCGACCTGGACGACCTCGTCTGGTCGCACGCCCCCGACCCGGCGGCCCGCCCGGCACCGAAGACCCTCGCCGACGTCCCCGCGGTCACCCCGGAGTCCACCGCCCTGTCCAAAGCGCTCAAGAAGCGGGGCCTGAGGTTCGTCGGCCCGACGACTGCGTACGCGCTGATGCAGGCGTGCGGGCTGGTCGACGACCACCTCGAGACGTGTGTGAGCCGGGGCCGCCCGCCCGCCGCCCGCTAGGGCCTGTTGCGAAAGTGGTCCTCTGCCGTGCGACGCCCGGCCGCCCTTCGGGCGACGATGCCACTTTCGCAACAGGCCCTGGCCGCTCAGCGGCCGAGGTACTTCGGCTTCTCCTTGTTCACGAACGCCTGCACCGCGATCGTGTGGTCCTCGGACTGCCCGGCCCGGGTCTGGAGCTCGTCCTCCTTCTCCAGGGTCTCGGCCAGGGAGTGTGTCAGGCCGTAGGCCATCGCCTCCTTGATCGCCGCGTACGCCACGGTCGGGCCCTCGGCCAGCGCCCGCGCCACCTTCCCGGCCTCGGCACGCAGCTCGGCGGACGGCACCAGCTTGTTGGCGATGCCCAGCTCCAGGGCGTCCTGGGCGCTGATGCTGCGCGGGAAGAGCAGCAGGTCGGCGGCGCGGCCCGGGCCGATCACCCGGGGCAGCGTCCAGGAGATCCCGGAGTCGGCCGTCAGCGCGACGCCCGCGAAAGAGGTGTTGAAGGCCGCCGTCTCCGCCACCACCCGGTAGTCCGCGGCGAGCGCGAAGCCGAAGCCCGCCCCGGCCGCCACCCCGTTCACCGCGGCGACGACCGGCTTGGGCGCCCCGGCCAGCGCCTTCACGATCGGGTTGTAGTGCTCCTTGACCGTGCTCATGGTCTGCCGGGACCCCGTCTCGCGGTCCGACACCAGCAGCCCGATGTGCTCCTTGAGGTCCTGGCCCACGCAGAACGCCCGGTCCCCGGCCGCGGTCAGCAGGATCGCCCGTACGGCCGTGTCCGCCGCCGCGGATTCCGCCGCCTCCCGCAGGGCGACCTTGGTCGCGATGTTCAGCGCGTTCATCGCCTCGGGGCGGTTCAGCGTGATCGTCGCGAGCCCGTCGCTCACCTCGTAGAGCACGGTGTCGGCCATGGCGCATCCCCTCGTGTCGCAACTGGTGACGTACCGCTCGGTACGCCGCTGTCCGAAGGACAGCATGGCGGACATCCCGGTCCGGTGACCGGACCGGACGTGTGACCTGCGTCAAAGAAATCCGGAGCGGATCCGGCCCCGTGGGGTTCCCGGGGTGGCGCAGTATCGCAGTCACATCCCCGAATTGGGTGGTTTTGCTCGCGCGCGTTGCCCAAGCGATGCCGACCGATGTTGGTCATCGGGTCCTGAGATGCGGGATAATGGCTTGGAAGCAATGTGTTCGATGCCGGTGACGCGTGTCCGCCACGGACTGCGGGTGCCCTCCCGGGGCCGTCGGCAGACGATGAGCCTGGTTTCAGGAAGGGGAACGAGCATGGCGGCCATGAAGCCGCGGACGGGCGATGGCCCGCTCGAGGTGACCAAGGAGGGGCGGGGCATCGTCATGCGCGTTCCGCTCGAAGGCGGCGGTCGACTCGTCGTCGAGCTGACCCCTGACGAGGCCGAGGCGCTTGGCGACGCCCTCAAGAAGGTCGTCGTCTGACGGGCCGGCGCTCCTGTCCTTCCGACCGCCCCGGCATCGTCCATGGTGCCGGGGCGGTCGCGTACCGGGGCCCCGGCGCCCCCGCCCGGCCCCTCACCGCTTGACGGCGCACAGCAGGCCGTCGCCCACCGGCAGCAGCGAGGTCACCAGCTCCTGGCTCTCCCGCACCGTGCGCAGCAGCTCGCGCAGCCGCAGCACCTCCGTGGGCTGCGGCCCCGAGTCGACCGTACGGCCGCTGGCGAAGATCCCCTCGAACACCACGAGCCCGCCCGGCCGCAGCAGGCGCAACGATTCAGCGAGATAGTCCGAGTACTCCAGCCGGTCCGCGTCGCAGAAGACGAGGTCGTAGCCGGCGTCCGCGAGCCGGGGCAGCACGTCGAGGGCGCCGCCGGGGATGAAACGGGCCCGGTTGCTGGCGAAGCCGCAGGCCCGGAAGGCCTGCCGGGCGAACTGCTGGTGCTCCGGCTCCTGGTCGACCGTGGTGAGCACCCCGTCCGGGCGCATGCCGTGCAGCAGATGGATCCCGGACACCCCGCAGCCCGTGCCGATCTCCGCGACCGCCTTGGCGTCCACGGAGGCGGCGAGCAGTCGCAGCGCGGCGCCCGTGCCGGGCGACACCGAGCGCAGCCCTGCCTCGCGGGCCCGCTCACGGGCCCAGCGCAGTGCCTCGTCCTCGGCGACAAAGGCGTCGGCGAACGCCCAGCTCGTCTGCCGGTTGGCGGTAATGACCCTCTCCTGTCCCCGTGGTTGCCTCGGCGTGACTGTATCCGTTGCCGTCGGGAACCCGCAGATGGGACCGGGCGTTTAAAGGGTGGGGACGAGAGCCCGGAACGCGACGGGGGGCACGAGGTGGACCAGGACGCCGAGCACATGCTGACGCAGCCGTATCAGCGCGTATCAAATTCTCGTAAAACCGCTTATCCGGAGCTAACGGGCGAGGTGGCTATGGTAGGGGCTCCACTGGACACCACCAGAGCCGACAGGGGAGGTGCGGCTACGCCTGGGGACCGGGGTGGAGTGCTGCGGCGCTTCCTCGGGTCGGCGGGCAGGCCGAAATCCGTGACCGACACCGCTGCTGACCACAGCCACGCCGCCGGCGCCGCCGCGGCCGACGCCCAGACCGCGACCTTCTCCACCGACGCGGACGGGCAGGCTTGGACTCCGCCCACGTGGGAGGAGATCGTCAGCACGCACAGCGGCCGGGTCTACCGGCTCGCCTACCGCCTCACCGGTAACCAGCACGACGCCGAGGACCTCACCCAGGAGGTCTTCGTCCGCGTCTTCCGTTCCCTGTCGACGTACTCGCCGGGCACGTTCGAGGGCTGGCTGCACCGCATCACCACCAACCTCTTCCTGGACATGGTCCGGCGCAAGCAGCGCATCCGCTTCGACGCCCTCGGCGAGGACGCGGCCGAGCGCCTGCCCAGCCGCGAGCCCACCCCGCAGCAGGTGTTCAACGACGCCCACTTCGACGCCGACGTCCAGCAGGCCCTCGACACCCTGGCCCCCGAGTTCCGCGCCGCCGTCGTCCTGTGCGACATCGAAGGACTGTCGTACGAGGAGATCGCCGCCACCCTCGGCGTGAAGCTCGGCACCGTCCGCTCCCGCATCCACCGCGGCCGCTCCCAGCTCCGCAAGGCCCTCGCCCACCGTTCGCCGGACGCGCGCAAGACCGAGCGGCGGTCGTTCGTGGCCCGTGTCCCCGCTCTGGGGGGAGGGGGCGCGACCGCGTGAACGGATCCCGGCCCAAACCCTCGCATCTCGCGGAGCAGCACCTGGGAGACCGGCTCTCCGCCCTGGTGGACGGGGAACTCGGTCACGAGTCGCGTGACCGGGTCCTGGCCCACCTCGCCACCTGCGCCCGCTGCAAGGCGGAGGCGGACGCCCAGCGCCGCCTGAAGAACGTGTTCGCCGAGGCGGCCCCACCGTCGCCCTCCGAGAGCTTCCTGGCCCGGCTCCAGGGCCTCCCCGGGGGAGGTGACCTGGACGGCGGCGGCACGCCGACGCCCGGGGGCGGCCTCCTCGGACGGGAACCCGACGCCGGGGTCTTCGGCCTGAGCCGCGGCGAGCGCTTCGAGTTCGGGTACGTGCCCGCCGTCCCCGCGCATCCCGGCGCCCCCGCGGAGCGCGGCTTCCGCATCCACCCCGTCGGCCGCCCCGACGCCGACCGCTCCGCCTCGCGCGGACTGCGGTTCGCGTTCGCCGCCGCCGGCGCGGTGTCCCTGGCCGCCCTCGCCCTCGGAGGTGTCACCACCGCGCTTCCCGGCGACACGACCGCCGACGCCCGCAGCGGCGCGGGCACCGGCAACGTGGTCCCGGCGCGTTCGGCCGGCACCGGAGCGGGCGCGGCGACGCCCGAGTCCCAGCGCCGCCGCCCGGTCGGACCGCTGCTCCAGGGCAGCAGCCTGCTCGGCCAGACCCCCGTGGCACCGACCTCCATGTCGGCGCCGCTGCTCCCCGGAGTGCCGACCCCGGCCACCGGGCAGCTCCAGGGCACCGTGCGCGGCCTGACCGCACCGGTGATGGCCGGCGCGGCCGCGGTCTCCCCGCTGATACGCCCGCTGAGCGAGATCGCCCCGTTCTCCCTGGCCCTGCCGGCGCCGCCCCGGGTGTCCGCCCCCGGCCTGCTGTCCGCCCCCGTCCCCGACACCGACCCCGCTCCCTCCTCCCCGCCCCCGTCGCCCGAGATGCCCTGACCTGCCGCTGCGCCCGGGCCCGCGAACCTGGTTGAATCCTGCGAGACCGTGCCCCGGCGCTCGACCGGGCACGGAATCGACGTTCCGCGGACCCCGCCGACACGCGCGGCCGCGGCCAGCCGTGGGGAGAGCATGAACGAGGGGAACCCGACGCCCGGGGAGCGCAGCGCACCCGAGGGCGACTTCGAGCTGGCCAAGCCCGCACTCCCCGCCCCGGCCCCCGACGAGGCCAGCACCACCCCATCGCCGGAACGCCCCACTCCCCTGCACGACCCCGACCCGTACAGCACCCCGCCCTACGGCGAACCGGGCCCCTGGGCCCCGGCATCCCCGGTCCAGCACCCCACGGCGCCCCAGGCTGCCCTGAGGGAGGGAGCCCAGCCGACCCCGGGCCAGCCGGTCCCGCCGACTGTTCCGCCGCAAGGGGCCTCGCCCGCGCCGGCCGGGGCGCCCCAGCCTCCCTCGGGGCAGGGGGCGCAGCCGACGCAGGGCCAGCCGGCCGCGTCGACCGTTCCGCCGCAAGCGGCTTCGGCTGCGCCCGTGCCGGCCGGTGCGACCCAGCCGGAGGCCGGACTCGCGGTCGCGCCTGCCCCGGGCCAGGGGGCGCAGCCCATACCGGGCGGGGGGCCGGCCGCACCCGCGTCGGTTGAGGCGACTCCGCGGGTCGCCGAACAGGCGGCGCCGCCCGCGCCCGGCCGGCCGACCCCGCCGCACCCCGAGGCGCTGGCCACCCCTCTCACGCCCGCGCGGGCTGCTCAACCCCTCCCAGGCCCTGAGGCGGCTGTCGGGTACCCCGGCGAGGCGGTCGCCGGAGGGGTCGGGGGGCTTGGTGCCGGTGGGGCGGAGGGCGGGGGCGGAGGTGGTCCCTGGCAGGGGTACGACCCGTGGGCCGTGGCTGGGGACGGGCGGGAGCCCCTGGCCCGCGGCCCGCTGCAGCAGACCGGTGCCGGGGTGCTCACGCGCCGGCAGCGGGAGAAGCGGGGCAGGCGGCTGCTGCTGGTGTGGACCGCCGTGGTCGCGATCGTCGCCGGCGGTACAGGCGGCCTCGCCGGCGCGTACGTCGAGCGCGAGGGCGTAGGGGACGTGACGCTGCCGCAGGCCGGAAGCGTGCCCGCCGGACGGGCGCCGGACAGTGTCGCCGGGATCGCGGCCCGGGCCCTGCCCAGCGTCGTCACGCTGCACGTCAGCGGGGCCGACGAGGCGGGCACCGGCACCGGCTTCGTGCTCGACGCCCGCGGCCACATCCTCACCAACAACCACGTCGTCCGGCCCGCCTCCTCGGGCGGCGAGATAACGGTGACGTTCAGCAGCGGGGACACCGCCAAGGCGAAGATCGTCGGCCGCGACAGCGGGTACGACCTGGCCGTGGTCCAGGTCAGCGGTGTCCATGGGCTCACCCCGCTGCCCCTCGGCGACTCCGACGGCGTCCGGGTCGGCGACCCCGTCGTCGCCATCGGCGCGCCCTTCGACCTGGCCAACACCGTCACCGCGGGCATCATCAGCGCGACGGAGCGGCCCATCACGGCAGGCGGGGAGAAGGGCGACGGGAGCGACGTGTCGTACGTCGACGCGCTCCAGACCGACGCCCCCATCAACCCCGGCAACTCCGGCGGCCCCCTGCTCGACTCCCGGGCCCGGGTCATCGGCATCAACTCCGCCATCCGCTCCGCCGGGACCGGCTCCGACTCCGGCAGCGGCCAGGCGGGTTCCATAGGCCTCGGTTTCGCGATACCCGTCAACCAGGCCAGGCGGGTCGCCGAGGAACTGATCAACAAGGGGCACGCCACCCACCCCGTCATCGGCGTCACCCTCGACATGGGCTGGACCGGCGACGGCGCCCGCGTCGACGGCAAGGCCAGGGACGGCGGCCCGGCCGTCGCCGCGGGCGGACCCGCCGCCCGGGCCGGCCTCAAGGCCGGCGACGTCATCACCGAGGTGGACGGGGAGCGCGTCCACTCGGGTGAGGAACTGATCGTCAGGATCCGCGCCCACGAACCGGGCGAGCGGCTGCGCCTGACGGTCGAACACGGCGGCGAGCGGGAGGTTTCACTCGTGCTGGGCGCTTCGGAGCAGAACTGACCGAAGTCCGGAACAGAACTGACAGAAGTCTCACCACGGGACGGTATCGGTCCGACTGTCGAGCCGGGTACCGTTGAGCGACCGAGGACTCGCAATGGGAGCGTCAGGTGTTCAATGACATAGGGCCACTGGAGCTGGTGACCATCATCGTGATCGCCGTTCTCGTCTTCGGTCCGGACAAGCTCCCCAAGGTCATCCAGGACGTGACGCGCACGATCCGGAAGATCCGGGAGTTCTCGGAGAGCGCCAAGCACGACATCCGCAGCGAGCTCGGTCCCGAGTTCAAGGACTTCGAGTTCGAGGACCTCAACCCCAAGGCGTTCCTGCGCAAGCAGCTGGACAGCGACGAGCTGGGGCTGAAGGAGATCCGCAACGGCTTCGACCTGAAGAAGGAGATGGCCGAGGTCACGGACGCGGTCAACAGCCGCGACGGCGACGCCCCGTCCTCGTCCTCCCCCTCCTCCGCCGGCCGCATCGACATGACCAAGAAGCCCGAGGACCCCGGCCCGGACGACCGGCCGCCCTTCGACGCGGACGCCACCTGACCGACCCCGCACCCGCGCCGCGCGACGCGTCCGACGCCCGGACCGCACGCGTGACGCGTTTCACATCACACGCGCCTGACACCCGCCGAGCCTCCCGCGCACCGCGCGTGGAGGCCGTCCGCGCGACCCACGCGCCGGGCGGTTTCCCGGCTGTCGTCAGCGGTGTGGATATGCTGCCGAGTTGTTGTGCGGACCGGACGAGTACGCCCGAAGGGGGGCGGGCCGCCCCGGTCCGACGAGAGCGAGGAGGCGTCCGGGCAGATGGAGACGACAAGTCGGGTGGGCGCGCAGGCGCCGGCCGCGGAGGGTGGACCCCAGTCCCTCTCCGCCCGGCGTACGGTCGACGCCTACCTGGAGGCGCCCTTCCCCTGGTACGGCCTCGACGAGGCCTTCACGGGGCCGCGCTGGCTGATGCAGGTCGGCACCGCGGCCGACGGGGCCGTGGAGCACGGTTCGATCGGGCACGGTGACGAGCCCTCCGTACGCAACGAGCACGTGGCCGCGTCGGCGGCGGACGAGCCCCGGGAGAAGTTCGCGGTCGTGGTGACCGTCGCCGCGAACCCGTCCCGCAGGAGCGCCGACGGCACGGGCCTGCTGGAGGCGACGTCGGTGTCCTCGGCGGCCTGGCTGGCCGGCGTGGGGCTGCTGTCGTTCACCTGGCCCGGCCAGATGGACCACAGCCTCCGCGACGACTGGCTGGACCAGCAGACGGAGACGGCGTGGGCCCTGGCCGACGACCTGGACGGCCCGGAGTGGTCCAGACTCTCCCTCCCGGTGGACGGCGTGCCCGCCGAGTTCCACTACCGGGAGTCGGAGTTCGGCTGGGTCCTGGCCGGCACCACCGGCGCCGGAGCTCATGTCGGGGCGTACGGACGGGGGATGAGCGCGTACGGCCTCGGCTTCTCGATGATCAAGGACATCGCCGCGTACGCCTGAGCGCCGCGCCGCACGCACGGAGAAGGGGGGCACCGTCATCACCGGCGCCCCCCGAACCCGCCTTCACACGGTCACGGGTACCGGGTGGATCTCGTCGGCCCGGTGGCCGGCACGTTCGTGGACACGCTGGACCGCTTCGGCCGAGGGAGCCTCGGACAGGCAGTAGACCGTGCCGGACTCCGGATCCGCCCAGGCCTGCGCGAAGTGGACGCCTTCCTCCTGTTCGATGGCGAGATCGGCCCCGTGGGCCTGCTTCAGCTGGTCTGCCGTGATGCCGTTCATCCCGTGGTGGACATCCATGAACTGGGGCATGATTCCGCGCCTCCTTCCGGCTCCCGCGCCCCGGCGGTTCGCCGGGCCGCGCCGGCCGGCTCCGTCCTCTCCATCCTCTGCCCGTACGCCCGCGACGGCGACTGAGCGGGCCCTGGCCGGTGGGGCGCCGGCGAGGCGGTCGTGGGCTCGCCCGGGGCGGCTGAGCCATCGCGTTGCCGCAGGGCTGACCGCGTCAGCCGTTCGCCCCCGTGTCACACTGCCTCCGGCCGTCGGAGCGCGGCCTCGCGAGGAGGTAGGACATGGCGCTGGGTGCCCTGCTCATATTGCTGGGTGGATGGGCCGCGGTGGTCGCGCTGCAACTCGCAGGCACCGTGGTCGGCATATACGCGCTGACACTCGGACGAGTACCCGGCCGATGGCTGCGGCGCAACGTCGAGCACCCCAGGATCTGGGGGGCCGGTGCCCTGCTGCTGGCGTTCGGCATCGCCTTCTCCTCGACTGTCGCGATCATCGGAGGCGGGCTCATCACCCTCGGACACCTCGATGTGCCGGCGTTCAACCGCTGATCATCGAGGGTGCCTTCCCGGGCCCTCCCGGGGCTGCCCGGCGATGAACAGCGATGACAGACGACGACGGCTCCGCCGCTGGTCAGCAAGCTGACCGAGGACGGAGCCGCGGATCGCAGGCGTGCGAACGTCAGAACTTGTTCGCCGACTGCGGGTCCGTAGGGGCGTGCGTGGGGAGCTCCCCATCCCGTCCACCGCCGACCCAGGCAGAGCCGAGCGGACGCGGCCCCTGGCGTCCAGGTCGTTCGTACAGTGGCGCGCTCCACCCGGACGCCAGG
The DNA here is from genome assembly GCF_033792105.1 of Streptomyces sp. WI03-4A. Lineage (NCBI taxonomy): Bacteria > Bacillati > Actinomycetota > Actinomycetes > Kitasatosporales > Streptomycetaceae > Streptomyces > Streptomyces sp. WI03-4A. The sequence continues at coordinate 78,201 of NZ_JARAUO010000031.1, forward strand.
AACCACGCCCGCTCCACGGTGTGTGGGTCGACGGCGGACGGGATGGCAGCTGGGGGTGGTAGTGGGTTGCGGGAGTCTGTGATCGGTTGGATTCCCGGTCTACCTCAGTACGTCTTAGTGACGTCGGCGATGAAGTCGCGGGTGCCGGCGGTGTCGAGCGCCTGGGCCCGGAGGTGGTCGTGCAGCACGCTGTAGTGCCGTACGTCGGGGTGTTTCTCCAGGTAGAAGTCGCTGGTGAACCCTTCCAGGTACACCACTGCGCCGGGGGTGTCGGCGATCTTCAGGATGGAGAACTGACGTGACAGGCCCGCGTGGGCGCCCATGGTGCAGGGGAGGATCTGCACGGTGATGTGCGGCTCGGCGCTGAGTGCGGTCAGGTGTTCCAGTTGTTCGCGCATGATGTCGGGACTACCGACGACGCGGCGCAGTACGGCTTCGTCCAGGACGGCCCACAGGCGCAGCGGGGTGACCGGGGTGTAGATCCGGTGCTGGCGGCGCAGCCGTACCTTGAGGCGCGTGGCGGCCTGTTCGACGGTGAGCTGGGGGATCGTTTCCTCGATGACCGCGTGGGCGTAGGCGGGGGTCTGCAGCAGAGCGGGGATCACCATGGGCTCGTAGGTGTGGAGGGAGGTGGCGTCCGTCTCCAGGGCGATATACGCGCTCTGGGGGATGTCGCCGTAGGCGTGCCACCAGCCCTGCTGCCCGGATTCCCTGGCCATCTGCATCAGAGCGTCGATGACCTGCGAGTCCGTCACTCCGTAGATCGCGCACAGGTCGCGCACGTCGCGGGGGCTGATGGTGCGGCGGCCGTTCTCCAGGTGACTGATCTTGGGCTGGGAGACCATGAGCTGCTTGGCCACTTCGATGCCCTTCAGCCCGCTGGCCAGGCGGAGCCGGCGGAGTTCGGCTCCCAGACGGCGTCTTCTGACCGTGGGGTTGCTGTTCGCCGCCACGAGCGGTGTACCTCCGGCTCCAAGTCATCGCTTCGTCCGCAGATTGCCATGGAGCAAGGGTTGTTGGTCGCGTGCCATGCCTCGTGTTCGTGGGGCAGCCAAAACGGACTGTGACTTTGTAATTTGCCTCACGGCAGGACCGCCAGGCGTGGACGCCAACCTCGACTTTCAAGGCCACAACTCGAGGGGGCGGGCGGTCAGTCACCAGTGAAGACGGGGACGATCACTGCTGCGATCGCAGAGAGCAGGCCGGCTACGGCCAAGAAGGCGTTGAACTTCTCCTTCGCGGTCGGGAAAACGGCACGACTCACGTCCCCGACCTTGCTCCGCAACACGATCATCTTGAGTTTCTGCCAACGATGCTGGCGGTTTCGGCACCCCATCAGTACGCCGCAGGCGTTGTTCCGGCAGTAGGTCCGACCGTCCCGATGTGGGGCACTCACCAACCACCAACGCTGACAGACGACGACGGCTCCGCCGCTGGTCAGAAGCTTGACCAGTGACGGAGCCGCAGATCGCAGAGGCGTGAACGTCAGAACTTGTTCGTCTGGAAAAACAGCAGGTCAGCGACCTTCCAAGTCATCCGGGGCCGTGCTCGGGCCGTCAGAGTGGGAAGCCTCGGTGAAGAGAGCATCCACGGCGGACCGGGTCCGGCTGTCACTGCTGGGCATGAGGTGCGTGTACGTGCGCAGCGTGAATGCCGGATCGGCATGACCTAGGTACTCGCTCAGAGCCTTGATGCTCTCCCCGGCGTCGAGCAGGACCGACGCGTAGAAGTGCCGGAGCGCGTGCATGCCGTTCCCAGGCCCGGGGACCATTCCGCCGGCCACAAGCGCCGGTCGCCAAAACTGCGCGTTGAACGGATGACGTTCAATGGCCGCACCAGCAGGAGATCGGCAGATCAGCGGTACGGAAACGACCGGACCGTCCAGCGTCCGCCACGGCAGCTCGGCGTCTGCGGCGGGGTACCGGTTGAGGTGAGCCGTCAAGGACGCAGCCACCGAATCCGGCAGGGGCACGTCCCTCACCTTGCCACCCTTCGGCAGGGCAAAGATCGGACGCCCGCGGAGGAGCTTCACCTGCCTTACGACGTGCAGAGTGCCGTTTTCGAAGTCGACATCACCCATGCCGAGCCCGAAGGCTTCACCCTGGCGAAGACCACAACCGGCGGCAAGGTCAACAAGCACCCGGTAGCGGTCATCCAACGTGGTCCGTACAGCGCGCACCTGCTCAAACGACCAGGGGACGACCTTTCGCGGATCTAGACGAGGAGCCTTCACCGAACGCGCACGACATGGGTTCTCGTGGATGATTCGATCTTCTACCGCAGCAGTGAAGACGGTCGAGACGTGAGCGAAGATGACCCTGCGGTATGCGGAAGCCAGACGGATGTCCTCCAAGGTCCGCAACCAAGTCCGGATGTGTGACGGAGAGAATGACGCCATGGGCCGTTGCCCGATGTGCGGGAAGGCGTGCAGTCGCAATCGCGATTCGACGGACTCACGCGTCAGCGGATCGGCGTCCTGACTCCTCATCCACTCCTCAGCGAACTGCTGGAAGGTGATCCGTCCGGCACGGGGCGAGACGTAGGCACCACGGTTCATGTCGGCCTCTAGGTTGGCCAGCCACTGTTCAGCGTCGCGTTTCCGGCGATCCGGAAAGCTCTTGGACCTCTCTGCGCCGTCTGGCGCGACGTACCGGGCGCGGTAGCGCATACCGGTGCCATGACGGTCGGTCTTGACCTTGACGGGCTTGCCGTTCGGCCCGGTCTCGGTCCTGTACCAGCGGTCTTGGATGTGACCGGCCATCAGGCAGCCTCCCCGATCCGGGAGTCGACCCAGGCCCGCACGTCGGTCGGGTCGAAGCGGAGGTGCCGGCCGACGCGGAAGCCGCGGGGGCCGGTGTGCTTGCGGCGCCACTGGTAGACAGTCTCAACGCTGGGCAGTTCGAACATCTCGACCAGGTCCTCAGGGGTCAGGAACCGGTTCGGCAGCTCTGAGGCCATGGTCAGCAGTCCCTTTCGTCGGCAAGCAAGGCGGGCAGTTCTTCGCGGGCGATCTCACGGTTGTGCTGGATGTCGCGGCGGATGTTGGCGGCGAGCCAGGATTCGCCGGGGGTGTGGCCGTGACCGGCGTAGACCCAGTGGGCGAGGGTCAGGGTGGTCGCCCCTTCGTCGTCGGGGTCGGGCAGGCCGAGGGCGGCGCGTTGTTGGGCGGCGCGGTAGTCGGCGCGGACCTGGCGGAGGGCGCCCAGGGTGGTGGAGTAGCGGCGGGACTTGGTGGAGAAGTGGCCGCGGAAGCCGAGCATGTGAGCCCAGTCGCGTAACTTCCGGTCGGGGTAGAGCGGGTGTAGGTCGAGGCAGGCGGCGATGAGCCGGGCCGGGTGGTCGGGCACGTCGAGGAGGACCAGGGCCTCTTTGTTGCCGATGCGGCGGTCTACCGTGCCGGTGGTCTCGGCGGCCTTGGTGGCGTACTTGGCGACGTAGGAGGCAACGGCCTGTTCGGTGATCTCGGCACCGTCCCCGAAGGCCCGGATCGGTCGCACGTCCAGCTGCTCGCCCCACTTGAGGGTGCGCGCGGGCTCGGTTCTTGTCGGTTGATCGGGGTCCGGCTGATACCGGGCCGGGGGCACATCGACCGCAACGCGGGCAGCAGCGGCCCGGATCGCAGCCTCGAGGAGTTCGCCCGTGGCCCAGGCCGGGGGCGGGCTGTCGGGGCCTTCGGGGCCGTCGAAGCGGATCACGGCGTGGAAGTGCACGGCACCGCGCTTCTGGTACTCGGCGACCTTGCCGAAGGAGACCCGCGACTGTTCCCGGGCGGCCTTCTGTGTGAGACCGGCTCGCTTGGCGATCTCGCGGCGCAGGTAGATCGTGAAGTAGCGCCACAGGTCGGAGGCGTGGTTGTTCCAGAGCACCGCGCCCGCGTAGTCGTAGGTGTCGGGGTCGAGCGGGGTGCCCAGTTCGGGCGCGTCCTCCTGGTGGTGGATGCCGCAGCGGCAGGGCCGGTTGCCGGGCCGGTTGTGCACCGGGCCGAACGACGGCGCGGTCAGGGTGGCGAACACACGCGGGTGGTCCCGGATGGTGTCGGGGGTGCCCTTGGCGGGGTCGCCGACGAGGCCGGCGCGGATGAGGTGATAGGTGTCCCCGGCGTACGTCCAGGCGCAGGCCGGGCAGCGCGAGGCCCGCCGGTTGCCGCAGGCGACACGCAGCACCCCGCCGGGCTCGGTGTCAGTCGCGTAGGCGTGCAGCACGTGTCCGGTGGCCGCGTCGCGGGTGACGGTGGAGCCCATCAGGCGGATCGGATCGGTGCAGCCGCCGGTGCGGCGGATCTGTTCTTGGAGCAGGTCGAAGCCGTATGACCCGGCCAGCCTCAGCACGTCGGTGAGGGTGGCCGGGTCCAGGCCCCCCATGGTGGCGGTGTCGGTCATCCGGTCACCGGCCCCAACGTCGCTTCTTCGGCGTGCTGGCGTCGTTGCTGGTCGGCCCGGACAGGTCCGTGCGGCCGGGCCGGGACGGTTTCGTGTCCCGCTCACGGTCGTGCAGTTCGTGCGCCTTGGCGGTCTTCTTCAAGCGGTCGTAGTCGCCGTCGATCCCTTCGTAGTGGATGCGGTCGACTCCACGGCTCCAGTTGCGCGGCATCAGGCGGTCACCTCCTGCGGGCGCGCGAGGCGAGCGGTGCCGGCGCCCTTGCAGGCCGGGCAGGTGACGCGGAGGGTGGCGCGGGTGCCGTCGGCGTGGCGGGTGCCGGTGGTGATGTGGGCGGTGGCGTGGCCGTCGCAGTCGCGGCAGATCCGTGCGCGAGTGTGCTGGGGCATGATGGGGCTTCCCTTTCGGGTCCGTTGGATCAGGAAGGTGGAGCCGTCCGGGGCGGCGGATCTTTGGCGAGAGAGCCGCCCCGGAGGGCGTTACTTGATGCGGCCGGACCGCTTACGTCCGGCGTTCCAGATGCGCTTGTCTTCCTCCGTGGCGGTCCCGTCCTTCAGCCGCCCATAGATCTCCCGGTCGAGCTGTGCGCCACGGCGCTTGCCTTCCTCGATGTGCTGGTCCTCGTCGGGGTGGGGACGCTTGCTGAAGATGCCCATGGGGGTTCCTTTCGTGATCAGTGGTGGGTGTTGCGCCTGCCGTGGCCCTTGGCCGCGTACATCGAGGCGTCGGCCGCCGACAGCGCGTCGGTCAGGGAAGGCACGGGCAAGTGCGGGCGGTGGCAAGAGCCGACCGAGGCCGAGACCGGCAACGCGTGGCCTTCGTGCTCGGTGGGCTGGTCCAGGGCGGCCTGGAGGGCGCGGAGGCCGGGGGTGCGGGCGGGGTCGCTGACGATGGCGGCGAATTCGTCTCCGCCGAGGCGGGCGGCGATGCCGTGGCGTCCGCACCAGGCGTTCAGCCGATGGGCGGTCGCGGTGAGGACCGTGTCCCCGGCGGCGTGGCCGTGGGTGTCGTTGATGGCCTTGAAGTCGTCCAGGTCGACCAGGACCACGAGGGCGCCGGGGTGCTTGGCGAGCAGGCGCTCGGCGCGGGCGGTGAATCCGGCGCGGGTGTGCAGGCCGGTCAGCGGGTCGCGGCGGGCGCTGGCCAGGCGGCGGGTGAGCATGCCGCCGTGAACGGCCCAGCCTAGGGCCGGGAGGGCTGCTGCGATTAAGTGGGTGTCCATGCCGGTCACCGGGCCTTGTGAAGGTCGTTGACGAGCAGGCGCAGGACGATGGCGACCACGGCGACCGAGACGCCGGTGACGGCGACGGCCAGGAGCAGCGAGACCAGGACCGCGCCGACGACCAGGACCACGGCGCCACCACCGGCGGCCAGGGCGAGCGCGCTGCCCGGGGTGAGCTGGATGGTCGGCCGGGCGGAGACCAGCGGCACGGGGGCGACCGAGGCCGGGACCGGTGCGGCGGGGACCGGCGCAGCCGTCTGCGGCTGGATGGCCGGGGGCGCGGGGGTGTCCTGGGGCGGGTACTTCGGGGTGAGCACGGTGGTTCTCCCTTCGGGTCAGTGGTTGATGAGGGAGCCGACGACGGGGCCAAGGAAGCTGTGGGCGATGAGGTAGCCGCCGAGGAGGAGCACGGCCACGAGCCACCAGGAGGGGCGGGCGAGCTTGATGCCGAGGTAGCCGACGACGGCTACGGCGAGCCAGAGCGGAACGTCCATGACGGGGGTCTCCTTGTCAGGCCCGGCAGCGGTGGGTGCGGGCGGCGAGTTCGGCGCCGGCGCGGGTGGAGTAGTCGGCGTCGAAGCCGCAGCCGGGGGCGGTGCAGGCGGCGGTGTGCGTCTCGCGGCCACGGCCGTCGTAGGAGGTGCCGACCTGGACGGGGCCGATGCGGATCACGTTGCGAAAGCGGCGGTAGGCGGACATGAGCGAACCTCCCTTCGGATCAGGTGAGCTGGAGTTGTGTGGTGATCGCGCGGGTCATGTCCTCGGGCAGGCCGAGGCGAGCCGAGAGAACGTCGGCAGGCATCGGAGACCCGGTGGACGCCTGGTGTGCTTCGGCGAGCTTTCGGGCGTGGTCCACCAGCGCGGCCGGGACGACCGGGGCAGGAGCCGCGGGCTTGATCGGTGCCGGTTCCGGCGCGGGAGCCAGTTCCGGAGCCGACGCGGGCGCGGGTTCGGCCGCACGCTCGACTGCGACGTCCGGCACGGCCGGTTCTTCGACTTCCGCTGCGACCGGAGCCGTGGTCGGCGAGTGCACCAGCAGGGTGCCGCCGAGGAAGGCCAGAGCGGGCCAGCCCGCCACGAGGATGCGCAGCCAGGCGGGCACGTGGTCCAGGTCGAGGAGTCCGGCGGTGGCGATGTTGGCGCCGAGCGAGGCGCCGAGGGCGATGACGAACCAGGTCCAGGCCGAGCGGTCACGCCGGGCGGTTCGCAGTCGGCGCCAGGCCGCCACGAGCAGCAGGTCAACGGAGACCGGGTAGGCCCAGGCTTTCCACCCGGACTGGCCGGCCGCGTTGGCGAGGTCGTGCAGGTGGGCGAAGGACAGCGCACCGGCGATCACGGCTTGGATGAGGACGGGGTCCGGGCGGATGGACGAGCGGGGCATGCGGGGTACCTCCCGTCAGGGCCGGTCGGGGGCCGCTAGTCGGTGACCGGTCGCGGCTTGACCAGCGCCGGGCCGCCCGCCGGCGCCTCAGCGGGCACGGAGGGGCGGAAGGGTTCGAGGAACGGCAGGTCCGGGACCAGGTGGGCGAAGGTGCGGCACGTGGCGATGACTTCGTCACGGGAGAGGGCCGGGGTGCGGATCTTCGACCAGCCACCGGACGTGTCCGCAGCGACGGCGGTACCGGGGCGTTCCATCGGGATCAGGCTGGCGGCCGGGACCGCGTCCGGGGCGACGTCGGCGAGGCCCATTTCGGCGGTCTGCTTGTCGTTGACGCGGTGCACGACCCGGCCGGTGAGCTGGGCGCGGAGCATGGTGGCGCCCTTGCCCAACTCGGAGCCGAAGCGCTGCCCGCAGATCTCCAGGTAGATACCGGCAGCGCGGGCCATCTGCGCGAGCCGGATCAGCGCGGTCACGATCCGTTCCCGGCGTTCCTCGTCCTTCTTGGAGGAGATCAGGAAGAGTTCCGCGATCTCGTCCACCAGGACGACCACGGGCACCGGACGCAGGTGGTCCGGCAGTTCCCAGATGTCGGAGACGCCGTGCTGGCTCAGCAGGTCGAAGCGGTCTTCCATCTCCGCGACCAGCACGCCGAACAGCGAGGCGGCATCGTCCGGGGTGGTGACCAGGGCCGACAGCCGAGGCGCGTAACGGGATTGCTCCACACCGCGTTTGCAGTCAACGCCGACCAGGGCGACCGGGAGTTGAGCCAGGCCCTTGATCAGGTTCCTCTGGTACATGGACTTGCCGGACTGGTTCGCGCCCAGGGTGAGCGCCATCGGGGCCTTGCGGTAGTCCCGCTCGTAAGCGGTCCCGTCCTCGCGCAGAGCGACCGGCACGATCATGTCGCGCGGCTCGGCCTGGCGGGGCATCCGGACGCGGCGCAGGACGTCGTAGCCGGTCATCCGCAGTTCCACGAAGCCCGGCTTCGTCTCCCCCACGGTCACCGAGTACACGCCCCAGGCGTGCCGCAGCCGCTCGGAGGCGGCGGCCACGTCCGCGGGCTCCAGGCCGGCCGGGAGCCGCAGCGTCACCCGCAGACCGGTCGAGGTGCCTCGCACCTGGCGGATCTTCGGCGGGACCGGCTGCACCTCGCGCCGGGCGACGTTGCGGGTCACGAACGCCCGCAGACCCGACGGCCGCACCGTCAGCCCGCACACGTCCATCGTGGCCCGGTAGGAGAACCCGAACCGAGCCAGCGTCACCGGCAGCCCCACCGTCGCCCAGTACGCGCGCGGCGCCCGCACCTTCGCGTAGCCGACACCACCGGCGGCGGATAACCCGGCCGTGGCCTCCAGCCACATCGTCAGGTCGCCCATGATCAGGCCATCGGGGTGATCGCGATGGCACGGAACGAGATCCCGTGCCGCTTCTCGCCGTTGAAGGTGTTCTCCCAGTCCCGGGCCTTCAACCCCGTCACCCGCACCGGCATCCCCGGCGCCAGCCCCTCCGGGTAGCCCGTCTCCGGCACGGTCACCTGGTAGAGGTTCCCCTCCCCCTCGTCCGAGACCAGCAGGCCCACCGTGGACAGGGCGGCACCGGTCTCCCGGTCCATCGCCCGCTCACCGGTCTTGGCGTTGGCCAGCTTCGGCGTCGGCGCGGTCGCCACGAACACCACGGCGGTCGACGTGTCGATCTTGAAGGACGGCATGAAGTACTCCCAGTGTCGAAGCTCCGGAGCAGCCCAAAAAAGGGCCGCCTTACTCGCTGTCCTAGGACTGCGAGCGACCTGAGGAGACTTTGGCACGCAGTCCCAGGACTGTCAACAGTCCTGGGACTGTGCTTGACTTATTGCGTCGAGAGGAGTCAGGCGATGACGCCCAAATGGCGGGAGCTGGCCGACAAGCTGGCCGAACAGATCAAGCAGGGTGAGTACCCGCCAGGCCAGCAGCTTCCGCAGATCAGGGAGCTAGTTGCACAGGGCGAGGGCTCCAAGTCCACCGTCCATCAGGCCTACAAGGCACTCGAAGCCGAGGGCTTGGTGACGTCCTCCCGTGGACACGGGACCGTCGTACGGCAGAGGGTCCCGCTCAAGCGACTCGGCATTGCCAGGTACGACAAGGCCAAGTGGCGTGACGGCGACGAGGTGGCTTTCATCGCGGACCGCGTGGCCTCCGGGCGCGGTTACCGCCGGAATGAGCAGACCCAGAGCGTCAGCTTGGTAGAAGCCCCGCCAGCAGTCGCAGCAGCACACGGGCTGCCCGAAGGCGCCCAGGTGTATGCGAGGGCTCGGCTGGTGAAGGAAGGCAGCCAACCGACCCACACTCTGACCAGCTACTACCGACCCGAGCACGTCGAGGGGACGCGCCTGGTGGACCCCACTCCAGGACCGGCCGGCCGCGGCGGTGGCTTCCGCGTTCTGTACGACGCGGGGTACGAGATCGACCACATGAAGGAAGAGCTTTTCGCCCGAGCCGCCACGCCGGATGAAGTGAAGCTCCTCCAGCTGCCGCCGGGCGAACCTGTCGTCGAGTTGCACCGGACGACCTACACGGCCTCTGACACAGTGGTCGAGTTCGCCATCGGCGTGCACGCGGCTTCGCGTTTCGCCTGGGAGTACGACTTCAAGGTCCCCGACTCGGCGAAGGACAAGAAGGGGCAGTAATGATCTCCGCACAAGCATGGGCCGACACTCGACGCCTATGGGACTACCACCAGATGGGCCACACCCTGAGGCCGTGCTCAGTCGCTATCGGCTTGGGCAGTCACGACTTGGGTGTGGCCGAGACGGCAGTAGACCTCTACAAGCGCGGGATGGCTCCACTGCTTGTGTTCACGGGAGCCACCAGCCCCACGACGCGGGAACGCATGCCTCGAGGCGAAGCCGTGCACTACCGGGAGCGCGCACTTGAGCTTGGTGTCCCCGACTCGGCCGTCCTTGTGGAGCCACGAGCGCGGAACACGGGCGAGAACATCCGCTTCTCCCGAGAGCTGCTGGAGGCGGCGGGTATCGAGGTGTCCTCCGCCCTGCTGATCAGCAAGCCGTACGAGGAGAGGCGGGCCTACGCCACCGCGCGCAAGCTGTGGTCCGAAGTCGAGATCGTCAGCGCATCTAGCCCGATGACACTGGACGACTACGTCGACTCCATCGGGAACGCCCGCCTGGTGATCGACATGCTTGTAGGGGCGCTACAGCGACTGCTGATCTACCCGGCGCAGGGCTTCATGATCAGCCAGGCTGTGCCAGACGACGTGCTCCAGGCCTACGACCGCCTGTGCCACGAGGGCTTCACCAGCCGACTCCTGGTTACGGACCAGCCCTCTGCCTAAGCCGAACTGCTTCCTGACCGATCAGCCCGAGAGCTGTTACAGGTTTCTCTACCTCATCAAGTGCCCGCGCGAGCGCGGGCTGGCCCCTTGGGCCCGACCCCTCTGCGCCTTCGGCGCCGGGGCCGGTCCCCTGGGGCCGCAGCGAGCTACGGCCCTGAGTCGAGACCTGGATGGGCAAGGCCACGGTCAGAACAATGCCTCCGGCGGGGGATCGGCCGGCACCGGGATGGAGGGGGCGCCGTCGCCGACCGCGGGTCCATCGCAGCGGATGCTGGGAGCTCCCATCCCGCACACCATCGACCCAGGCAGAGCCGAGCAGACGCGGCCCCTGGCGTCCAGGTCGTTCGTACAGTGGCGCGCTCCACCTGGACGCCAGGAACCACGCCCGCTCCACGGTGTGTGGGTCGACGGCGTACGGGATGGGAGCTGGGAAGGTCGTGAGGGGTCTAGGGGGCCTCTCCACTACAGGCAGTCGGCGTCAAGTGGATGCACCATGGCAAGCCCATTCTTTTAGAATGATCAGCATGGACATGCGCAGGATCGTCGCAGTGCTGGCCGAGGACGCTGAGCAGAAGATCCAAGACCAGGTGTGGAAGCTGGCGCCTAGCGACCGCGCACTCGCCCTTGAGACCGCAGCCGGCCTGCGCGACGCTGTCGGTCCGCCGGACGTCCAAGAGGACTTGCCGCAGATCAAGCGACTAGAACACCTGCGCGAAACTCTTGCTGTCTTGGCCATCTCCCTCTCGCGTACTCACGGCCGTCTGGCCTGGTTTATCTCTGGCGCTCTCAATGCGCTTGAGCCGGTCCTGCGCTGGCGCGCCATGCCAGCCGACCGTGGCGGCAGCTTCGGCACGGTCCTCCCCAGTCCTGAGGAATACAAGCAAGCGGAGGATGCCGTCCGCCGACTCCAGGACGCCCTTGCCGTGATCACCGCTGAGACGCTTGACCTCGGCAGCGTTCGCCCAAATCAGGAGGCAAACGAGGTCTGATTATTAGGGCTCCGCCGATACACGGTCACCGTGGGATGAGCAGGACATATACGCCACCGACGGATAGCGACCATGGCTGACCTCGCTTGAGGACCGTGAGGCCTTCGGCGAGTGCTTGCGCGCCCACCTGATCCGCCGCAGCCCTCAACTCCCGCCACTCCCGCTCGTCAGAGCCGAAAGCCCGCCGTGACCGCTCGACGGAGCCATCAAGGGCCCTGACAGCCGCCGCAACATCGGCCACTGTCTGTCCAGCACTGCCCACCCCCTCCAGCGTCCACGACATCCACAGGCCCATGCGGCTACGGTCGCACCGGTACCAGGCGACCACCAACCAACCGCATGCAGCGCCGGCGCCGGGATGGACGCGGCGCCATGGCCGACCGCGGGTCCGCAGGGGCGAGTGCGTGGAGCTCCCATCCCGCACACCATCGACCCAGGCAGAGCCGAGCAGACGCAGCCCCTGGCGTCCAGGTCGTTCGTACAGTGGCGCGCTCCACCTCAGGAACCACGCCCGCTCCACGGAGCCTGCTGGATGATCACCAGGTTGTGAGCGTGCCCCGCCCGTGCCCGAACAGTCGGGCACGGGCGGGGAATGGCGGAGAGTCACGGCCCAGGCAGCACAAACCCGCACGTCAGCGAGTCCCCAGCTCAGGCGCCACCCGCGTACGCGATCTTCCAAACTAGGGCTCAGTGCGATACTTCCCAGGCCAGACGAACCTTCAGCTGAGCTTGACCCTCTCCATCAAATCGATCACGTAGTGAACCACCTCGTCTGGAACCTCGGTGACTGCAAAGGCTCGGCGCGGGGTACCGGTTGTGTCGTCGTACCAAGCCGTGTAGAGCACTACCGGAGTATCGATGCCAAGTTGATCCAACTCATCCAGGAGGGTGATCCCGGCCTGGGGATCTCCCGTGCGCCCGATGTCGCTCAAGATGATGTCGTACGAGTGGCGGCGGAGATTTATGAGAGCCTCGTCCGTCGACAGGGCAGTATCCACCTCCATGCCAGTGGCGCGGAAAAGTTCGATCAGCGGAGTGTTGTTCTCCGGGTGATCATCCACCCAAAGAATCTTCCCGCCGTCCAGGACGCCAGCTGCATGCTCCAAACGCCGCAGCGCGCCACGCCGCGTACTAGCCGGAACGGTCACGTTGGTCGCGGCTTCAGCTTGATCCAACAAGGCTCGGGCTTCCTCGGCGAACTCGACACTTCCTGCAGGTGTCGAGAGGCTCTTGATGCGTGGGATCAAAGCGCCGATGTGGCTCTGATATCGCAACACGACAAACAACGCGACAGCAGGCCAGGCTAAGGCCTTGACGTAGTTCAAGATCAGATTGGCGGTTTCCACGCTGCCATCATTGCTTCCGGAATCGTTGCAGTACAGCACGGGGGTACGGCAACCGTGGCAATCACGGGTGACCGCCAGGGGCCCCTACCCATCCCCTTGGCCAGGGCGGAAGACCTCGGCGATCTTACGTGCCCGTAGTTCGCATCGAGGGGCCGTGGCGCGGCCCCCGGGCCGTGCCACTCTCGTGCCAGAACGGGCGGGGACCCACGGGGAACTGAGGTGCAGAGGGGTACCGCCACCAGGATCCAATCAGGCCGGAGAATCCGCAGGTCATGCCCGCTCTCGCCCCACCTCACTCCTAAAGCGGTGGTCCACATTTGGAGGGTGAGATCATCCGTGGATGGCAGATGCACAGCTACCCCCAGGCTGGACCCTCCACCAGATCCGCGACGTATCCGGGGACCGAGAGGCTGGCGCGCTGGATCCAAACCGGGCGGTGAAGTGGGTAGCCGGCGCCGGAGCCCACGAGGTGCTGCATCCAGAGATCATTCTCGGGTTCCACAGCCTGTGCCTCGTGAAGCCTGTTCATGACGACGACTGGTACATGGGCAGCCTGTACGACGACGGCAGTATCGACTGTTGGTCAGCCTACGACGATCTATACGAGGCACTACGCGGTCTGTAGCGGCATGCGGGCAGGACAGCAGGCGCCCTGGCTCATAACTGGCCTGGGCCGTCTCGGGGCCGTCGGAAGGTGCTCAACGACAACCAACGCTGACAAACGTCGACGGCTCCGCCGCTGGTCAGAAGCTTGACCAAGGACGGAGCCGCAGATCGCAGGCGCGTGGCGTCAGAACTTGTTCTTCGGGGTGATGCCCAGGGACAGGCCCGACAGGCCGCGCTGGCGGCCGCCCAGCTTTCCGGCGATCGCGCGCAGGGCGGAGCCCGCCGGGGAGTCGGGGTCCGTCAGGACCACCGGCTTGCCCTCGTCGCCGCCCTCGCGCAGGCGGACGTCGATCGGGATGTTGCCGAGGACCGGGACCGTCGCGCCCGTGGTGCGGGTGAGGCCGTCGGCGACGAGCTGGCCGCCGCCGGTGCCGAAGACGTCGACCATCTCGCCGCAGTGCGGGCAGGGCAGGCCGGACATGTTCTCGACCACGCCGACGATCTTCTGGTGGGTCTGCACGGCGATGGAGCCGGCCCGCTCCGCCACCTCGGCGGCGGCCTGCTGAGGCGTCGTCACGACCAGGATCTCGGCGTTCGGGATCAGCTGGGCGACGGAGATCGCGATGTCACCGGTGCCGGGCGGAAGGTCCAGCAGCAGGACGTCGAGGTCGCCCCAGTAGACGTCGGCGAGGAACTGCTGCAGCGCGCGGTGGAGCATCGGGCCGCGCCAGACCACCGGGGCGTTGCCCGGGGTGAACATGCCGATGGAGATGACCTTCACGCCGTTGGCCGACGGCGGCATGATCATGTTCTCGACCTGGGTGGGGCGGCCGTCCGCGCCCAGCATCCGCGGCACCGAGTGGCCGTAGATGTCGGCGTCGACGACACCCACCTTCAGGCCGTCGGCCGCCATCGCCGCCGCCAGGTTCACCGTCACCGAGGACTTGCCGACTCCGCCCTTGCCGGAGGCGACCGCGTAGACCCGGGTCAGGTTGCCCGGCCTGGCGAAGGGGACCTCGCGCTCGGTCTGGCCGCCGCGCAGGGCGTTCGCCAGTTCCTTGCGCTGCTCGTCGCTCATCACGTCCAGCGCGACGTCGACGCGGGAGACGCCCTCGACCCGGGAGACCGCCTCGGTCACCCGCTGAGTGATCGTCTCGCGCATCGGGCACCCGGAGACGGTCAGGTACACGGTCACCGCGACCGCTCCGTCCGCGCCGATCTCCACCGATTTGACCATCCCCAGTTCGGTGATGGGGCGGTTGATCTCGGGGTCGTTCACCGTCGCCAGTGCCTCGCGCACCGCGTCTTCCGTAGCCATAAGGACGATGGTACGGCGCCGCGAGGGGCCTCCGGGTAGCCCCTCAGCGGTCGTCTGCGTCACGTCCCGGCGACCGTTCTGCCCGCTCTGCCGGGAATACGACATGACCGTCGTGCCGCCTCCGTTCCTCCAGCTCCTTGACCAGGTCCTGGAGCTCCGAGCGGATCCAGTCGCGGGTGGCCACCTCGCCCAGGCCCATGCGCAGCGCGGCGACCTCCCGGGTCAGGTACTCGGTGTCGGCGATGGACCGTTCGTTCTGCTTGCGGTCCTGCTCCAGGTTGACCCGGTCGCGGTCGTCCTGCCTGTTCTGCGCCAGCAGGATCAGCGGCGCCGCGTAGGACGCCTGGAGCGACAGCATCAAGGTCAGGAAGATGAACGGGTACTGGTCGAAGCGCAGCGCGACCGGGGCGGAGATGTTCCAGACCACCCACAGGATGATCACCACCGTCATCCAGACGATGAAGCGTCCCGTGCCCAGGAAGCGGGCGATCTTCTCCGACAGCCGGCCGAAGGCCTCCGGGTCCCACTCCGGCAGGAAACGGTGCCGTGGCGGGCGCGGCTGGTCCAGGCGGGGTGCCCGGGGCCGCGGGGCGGCCGTGGCGCCGGCCGGGTTGCGCTCCCGGGTCCCGGTGTCTCGCTCAGGAGCCATGGGTGGTCGCCCCCTCTCCCTCGTCGAGGTGGAACTCGGTCTCCCGCCAGTCGTCGGGGAGCATGTGGTCGAGCACGTCGTCCACGGTGACCGCGCCGAGCAGCGACCCGGACTCGTCCACCACGGGCGCCGCCACCATGTCGTAGGTGGCGAAGAACCCGGCGATGACGGGCAGCGTGGCGCTGGGGGCCAGGGGTTGCA
Source organism: Streptomyces sp. WI03-4A (assembly GCF_033792105.1). NCBI lineage: Bacteria > Bacillati > Actinomycetota > Actinomycetes > Kitasatosporales > Streptomycetaceae > Streptomyces > Streptomyces sp. WI03-4A. The sequence continues at coordinate 93,617 of NZ_JARAUO010000031.1, forward strand.
GGTCGTCGTCCACCAGGGAGCTGACCAGGGTGTACGGGGGGTCGCGCAGCAGGCGCTGGAAGTGGACGGTGCCCAGGTACTTGCCGGTCGGCGTCTCGTCGGGCGGCCGGCACACGTAGACCTGGGCGGCGAGCGCGGGGGAGAGGTCCTGGTTGCGGACCCGGGCGAGCGCGTCGGCGACGGTGGAGTCCGGGCGCAGCACGATCGGCTCGGTGGTCATCAGACCGCCCGCCGTGTGCTCCTCGTACGACATCAGGCGCCGCATCTCGGCCGCGTCGGCGGGCTGCATCAGGCTCAGCAGCCGCTCCTTGTCCGCCTCGGGCAGTTCGGCGAGCAGGTCGGCCGCGTCGTCCGGGTCCATCGCCTCCAGGACGTCCGCCGCGCGCTCCTCGGCCAGCTTCCCGAGGATCTCGATCTGGTCGTCCTCCGGCAGCTCCTCCAGGACGTCGGCGAGCCGGTCGTCGTCCAGGGCGGCGGCGACCTCGGCGCGCCGCTTGGCGGACAGGTGGTGCAGGACGTTGGCGAGGTCGGCGGGGCGCAGCTGCTCGAAGGTGGCGAGCAGGCTCTCGGCGCCCTGTCCGTGCTCCTCCAGGGAGAAGCCGGTGACCGCCGACCACTCGACGGTCAGCGTCTCGCCCTTGGCCCGCCGGAAGGCGCTGCCCTTCCTGCCCTTGCGGACGAAGACCCGGTCGACCTCCCAGTCGCGGCGGGCCGGAAGCTGCTGCACGGACACGTCGAGGACGGTGACCTCCTCGTCGGTCTCCACCAGCTTCACCCGCCGGTCCAGCAGCTCGCCGAAGGCGAGCCGCTCGGTGGGTCGCTGTTCGAAGCGGCGCACGTTGACCACACCGGTGGTGATGACCTGCCCGGACTCGACGCCGGTGACCCGGGTCATGGGCAGGAAGATGCGGCGCCGGGTGGACAGTTCGACGACCAGCCCGAGGACGCGCGGCGGGCGTCGCCCGACGCGCAGCATGACGACCAGGTCGCGTACCCGGCCCACCTGGTCGCCGGCCGGATCGAAGACGGGGACCCCGGCGAGGTGCGAGACGAAGATCCGGGGGGCGCCGGCTGCCATGGCTGTGCTTCCTTTGCTCGCATTGCGTGGGGATTGCTGTTCTGTGCCCGCTCGCGTGCGCTTCAGGCTAGCCCGTACCGATCGGATACGCCCTGGTGGGCGGTCCGGACGGACTGGCTCCGTCGGGCGGGCGGGGCCCCGGTACGCTGCCGTACACCGCTCAGGACCCGTCAGAGAGGCAGCCCCACCTGTGACTGCGATTCCCCAGGGCCGTACCCGCCGGGCCGGGCTGGCCAGCGCGACATGCGCGCTGGCCGTCACCGGAGCGATGGTGCTGGCGGGGTGTGGTGGCGACGATCCGGACGCGGGGACCAACGGGGTGGGCAAACTGCCCGCCGAGCAGATCCAGGCGAAGACCCGCGCGGCGGCGAAGTCGGCGTCCGCGGTGCGGCTGTCCGGGACGGTGGTCTCCAGCGGCCGCACGTACAAGCTGGACATGCGGCTGAAGCCCGACGGCGGCACCGGCTCGGTCACGTCCCAGGGGTCGACGTTCGGGCTGCTGCGGATCGGCAGCAAGCTGTACCTGAAGGCCGACGCGGGCTTCTGGAACCACGCGGACGGCAGCGACGGCGCGGCCGGCAAGCTCGACGGCAAGTACGTCAAGGTGCCGCAGGGGGATCCCGCGTACAAGAAGTTCAGCGGCTTCACGGACAAGGACCTCCTCCTCGACGGTCTGCTCACGCTGCACGGCAAGCTGGCGACGGACGGGCACCACGAGCAGGCGGGTACCGGCACCATCCGCATCACCGGCGACGCCGGTTCCGGCGGCACCCTCGACGTCTCCCTGCACGGCCGGCCCTACCCGCTCCGGCTGGAGCGCGCCGGTTCCGCGGGCACGCTCAGCTTCTTCGACTGGGGCAAGGACTTCGCCGTGACCGAGCCCGCGAAGGGCGAGACGGTGGACTACGGCAAGCAGCTGCCGACGTCGTAGCGGTTCGGCGGCCCTGTCGGCCGGACCACTCCGCGGGCAGCCCTACTTGGCCTTTCTGCGCCGGGCCAGCAGCCGCGGCAGGGCCGCCGGGACCGGCTGTCGCGTGGTCGCGGGCGAGGGCACCGGACGCCGCGCCAGATCCCCGGAGGGCAACGGCTCCGGCGAGCCCGCGGGCGTCAGCCGGAGCACTCTGCACTCCCGGGCCCAGCGTGCGGGCATCTCCTCGCCGTCGGAGGCGTTCAGCCGCTTCCCCTTCAGCTCGGCCACCGCCGCCTCCCACTCCGGCGAGCCGGCGGCGAGCTCGGACACGGTCGCCGGCCAGCTCACCAGCCGGCCGCCCTTGTCCTTGCTGCGCACGGTCACCTCGGCGAGGCCACCGTCCTCCAGCGCGGGCAGCGGCTGCTCTCCCGGCCCGTCGCCGACCAGGCACACCGCGCCCTCGTGCCACACGTGCCACAGGGCACGCGCCGCCGGGGCCCCGGCGCCCTTGACCCAGATGAGGCCGGACTTCTTGGTGGCCTCCTCGATCAGGGCCCGGTCGAGCAGCTCGCTTGTCATGCGCCCAGCCTATCCAGGCCCGCTCACAGCCAGCCGTTGCGCTTCAGCGTGCGGTGGATGCCGAGACACAGCACCACCGTGACGCCCATGATCACCGGGTAGCCGTACTTCCAGTGCAGCTCGGGCATGTACGTGAAGTTCATGCCGTACACGCCGCACACCATCGTCGGCACGGCGATGATGGCCGCCCAGGCGGTGATCTTGCGCATGTCCTCGTTCTGCGCGACGGACGCCTGCGCGAGGTTGGCCTGGAGGATGGAGTTGAGCAGTTCGTCGAAGCCGAGGACCTGCTCCTGGACGCGGGCGAGGTGGTCGGCCACGTCCCGGAAGTACTTCTGGATGTCCGGGTCGATCAGCCGCATCGGTCGCTCGCTCAGCAGCTGCATGGGCCGCAGCAGCGGGGCGACCGCCCGCTTGAACTCCATCACCTCGCGCTTGAGTTGGTAGATCCGCGCCGAGTCCACACCGCGCGAGACGCCGCCCCGCCGGCCCGGCGAGAAGACCTCGGTCTCCACGTCGTCGATGTCGTCCTGGACGGCGTCGGCGACCGCGATGTAGCCGTCCACGACGTGGTCGGCGATGGCGTGCAGCACGGCCGAGGGGCCCTTGGCGAGCAGCTCCGGGTCGTCCTGGAGCCGGTGCCTGAGCGCCCGCAGCGAGCCCTGCCCGCCGTGCCGGACGGTGATGAAGAAGTCCCGGCCGGTGAAGCACATGACCTCACCGGTCTCGACGACCTCGCTGTTGGCGGTGAGCCGGTCGTGCTCGACGTAGTGGATGGTCTTGAAGACGGTGAAGAGGGAGTCGTCGTAGCGCTCCAGCTTGGGTCGCTGGTGGGCCTGGACGGCGTCCTCGACGGCCAGCGGGTGCAGTCCGAACTCGCCCGCGATACCGGCGAATTCCGCCTCGGTCGGCTCGTGCAGGCCGATCCACACGAACCCGCCGTCGCGGCGCACCAGGCGCATCGCCTCCTGCGGGCTCAGCGGCTTGGCGCTCTGCACCCGGGCGCCGTCGCGGTAGACGGCGCAGTCGACGACGGCCGAGGGCGTGGACGGGTCGCGCGTGGTGTCGTACGACGTGCTCGGTTCCTTGCGCAGCGAGACACGGGACGACGGGCGGACCACGGCGCGCAGGTCGCGGATCATCGACATGGGCAGGCTCCTTCGCGGGCGGGCAGCGACTGCGCGCGGCGATCGGGTGGAACTACCCGGAATGGGGACGTCCTGCGGGGGGCTCCGGCCCTTCGTACGGGGCAGGATGTTTGGCACGTCCACAAAGCGGGGAGCACCGCACCGTCGCGGTGGCGTGTTTCGCTGCTGATGCAGAACTGATTCAGGTCAGACAGATCAGGCAAAGCGAGACGAAGTGCTCTTCCGAACGACGAAGCGATCGTGAAGGCGGCAACCTGCCAGGAACTACATCAGCAGCCGGAAGAGCGAGTGGTACTACCAGGTCGACTTCGATCCATGACAGCCCCACCTCCTCCGGCCGGTCCCTCGTAAGGGAGTCTCGTCGGCGTCGGGACTCGATAGCGACGCTTCTGCGTGCTGCCCCGAACCACCGGCTCAGCGTAGCAGCAGCCCCTGGTGTCAAGGCGCCGCTTTGCCGGTAGCTGACGAGTTCTATGCTCACCGCATGGTTGATGTTCTTCCTCTGGTCGAGGCCCGGTTGGCCACCGCGCTGGGCGAGCCGGACGCGCGCGCCGCGGTCACCTTCCTCGGCACGGACCGCATCGAGGTGCTCCGCTTCCACGAGGAGGACCTGGTCCGCTACGCCACCCTCGGCATGTCGGCACAGCCCATGGCGGACCCCACCGCGATGCTCGCCGACCCGGTCAAGGGCCCCCGCGCCGAGCTGGTGCTGTCGGTCCGCGCGGGCCGGGCGGACACCGACAAGGTGCTGCGCTCGCTCGCGGTGCTCGCCGCTTCCCCGCAGGTGGAGGGTGTGGTGGTGGCTCCCGGCGCGTCCCTGGACGTGGGCGGGCCGCTGTGGCCCGGCGCCCCCTTCACCTCGGTGCTGGTGGGCGAGCCCGGCGGTCTGGTGGAGGACCTGGAGCTCGACGACCCGATGGACCCCGTACGGTTCCTGCCGCTGCTGCCGATGACCCCGAACGAGGCCGCCTGGAAGCGGGTGCACGGCGCCCAGGCGCTCCAGGAGCGCTGGCTGGCGAGCGGCACGGACCTGCGGGATCCCGCCCGCAGGTCCGTGCCGCTGGACATCGCGCCCGAGTGAGCAAGCTCACCAAGACCCGGGAACGAAGGGTCAGTTGGCGAAGACGGTGACGCCGTCCTCGGTGGCGTGGGCCGGCTCGAGCCGCTCGGCCTCGTGGGTGAGCGCCCGGCGCCGTACGACGACCACCAGCGCGCCCAGCACCGCCGTGACGGCCGCGACCACGAACGGGACGTGGATGTCCGTCCACTCCTCGATCTTGGGCGCGAAGTACGGCGCCGCGGCGGCCGCGAACCAGCGGACGAAGTTGTAACCCGCGCTGGCCACCGGGCGCGGCGCGTCCGACACGCCGAGGGCCAGCTCGGTGTAGACGGTGTTGTTCACGCCGATGAAGGCGCCGGACAGGATCGTGCAGACGACGGCTGTGGTGTGGTCGCCGTAGCCGAGCACGAGCACGTCGGCCGCGAGCAGCACCAGGGAGCCGCCGAGCACCTTCAGCGAGCCGAACCGTGCCTGCAGCCGCGGGGCCACGATCACCGAGAAGACGGCGAGCAGCACGCCCCAGGCGAAGAACACCGCGCCCGAGCGGTAGGGGGTCATGTTCAGCACGAACGGCGTGAAGGCCAGCACCGTGAAGAACGTGTAGTTGTAGAAGAACGCCGAGACCGCGGCCGAGGCCAGGCCGCCGTGGCCGAGCGCCTTGAGCGGGTCGAGGATCGAGGTCTTCCGCGCGGGCTTCGGCTGCTCCTTCAGGAACGCCGTGATGCACAGGAAGCCGACCGCCATCAGGGTGGCGGTGCCGAAGAACGGGTAGCGCCAGCTGATGTTGCCGAGGACGGCGCCGAGCAGCGGGCCGCAGGCCATGCCGAGGCCGAGCGCGGACTCGTAGAGCAGGATCGCCGCCGCGCTGCCGCCGGCCGCCGCGCCCACGATGACCGCGAGGGCGGTCGAGACGAACAGCGCGTTGCCCAGTCCCCAGCCGGCCCGGAAGCCGACGAGCTGGCCGACCGTGTCCGACGTGCCGGCGAGGGCGGCGAAGACGATCACGAAGGCGAGGCCGACCAGCAGGGTCCTACGGCCGCCGATGCGGCTGGAGACGAAGCCGGTCAGCAGCATCGCCACCGCCGTGATCAGGAAGTACGAGGTGAAGAGGAGGGACACCTGGCCCGGGGTGGCGTTCAGGCCCTTCGCGATCGAGGGCAGGATCGGGTCCACGAGGCCGATGCCCATGAAGGCGACGACCGAGGCGCCTGCCGTGGCCCAGACCGCCTTGGGCTGCCGCAGGATGCCGCCTGCTCCGGCGTCGAAGGAGTCCATGTGCTTCTCCCGTCCTGGCTAGATAGTTGGCTTATACACATACTAGGTTAGGGTAGCTAATTAATGCAAGATGCATCTAGTTTTCCCTGGTGGGCGGGCCGCGGGTGTTCCGTCCGGACGGGTGATCGTCCTTGACGCGGGCGTCCCGGGGTAGGACCGTGGGGCCCTATGAGGGGCGAACCCAGTTGCCCGAAGTGTGGTGGCCGGGTCCGGGCTCCCGGCCTTTTCGCCGACGCCTGGCAGTGCGACGAGCACGGGTCGGTGTACCCGCTGCAGCCCGTGATCCCGCCCAGCGTCGAGGCGCTCACCGTCGTGGTGCGCCGCACGCAGGTCCCGGTGTGGATGCCCTGGCCGCTACCGGTCGGATGGCTGTTCACGGGCGTGACCTACGCGGGTGACGACCGCAGCGGCGGTCGCGCCACCGCCGTGGCCTGCTCCGGTCCCGGCCCGCTCGGCGGGGTGGGCGAACTGATCCTGGTCGCCGAGGAACTCGGCGTCGGCCTCGGGGCGCACTACGCGGGCATCGACGCCCCCGACCCGGGCCCCTATCTGAACGTCGAGAAGCCGCCCCAGGCCAAGGTGCTGGCCGGCGGCCGCCCCACCCCGCTCTGGCACGTCTCCGGCGCCCCGCACGACCGCGCCGTCTTCGCCGGCGAAGCCCTCGGGCTGTGGCTGTGGGCGGTGGTCTGGCCGGAGCAGTCCAGCATGCTCATGTACGACGAGCTGGTGCTGACGGACCTGCGGGACGCGGGCGCGGAGATAGACCTCGTCCCCTGCGGGGCGCTGTCACCGCGGCTGCTGCGCCCCTGAGCGCCCCTGTAGGGGGTGCCTCCGGGGTTCGGGTGTGACAGGGCATGCCGTTCCTGCGGCTATCCTTAGGTGTCCCCCTCCGTCCCCGTCCTGCCCTGGAGTCGCTGTGCGCATCGATCTGCACTGTCACTCCACGGCCTCCGACGGCACGGACACCCCGGCCGAGCTGGTGCGCAACGCCGCCGCGGCCGGTCTGGACGTCGTCGCGCTGACCGACCACGACACCACCCGCGGGTACGCCGATGCGATCGCCGCGCTGCCCGAGGGGCTCACCCTGGTCACCGGCGCCGAGCTGTCCTGCCGCGTCGACGGCGTGTCCCTGCACATGCTGGCCTACCTCTTCGACCCCGAGGAGCCCGCCCTGCTCGCCGAGCGCGAGCTGGTCCGGGACGACCGGGTGCCGCGGGCCCAGGGCATGGTCGCCAAGCTGAACGCGCTCGGCGTGCCGGTCACCTGGGAGCAGGTCGAGCGGATCGCCGCCGGCGGTTCGGTGGGGCGGCCGCACGTCGCCACCGCGCTCGTCGAACTGGGCGTGGTGCCCACGGTGAGCGACGCGTTCACCGAGGAATGGCTCGCCGACGGCGGCCGGGCCTACGTGGAGAAGCACGAGAGCGACCCCTTCGAGGCGATCCGGCTGGTCAAGGGCGCGGGCGGCGTGACCGTCTTCGCGCACCCGGCCGCCGCCAAGCGCGGCCGTACGGTACCGGAGTCCGTGATCGCCGAGCTGGCCGCGGCCGGCCTGGACGGCATCGAGGTCGACCACATGGACCACGACGCCGACACCCGGACCCGTCTGCGGGGCCTCGCGAAGGACCTGGGGCTGCTGGTCACGGGGTCCTCGGACTACCACGGCAGCCGCAAGACCGTCGCGCTCGGCGATTGCACGACGGACCCCGAGGTGTACGGGGAGATCACCCGGCGGGCGACCGGGGCCTTCCCGGTGCCCGGCACCGGCGGAGCCTGAGACCGGGCCCGGTCACCTCACCGGACCCGCCGACGTCCGTCCCCACGCACACCTCTCCGCAAGGCCAGTACTTCCCGCATGTTCGACATCGCCGTCTTCGGCTCTCTGTTCCTGACCCTTTTCGTCATCATGGATCCCCCTGGGATCACCCCGATCTTCCTCGCCCTGACCGCCGGCCGTCCGGCCAAGGTGCAGAAGCGGATGGCCCTCCAGGCCGTCTGCGTGGCGGGCGGGGTCATCGCCGTCTTCGGCGTCCTGGGCCATCAGATCCTCGACTACCTGCACGTCTCCGTCCCCGCGCTCATGATCGCGGGCGGGCTGCTGCTCCTGCTGATCGCGCTCGACCTGCTCACCGGCAAGACCGACGAGCCGAAGCAGACGAAGGACGTCAACGTCGCCCTCGTGCCGCTGGGCATGCCGCTGCTGGCGGGGCCCGGTGCCATCGTGTCGGTGATCCTGGCCGTGCAGAAGGCCGGCACTGTGTCCACGCAGATCTCGGTGTGGGCCGCGATCGTCGCGATCCACGTCGTGCTGTGGCTGGTGATGCGCTACTCGCTGCTGATCATCAGGGTCATCAAGGACGGCGGTGTGGTCCTGGTGACGCGGCTCGCGGGCATGATGCTCTCCGCGATCGCCGTGCAGCAGATCATCAACGGGATCACTCAGGTGATCCGGGGGAGCTGAGAACGGGCCTCGGCTCCCCCGGAAGGCTTGAGTGGCGGTCCCCGTTACGAGGCCGGGGTCTCGGCCGGGCGGATCCACAGGCGCTGCCCCACGGCGGCGGCCTGCTGAACGATCCGGTTGACGGAGGCGGCGTCCACGACGGTGGTGTCCACGGTGGTGCCGTTGACCTCGTCGAGTCGCATGATTTCGAAGCGCATGGGCTTCTCCCTTCGTCTGGTCATCCTCCTGAGGAGAACTACTGGGTGACGTGTGCTGTCGTAGAGAGTTAACGAGCTGCGTGTTACAAACATTCCCTACGCTAAATAAATTTTTCGAACGACTAATTACTGAACGGTAAGCGGTGTGCGTGAGACCGCCCGGGATCGGTTGTGTTCGCAGCGTGACCGCCGGGACAATGGTGGCGATGAACGACGACCTGGCGGCCCTCGCCGCCCGCATCGACCACACCAACGAGCTGCTGCAGCGCATGCTCGCCGAGGTGGCGAAGACGCCCTCCACCCACTCGATCTTCGTCGACGCGGGCTATCTCTACGCGGCCGCCGGCCGGCTGGTCGCCGGTACGGAGGACCGGCGGGCCTTCGACCTCGACGCCGAGGGCCTGATCGACGCGCTCATCGACAAGGCCCGCACCATCTTCGCGGACAGCCGGCTGCTGCGCGTCTACTGGTACGACGGCGCCCGGCGGCGCATCCACACCGCCGAGCAGCAGTCCATCGCCGAACTGCCCGACGTCAAGGTCCGCCTGGGCAACCTCAACGCCAACAACCAGCAGAAGGGCGTCGACTCGCTCATCCGCTCGGACCTGGAGTCCCTGGCCCGCCATCGCGCGATCAGTGACGCGGCCCTGCTCGGCGGCGACGAGGACCTGGTGTCGGCGGTCGAGGCGGCCCAGGGCTACGGCGCCCGCGTCCACCTGTGGGGCATCGAGGCGCCCGAGGGCCGCAACCAGGCCGAGCCGCTGCTCTGGGAGGTCGACAGCCAGCGCACCTTCGACCTGGAGTTCTTCAAGCCGTACGTCTCCCGCCGCACGGCCGCCGCCTACGAGGCCACCGCCGGGGCCCGGCCCACCCGGGAGGACGTCCGCTTCGTCGGCGCGCAGATCGCCGCCAAGTGGCTGTCCGCTCGGGGCCGCGAGGCCCTGGTCGAGCTGCTGCCCGGCCACCCGTATCTGCCCGGCTCCGTCGACCAGGACCTGCTGGTGGAGGCCGAGGGCCTGCTCCAGTACTCCCTGCGCGGCCAGGCGGACCTGCGCCGCTCCCTCAGGGACGGCTTCTGGGAGCACCTGCAGACGCAGTACTGACGGCTAGGGCCTGTTGCGAAACAGGCCCTGGCCCGCCCGGCCCGGGTGCGCCTGCCAGAAGTCGGCGATCGCGCGGGCCGTGGCGAGCGGCCGGTCGGTGTTGGGGGAGTGCTCGGCGCCCTCGACCACCGTCCGCCGGGCGTTCAGCCGGGCCGCCATCCCGTCGAGCAGCGCCAGCGGCCAGGTGTCGTCCAGCGCGCCGGACAGCACGTGGAACGGCAGCGGCACGGCGGCCAGTTCGGCGACGCGATCCGGTTCGGTGCACAACTGGTGTCCCGTGGCGAGCAGTTGGGCCGGCTTGTTGCGGAGCCAGCGGCGCCGCAGGTCGTTCCGGTCGTCCAGGCCGCCGTCCAGCGTGCCCGTGTCGGTCTCCTCGGGAGCCTCCATCGCCTGGATCGCGTCCCAGACCTGGGCCATCGTCATCACGGCGAGCGCGTCCCGCAGCAGCTTCACCCGCTCCCGCTGGGAGGCCGAGATCTCCGCCGGACCCGAGGCCATCAGGGTGAGCGAGAGGAAGGGGGAGTGGTCCAGCAGCACCGCCGCACGCGAGATCTGCCCGCCGAGCGAGTGCCCCAGCAGGTGCACGGGTGTCCCGACCGCCTCGGCCTGCGCGAGCACGTCACGCGCCAACTCCTCCTGCGCGTAGGCCGACTGGTCCTCCTCGGGACCGTCCGACTCGTACTGCCCGCGCCCGTCCACGGCCACCGTCCGGTAGCCGCGCTCGGCCAGCGGCACATGCAGCGGATTGAAGTCCTCCTTGCTGCCGGTGAACCCCGGCAGGAGCAGCGCGACCCCCCTGGGTTCCACCCCGTCCGCCACGGGCGCGTCGACGACGGCGAACTCACCGCGCGCGGTCCGCAGCGCATACGCGCGGGCACCGGGGGGCGGGACGAAGGTGGCAGGCCGGCTCATGGAGGCAGGCTATCGGGCACGGGAGCGGGGCCGGGAGGGAGGGACCGGACACGTCCGTCGGTGCTCGGGAGGCCCGCCGGCCGGTCGGTGAAAACGTCGATGGCCCGGTCCACGGGAAGTGGACCGGGCCATCGACGACGGGGTGCCGGATCAGCCTTCGGTGGCCTCGACGGCCGCCGCGGCCTTGCGCGTACGGCGACGCGGCCTGACCTCGGGCTCCTCGGTGGCCTGCGCCGGGATCTCCGGAGCGGCCGCATCGGCCACGGCCTTGCGGGTCCGACGCGCCTTGGGCGCGGGCGCCTCGGTGGCCTCCTCCACCGCGACGGCGGCCGTCTTGCGGGTCCGACGCGGCTTAGCCTCGGTGGCCTCGGCCGTGTCGAGGGCGGCTTCGGCGGTGGCGGCCGTCTTACGGGTGCGGCGGGGCTTGGCCTCGACGGCTGCGGCCTCGGCGGCCTCGGCGGGTGCGGTTGCCGCGGTCTTGCGGGTGCGGCGGGGCTTGGTCGCCGGGGCGGCCTCGTCCGTGCCTTCCGCGGTGGTGACGGCGGCCTCGGCGGCCGGTTCGGCCGCCTTGCGGGTGCGGCGGCGCGGCTTGGCCTCGACGGCCTCGGCCGTGTCGGCGGCGGCCTCGGCGGCCTCGGCGGGTGCGGTTGCCGCGGTCTTGCGGGTGCGGCGGGGCTTGGTCGCCGGGGCGGCCTCGTCCGTGCCTTCCGCGGTGGTG